>JBOGDQ010000084.1:0-5828 GCA_050742975.1 Jatrophihabitantaceae bacterium
GATCCGCTGGTAGCCCGGCACGCTCTTGGCCGCCGCCAGCAGCAGCACGCTCGTGCCCAGAGCGGTACGGACCTGCTGCACGTCCGCGCGGCTGTACTGATCCGTTCCCGTCCAGATGATCACCGGCCGGCTGTAGTACCTCGAACGCAGCGACTGCCCCCAGTGCGCGACGAGGTAGCGCATCCCGGACTCGACCGTCGCGACGGGTAGCGGATGGCGCGAGAAGTCCAGGGCCTCGTACACAACTCCCACGTCGAAGTTCCATTGCTGCGCGACTCGAACGAGCAGGTTCAGTCGACGGTCGAGTGCCGGCGTGTTCTTCCAGGACGTGAGGAAGCCGTCGATTCCTGCGGCGCGGGCCTGGCGAACCTGCTCACGCAGCACGGACACGTCATCGCTGCTGTACTTGCCGATCAGGGGGTAGTCCACCTTCGCGCGGGTCCACGAGGACGCGGCGAACCACTGGTAGAAGTACGCGTACACAGGAGGCCGACCGACCGGGCTCGTCGCGCTCGGGCCTTCGGTCGATCGGGACGCGGCGACCGGCGGTGGTGGCACCGACCGCACGGGCCGCCCCTCGACCGTCAGCGTGAACAGGACGCCGGCCCCGACCAGGGCCGCCGCACCCGCCAGCGCCACCAACCGGGTGAGCGTCAGCCTCAGCCGGCTCATGTCGGCGTCCGTTCGCGACGCCGGGCCAGGTACCCGCCGCCGTAGGCCGCGGACACCGCGAGCGCGGCGATCAGCGCGATCACCACTACGACGTCGAGCAGGGTCACGACACGGACGTCGACGCTGTCATCGCGCGAGACCTGCAACACCGTGTGGGAGCCGAAGATCGCAGCGGAGAAGTGGAAGTCGTAGACACCGCGCGCGATCGAGGACACGACCGTGGACGGCCCGTCCCCGCTCACCTGCTCGGCGAAGCGCGTCCCGTCCGGCCGGGTGATCACCAGATGCGAGCCGACGCGCATCCCGAACAGCGCGTCGTGGGCGGTGACGCTGACACGGAACACCGACAAGCGCACCGGCCAGACCTGCGCCGTGGCCGGCTCGAAGTGCTGCGCCCCGGCGAACACCACGTCCGAACCGTCGATCCGTACCGCTGACATCGCGTAGCTGACCCGACGGACCTGCCACACATTCCGCACCCGGGTCGCCTGCTCGGCGAGCAGAAGGAACGCATCTCCCACCTGGCTGCCGGACAGCTGCAGGTCAGAGCCGTCACCCTCGACCCGTACACCGCTGACCCGGCCTGCCGGGACGGACGAGCCGGCCAGGTCCAGGAAGCGCAGCGAGACGGGACGGCGGATCGCGAGCGCGGCGATGACGCTGCGCTCGAAGGACGCGCGAGGCTTCATCCGGGTCACCCTCAGCAGCGACACGGTCAGGTCCCCGGCCGCGGGGGTGGCCAGCCGCAGCCGGGAATCGACGCCGTTCAGGTTTGCGATCGGCACGCTCGCACGGCCGTCGCTGCCGGTCGTGGCCACCGCCCCGTCGATCAGGAACAGCGCGCCGGGAGTGGAGGGAACGGTGGCGATCTCCAGCGTGCCGTGCACGGTCTGCAACGGCAGGGCCCAGGTGCGCCGCGTGCTGGGGTCGAAGCGCGGCGTCGAGGTGGTTACCGCGATGCCCGGCCCGGCCGAGATGCGCTCGACGTACCAGCTCACCTGCTGCGCGGTCAGGACGTTGCGCACCAGCGTCGTCCGTACCGACAGCAGGCTCACCGAACGCGCGGTACGTGGATCGGTGCTGACGACCGAGCCGGTGACCGAGCGCAGCCGCACCGACCGCACCGCCGATACCGCCACGCCGCTGCTGCCCGAGCTCAGCAACAGGTGCACGGAGCGGAACACGTTCAACCCGACTCCGAGCCGACTCTGGTGTGCTGCCGAGTGCGGCAGCACCGCAACCTTGCTCAGTTCGATACGGGTGTTCGCGTCGACGTACTGCGAGGCGACCTGGACCGACCGCGCGATGCCGTCGAGCGCAGCCACGTCCACCGCCGCGCTGCCGTCCGACGCCGTCGTCACCGTCGTAGATCCGACGCTCACCCGGACGCCACCCAGGGCGGGGACGGTCTGCAGGTAGACGGTCCCGGAGGCAACCGATGACGCAGGCGGCATCGGAGCGGCGGTCCCGGCGATGACGATCACCGCGGCAGCGCACAGGTGCACGCGCAGGCGCCTCATCCGGGCACCGCCGCGCGCGAGCCCCGCAGGCGAACGACGCCGGCGGCCCAGGCGAGCAGCACGACGCCGAAGCCCACCGCGCCGCCGTAGCCGACGAACAGGACAGCGCTACTGGGCTGACGCACGGGCGGCTGCGGTGGCGCCGGCGCGCGAGCGTTCTTCCCGGCCGGGGCCAGCACCTGGTAGATCACGATCAGCGGGCGGCCACTCGCGTCCTTGTGGACGTACACGACCCGCCCGCGGAACCGCAGCGCCAGCGAGGTCGCTTCCGCGCCGAAGCGCGAGGACCGGCCGGCCGAGTACGCGTCCCACACGACGTACTGGTAGGTAGCCGAACGCAGCGCGGCGTCCGGGTTGGCCACCGAGGCGTAGGACGGGTTGCGGTGCAGCGGGTTGGTGCTCACCGACAGCCCGTCGGCCTGCCGCCCGCTGTAGTAACGGATGAGGTTGGCCATGGACGGCCCGATCGTGAGCAGGCGCGCCGAGGGTGGCAGCTGCGCGTCGACCCAGCGGCCGGTCTCCCGCCCGCCCGGCGTGCCACCCGCGCCGGCCAGACCCGACGTGGGAACCGCCGTCGCGGCGTGCACCGCGGGCACCGCGAGCGAAACCGTGCACAGGCACGCGACGACTCCGGCGGCGGCGAGACCGAACCGACGTGGGCGGCCGGACGCCTGTGGTATCCGCACGATCGCCTGGGCGGCAAGCAGCGCCATCACCGGCGCGACGGGCATGAGGTACGAGTAGCCCTTGACCGGCCACACCTCGAAGAACGCGAGCGGGATGCCGAGCCAGCACAGCAGCAGGACCTCGCGCCAGGAGATCGCCGGCCGGATCAACAACCCGAACACCGCCACGGCGATCAGCACCAGGCCCATCGCCGCGCCGACCGTCGTCAGATAGAAGCCGAAGGTGTGGTTGGGATGGCGGGTCAGCTGCCACAGCAGGTAGGACTGGCCGCCGCGGGTGCCACCGGCCAGCGCGGTCAGCATCGGGTATACCAGCGTCAGGCCGACCGCGGCGGCGCCTGCGGCAAGGGGGTACCGGGTGGGCCGCCAGGCCGAGTGGAGCAGGCACAAGAACACGAACACGGAGCCGACGAAGATGACGGCGGTCTCCTTGCTCAGGGCGGCGATTCCCAGGCACATGCCCGCCGCGACCAGCCAGCGCCGGGCGCCGGTACGCGCTGACGCCGCGCAGCACGTGAGCGCCGCCGTGGTGAAGAACGACATCGGCCCGTCGAGGATGATCTGCCTGCTGACCGTCACGTGGTACGGCATCACCGCGAGGAACAGCGCCGCCAGGGCACCGGCGCGGGCCGAATAGATCAGCTTGCCCGCGACGTAGAGCATTGCGATCGTCCCGACGCCGAATGCCGCCGCGACGTAGCGCCCGGAGGTGTCGGGGACGCCCGCCCGGTACAGGGGTGACAGCAGCATCTGGAACAGCAGCGGATGCGCACGCACGACCGGGAACAGCGAAACGAAGTGAGTGTTGCCCGCGAGCGAGGCGGCCTGCGACGCGTAAACGGCCTCGTCGCTGTTCAGACCGACGGTTCCCAGGCCGATGAAGCGCAGCGTGGCACCGGCTGCCAGGGCAACCGCGAGCACGACCCGCGCGGCCGTCCACTGCCGCACGAAAAGGGCCGCCGCCGCCGGGGGATGGGCGACGGCAGCCGCTATGGGGAGCCGCCCGAGGGACGGCCCGGGCACGCGCTCTTCGACTCGGGAACTCACGAAACCCCGATGCGCCCGAGGCTGAAGGCGCAGTCGTCGAACACGACGTCGTACGTCCGGCCGGTTGTCGTCTCACCGATCTGCACCGCGCCGATCGGGTTGCTTCCCAGGACGCCGCCGGACACGCTCAGCGAGGTCACCGCCGCGCCGTCCAGCCACACCTGCACGACACCCGTGCTGATCGTCATGTGCAGTTCCGCGACGTGCCAGCCCGCGCCCGGCACGGACGCGCTCACCGTGTTGGTCCCGGCGGCATCGATGTGCAGCCCCAGCCGACCGGATGTGTCGAGATAGAGGTAGCCGAGCGACGTGCCGTCCGGCGCACGCAGTCGCAACAGGTTGACCTGCGACACCTGGCTGTTCACCAGGAACGCCACCCGGGCGTATCCGTCGTCGTAGGTGCTCGGCAGCGTCCGCTTCGCGTATGTCGCACCGGTCACGGTGTTGCCCTCGGCGGCGTAACTGCCGTTGTGCACGAGCGTGCTCTCGACCGTCAGCCCGCCGGTGCTCGTCCAGCCGGACAGGTCGCCCGTCTCGAAGCCGTTCGCGAACACCGGCGCGGTCGCGGCCGGCGTGCTCACGACGGTGTCAGAGCTGAACGCGGAGACGTTGCCCGACGTGTCGCGGGCCCGAACCGTGTAGTCGTAGACGGTCGAGGCCAGCACAGTCGAGTCGACGTAGCTGGTAGTGCTGACGTCGGTGGCCAACAGGCGGCCGTTGCGATACACGTCGTAGCCCTCCACCGCGAAGTCGTCGCTGGACCCGTCCCACCCCAGGGAGACCGAGAACCCGGTTGGGGCGGACGCGGTCACGTTCTGCGGGACGCTCGGCGCGGTGACGTCGCCGACCGGTCCGAGCCGGCTGGTACCGAAGGCTGCGCCGTCGAAGACGACGTCCCACGTGCCGGAGTTCGTCGTGTCACCGATCTGAAGCACGCCGATCCTCGACGTGCCCAGGTCGGTCGAGGCGAAGGTGAGACCGGGGACGGGCGCGCCGTCGAGCCACGTCTGCACCGAGCTGGCCGGCCCGGCGATCGCCAGGTGCAGTTCCAGCGAATGCCAGCCGGGCCCGGGCGCCACGCTGCTGATCGTCCCGGCCGGCAAGGCGTCACTGCGGAACGCCAGCCGCCCGGTCGCGGTCAGGTACAGGTAGCCGCCGGTGCCCGTCGGCGTGTTGCGCAGCCGCAGCAACGTCAGCTGGGCGCCCTGGCTCTTCACCAGGAAGTCGACGCGCGCGTACCCGTCCGAGTAGCTCGTCGGAAGCGTGCGCTTCGCCCAGGTCGCCCCGGCGGAGGTGCTGGCTTCGGCCGCGAAGCTGCCCGAGTCCACGTCGTTCGCCTGTACCTGCAGTCCCGCGTTCGAGGTCCAGCGGGACAGGTCGCCGTTCTCGAACCCGTCGGCGAAGACCGGAGCGTCACCTGCCGGCGTCGTGACGGTGACGGCCGTGCTCAGCGGCGAGAGGTTGCCCGCCGCGTCGAGCGCGCGCAGGGCGTACGCGTACGTCGAACCCGGCAGCACGCTGTCGTCGGCGAAGTCATTCACGGCACCGACATTCGCGATCAGCGTGCCGTCCCGGTAGACGTCGTAGCCGGTGGTGTCGTCGGTGGCCGCGTCCCAGCCGAGTTGGACAGCGAACGCGGAGGTCGCCGTGGCGGTCAGCCCGGTCGGCGTGTTCGGCGGCGCGTTGTCCGCCTGCGGCCCCAGGCGGCTGGTGCCGAACGCGGCGTCGTCGAACACGACGTCGTACGCCCGCCCCGCCTGCACCTCACCGATCTGGATCCCGCCGATCGGTGCCGCGCCGACGTCGCTCGCCGCACTCGACAGGTCCGTCACCAGCAGGTTGTCCAGCCAGACCTGGACGGCGCCGGTCGCCGTGCCGGCCGTCGTGTCCACGGCGATCCGCA
>JBOGDQ010000085.1:0-52402 GCA_050742975.1 Jatrophihabitantaceae bacterium
GTCCCCCAGTGACCCAGCAGGCGCGGTTTGATGTGGTCCACCGTGAGCGGGTCCTGCAAGAGCGCATTCGCCTGCAGATAGATTTGCCCGATGGTGAGGTAGTTGGCGGCGCGCCAGCAGCGGTTGATCGCGGTCAACTCCTCCGGCGTCAGCGGTTGGCCCGCCGGCATCGCGCTCGAAATTTGGCGGTCGAAGCGGAATGTCATCGCGGGTTGAGCCTTTCCAATACGTGCTGGGCGATCATGCGGTCTTCATCGGCGGCAATCACCCGGCTCTGCGGGATGAGCCACTCCATCCCCTCTAAGATGCGGCTACGGACGGTGGCGGCGTTTTCGCCAATGCCACCGGTGAATACCAGCAGATCGCAGCCGCCCAGCACCGCCGCCAGCGCTCCCATGGCCTTCCGCGCCTGGTAGACGAAGACCTCGACCGCCGCGGCGGCGGCCGGCGTGCCCTCGCCCAGGAGCGTTTGCATATCGCCGCTCGTGCCGGAGAGTGCCAACAGGCCCGATTCCCGGTTGAGCACACGGTTCAGCTCCTCGGCGGCCAGCGGCCGGCGGCGGAGCATTTGGACGACGACGCCGGGATCGAGATCGCCGCTGCGCGTGGACATGGCCACGCCGCCCAACGGCGAAAACCCCATGGTGGTCTCGACGCTGTGCCCGCCGCGCACGGCGGTCAAACTGCAGCCGTTGCCCAAATGCGCAATGATGAGCCGCCCGCCCGCGCTGGCGGCAGCGGCGGCTTCAGCTTGTAGCACCGCCACAATGTGCTCACACGAGATCCCATGAAAGCCGCACTTCTCGACCCCGGCCCACGCCGGCACCGCGATCGCGCGGGCAGCGGCGGGCAGCGTGCGGTGAAAGGCCGCATCCGAACAGGCGATCTGTGGAACGCCAGGAAACAGCTCCTGCGTCATGGCGATGGCGGCCAGGGCTTGCGGCAGGTGATCGGGCGCCTCAGGCGCGAGCTTCCGCAGCGCGGCGACGGCCGCGTCGTCGAGCACGCGCGGCGCCCACCACGCTTCGCCGCCCACCACCAGCCGGTGCCCCACCGCAGCGGGAGTGGGGAGGCCGGACAGCAAACCCGGCAGCAGGCCCCGCAGTGCGGCCCCGAAACCCGCGATAGTTTCGATCTGGCGAGCCGAAGCGGCCTTGATAGCCCGCAACTCCGGCGCAGCGTCGTACACCGCCGTCTTGACGCTTGAAGACCCGGTGTTGACGGTGAGCACCCGCATGCGTTACTGCTTGGAGCCCTGGAAGCTCAAAAAGCGCTGCATCACGAACTCGCCGGTAATTTCCTCGCCGCTCAGCGCCATGGCCAGGATCTCGCCGCCCAGCACCTGGGGCGAAATGATGATGTCCGGCTGCACCAGCTTGATGCGCTCCATGTGTTTGGCGTCGTTGACCGCGACCACGGTTTTGGCCTTGCCTTTCAGCTCTTTGACGGTGAGCACGATAAAAGCGTTTTCGGAATCGTCCACCCGCATCGCCAGCACCGCTTGTGCTTCGCTGGCGTTGGCCTGGCGTAGAATGTCGAGGTTGTTGGCATCGCCCACGATCACGTCAGCATCGTCAAAATCGCCCGGCGGCGGCTCCTGCGGGGCGATCAGCACCACGGGATGGCCGCGGCGCTTGAGCTCGTGGTAGGTGTTGTAGGCGAGCGCGGTCAGGCCAACAATCACAAAATGGTCAGAACGGTGCATGCGGCTCTCCTTGCGGCTCATGATGCGGTTGAGGCTGCCGCTAACCAGCGGACTGACGATGGCGCTGATCGAAGTGGCGAAGACGGCAATACCTAAGATGACGATCGAGATGGTGAACAGCCGCGCTTCGGGCGTGTGCGCGGTGATGTCGCCGTAGCCGACAGTCCCCATGGTGACCACCGCGTAATACAAAGCGGTGACCAGATCGTGGATGGGCGGGTTGAACTGCGCTCCGAGGTAGAGCGCGCCAAACACCGCGTAGATCAGCAACAGCAGGCTGCTGGTGATGGCGAAGATGGTGCCGGCCGCGACGCTGCTGCGGCTGAACGCCCGGTGCGCGAACCCCAGCGCCACCAGCAACACCACCGCGTAGTTGACCAGCCAGGGCGCGGAGGCGTGCGGGATCAGGCGAATGGCCAGCACCACCGCGACGTTGAGCAGCAGGACTAGCGTCCACGCCAGCCGGGAACGGAGCGCCAGCCCGATGGACATCAGCACCAACGCCGCGCCGATCAGCAAAAAGGCGATGCCGGACGGGTGAACGTTGGTGAGCCCGTTGGAAATCTGTGCTGCTAACCGCCGCCAGCCGCCGCCGCCGCCGTAGGCAAGTTCGAACACCAGCAGCCCCAGCAGCGCCTGGACCAGCGCCAGCGGGATATGGGGAAACCAGTGCCGGAAACCGAGTTGCTGCCCCAGCCGCCGCCACCGGGTCCCCCAGCCGACGTGCCACAACCCAGCCGGCGGCGGGGCGCCGTCGCCTTCCGGGTGCGCCGCTTCCCGTTGTGCTTGCGTCACACCGTCATTTTACGGCTTCACAGGCTCGCATGGGCGGTGAAGGAAATCGCTGTGTACCCGCCGAGCCCCCGGCGCGGAGCGCCGGAGTTGCGGCAGGCCCGCCACGCTGTAGCCGCGCGGGTGCGCCGGCTAGGCCGAGAGGGCGCCCCACCACCGCTGGCGACGACCCAGTCCGAGCAGGCCTAGGCCGCCGAGCATCAGAGTCCAGGTGGACGGCTCGGGCGTGACGACGGGCGGCGGCGAGGCCAACGACCAACTGCCATCGGTGCCCGTATCGGAACCGCAGCGATTGCAGCCGTTGCCCCCGCCCCCGCCGCCGGTCCCGCCGGTCCCGCCGTTCAAGGGAGTAAAGCCGAGATCCCAAGTTCCGTCTTCATAGGTCGAGAAAAAGAAACTCCCCGTCTGGCCCGAGTACGTGGTTTGATCGCTGTTGAGGGTCATGGCGGCGAAGCCGGGGAGCGTAGTCGGTAGCGAGCCGAATGACTGCGGGCCGGGAGCGGCGATGGTAAAGCTGGGGAATAGGTTGCTGCCGTTGTAGCTGAACCCGAGAAAATCGTTAAGGAAACTGGTGCCCAGCACGTAGTTGCTGCTTAACTCCATGGTTCCGGTGACGGTGCCGCTGCAGTCGCTGCAGCTGCCACTGAAGTCATAGGTGATCGAAGACGCGTGCAGCGCGAGCCCGAAAGCTAGAAGACTGCACGCAACAAGTGTGGTGCGTAGAATCTGCATAATTCTGGAATTTAGCACAGGCACTGCGAAGTGGACCGTTAAACCACAATTAAATATTTCATAATCGCGCCATCGCCTTACGGGCTTTACGGATGTGCACGCCGTTGCACATGTCCACCCAGCCGCGTGCGGCAGCGGTGTTAGGGTGGGCACGTCCTAAGTTTGTTGAAACGGCGCGAGGCGGCGAGCGTGGCGCGGTGGCTGGCCGGGTGCAGCCTGCGGACCAGCCCGGGATCGAGGCCACGGCGGTATAACAGCAGTGGTGCCCTCTTCATAGCTGTCGTCCCGTTGGTCGCTTGAGGAGTGGGTGGAGCGAGTGGTTTACGCACCACACTAGCAGCCACGGAGGCGGCGCAGGAACTGCTGCACCGGCGCCTTGAGGCGGTAATGTTCCAGGATTTGCACCGCCAGCCGCGTCGTCTGCCGGCCCCCTTGGTGGAGCTGCCGGATCAGCCACGGGCGGATCCCACGGCGGAACAGCAGCAGCGTGCCCTCTTCAAAGCTGTCGTTGCCGAAGTACTCCGTCTGCGGCGCGGCCGTGCCAAAGTCGAACGCCGCTGGCCCATCGTGCGCACACATCTCCTGCAGCACCAGCCATTGCAGCACCGTGCCAACGGAGAACGGCTTCCAGGCCGGATCGTAGCCCACCGCCATGTAGTGATACCGCCCGCCGTACTGGTAGCCGAGCATGTAGGAACACGCCGCGCCGCCGCAGTGCAGCACGTAGCTGCGCAGCCAGCCTTGGCGCGCCGCCACCTCCAGGCGCGGCCGCAGCCGTTCCGGCGCTGGCATGCCCACGCCCAGAAGACGGTGTTGGTAGCTGCGCCGCGAGATCGCCATGGCCTGCTCCAGGAACACCTCGACCTCGCCCAGGCCGCGGTAGCAGGCGAGTTCGACCGTGCCGCACCGCTTCAGGTTCTTCAGTTCGCGGTGGCGATTCCCCCGCGTCTTGGCGGTGAACTTGGCCGCGTATGCCTCGAACGTCGTCGGCATGGCGATGCGCTGATGCATCACCGGCGCCGCCGGTTGATAGGGACAAATTCCGAAGCTCTTCCACGCCGTGCGCTGGATGAACCCCCAGAGCCAGGAATCCGTCGGCGCCGCAATCCGCAGCGCGTCAAAATTAAGTTCCCGCCGCGGCGTGAGCAGGGCGCTGAACGCGCCGTGCCAGGCCTCGGCATCCTCCCCCAGCGCGGGCTCATCGCCGGCGGGCAGCAGCATGCGGGGCCGGAAGCGCACCACGTTGTACTCACCCAAGCGGCAGTCGACGGGGGCGCGCAGCAGCAAAAACGGCACCACCGCCCTGAGTTCTCCGCCACGGAACAGCGTGAGCAGCTTGACGACGCCTGGGTACGCCGCCTCCGTACCCGCGCACCACGCCGGATCGCCGCCAAGGTCGCTGGGGGTGTAGCGGCGGTGGAGGGCACGCCAGACCGGGAGCAGCGGCTCCCAGGCGCTGCCGCTGCCGACCCACTCCGCCGTGTAGGCGCCGTCAAGTGGCGGGGCGAGTAGCGTGGTGGCTCGCCACTTTTCGCTCGGTCGCTCCCGTTGGCCGCTTGAGGGCGGGCTTCGATTGGCGGCAGCGGGCGCCCGCTCTCCTCGTGGCGCTTTCAAGCTGCCTCGACTGGATGCCATACTCGCTGTCAGACGTATGCGGACCCGCGCATGTTGGCGGCGGGTTCAGGCCATTGGTGGCAAATCGGCGCCTGCCCCAAGCCGGGGATGAGCCGAGCCCGAGCCCAAGGCCCAAAGCGGCACCCCTCTTGTGCACCTCCCGCGTGTTATCGCCGTGCGCCCGCCGGGACAGGAACCCACGGGGTGCAAGTGGCCCGTTACAATGTAGTTGGACGTTGCCGATGAGCGTTGCCTTGAAAAAACCGCGCGTGCTTTCGGCCACGCTCGATCCCGAGAGCTTGGAGGTGCGTCCCGGCAGCCCCTATCCGCTGGGTGCGACCTGGGACGGCGAGGGCGTGAACTTCGCCGTGTTCAGCGAATCCGGCGTGGGGGCGCAGGTCTGCCTCCTGGATTTCGAGGGTTTCCAAGAAGCGCGGTTGGCGCTTTCCGAGCACACCGACCAGATTTGGCACACCTACCTCCCCGGCCTCGGCCCCGGCTGCCGCTACAACTTCCGCATCAACGGCCCCTACGCCCCCGCCGACGGCCATCGCTTCAACCCGCATAAAATGCTGCTCGATCCCTACGCCAAGGCGATCGCCGGCGAGCTGCGCTGGGATGACGCGCTGTTCGGCTACCGCCTCGGCGGCCGCAACGCCGATCTCACCGCCGACCGCCGCGACAACGCCGCCTTCATGCCCGCCGGCGTCGTGATTGATCCGGGCTTCGATTGGGACGGGGATCGCTCGCCCAAAACCCCCTGGAACGAGAGCGTCATTTACGAGTTGCACGTCAAGGGCTTCACCCAGCGTCATCCGGAGATTCCGCCGGAGCTGCGCGGCACCTATAGCGGGCTGGCGCACCCGGCGGCGATCGCGCACCTCACCGCGCTGGGGGTCACGGCGGTGGAGTTGATGCCCGTGCATCACCGCCTTACCACGCGGCCTCTTGCCGATCGCGGGTTGAGCGATTACTGGGGGTATAACACCATCGGTTTCTTCGCTCCGGACCGGCGATTTTCCCGCACCCCAACCCCCGGCGCTCAAGTGGCCGAGTTCAAATCCATGGTGCGGGCGCTGCACGGCGCCGGGCTCGAGGTGATCCTCGACGTTGTCTACAACCACACCGCCGAGGGGAACCAGCTCGGCCCCACGCTCTCGTTCCGCGGCATTGACAACGCCGCTTACTACCGCCTCGACGAGGACCGGCGCTTCTACACCGACTTCACCGGCTGCGGCAACAGCCTCAACATGCGCCATCCGCAAACCCTGCGCCTCATCATGGACAGCCTGCGGTACTGGATCGTTGAGATGCATGTGGACGGCTTCCGCTTTGATCTGGCGTCGGCGCTGGCGCGTGAGCTGCACCAGGTGGACCGGCTGGGCGCGTTCTTTGACATCATTCACCAGGACCCGGTGATCTCGCAGGTGAAGCTGATCGCCGAGCCGTGGGACGTCGGCGCCGGCGGATACCAGGTCGGTGAGTTCCCGCCGCTGTGGACCGAGTGGAACGGCAGGTACCGCGACACGGTGCGCTCGTTCTGGGCACACGGCGCGCCGGACGGGGTTCGCGACCTGGCGTTCCGGCTCAGCGGATCGTCCGATCTCTACGGGGATGACGGGCGACTGCCGATCGCATCGATCAACTTCGTCACCGCGCACGACGGTTTCACGATGCGCGACCTCGTCTCGTACGAGCACAAGCACAACGAGGCCAACGGTGAGAGCAACCGGGACGGCACCGACGACAACCGCTCGTACAACTGTGGCGTCGAGGGTGACCCGGCACCGGACGACGTCGTGACGCTGCGCCGACGGCAGGCGCGCAACCTCCTTGCGACCCTGCTGCTTTCGACCGGTGCGCCGATGCTGGTGGCCGGCGACGAGCGGTGGCGCACGCAGGCTGGCAACAACAACGCCTACGTGCAGGACAACGAGGTGTCCTGGCTGGATTGGACGTCCGCCGAGGCCGCCGAGGATCTGCTCGCGCTCACGCGCCGGCTGCTCGCGCTGCGCCGCGCGGCGCCCGTGCTCCGGCAGCGCGCGTTCTTCGAGGGGCGCCCGGTCGACGGCGAGGGAGGCTGCAAGGACCTGGCCTGGTTCCATCCGGCCGGCCGCGAGCTGACCGAGCCGGACTGGTTCGACATCGGGCTGCGCACGATCGGCATGTACCTGGACGGCCGCGGGCTGCGCCATCGGGGCCGGCGCGGGCAGGTGATCGTGGACGACTCCTACCTGCTCCTGCTGCACGCCGGGGACCAGGCCGGCTCGTTCGCGCTCCCGGGCGCGCCGTGGGCCGGCCGGTACGAGGTCGTCGTCGACAGCTCCAACTTCGGCGGCGCACCCGGCTCGACCGACCCGGTGAAAGCAGGCAACGCGCTGCCGATCGGCGCCCGCACCGTGTTGCTGTTGAGAGTGCTTCGCTAGGGGCCGTACGCCTGCGCCAATGGTACGTTGACCTTATGAGTGGGACGTACCCAGTGCAGATGGGAGACCGCGGACGTCTGGTCGTGCCGGTCGAACTTCGCGAGCGCCTGCACCTGAGACCCGGCTCGGCGCTGCTGCTGCTGGACACCCCGCGTGGCGTCGTGCTGGCCACTCGCGACCAGGTGAAGCAGTTGCTGCGCGACGATCTGAATGGGCTGGACCTCGTCGGCGAACTGCTGGCCGACCGTCGGGCGCAGGCGGCCGCCGACGACGCGGCGTGAACCTCTTCGACGCATCAGCACTGCTGTGTTTCATCCAGGGTGAGCATGGCGCCGATGTCGTCGAGCGAGAACTGCTCCGTGGCGGGCGATGCAGCGCGGCCAACTGGTCCGAAGTCGCGCAGAAGATTCTCTCGCACGCAAAGGACTGGGAGCTGACCCGTGGCCTACTGCTGAGCTACGGACTTGCGGTCGAGCCGGTGCGAGCTGACGACGCGGAGGGTGCTGCTCGGCTGTGGCGCAAAGGCAGCGGCCTGTCGCTCGCCGACCGCCTGTGTCTGGCGACAGGGCACCGCTTGAAGGCAACGGTGTGGACCGCGGACACCGCGTGGGGCAGCACGAAGAGCGTGCGCCAGGTTCGCTGACCGGCGAGCGAGGGCCGGACGCCGACGTCAAGTAGCGTGGTGGGGCCATGCGCACCGTCCCTGGCAACACCAACTCCGTCGTGATCGTCGGAGCAGGGCTGGGCGGGCTCTCCGCCGCGCTGCACCTGGCCGGTGCCGGCCGGCACGTCACGGTCGTCGAGCGCGAGGCGGTTCCGGGCGGGCGGTGCGGCCTGATCCGCGACCATGGCTACTACTTCGACACCGGACCGACCGTGCTCACCATGCCGGGCCTGCTCGCCCGGCCGCTCAACGCGGTGGGCGAGGAGCTCGACAGCTGGCTGACGCTGCACCAGCTCGATCCGGCCTACCGTGCCCGCTTCGCCGACGGCTCGCGCATCGACGTGCGCGCGAACGTCGACGACATGGCCGAACAGATCGCGACGACGTGCAGCCGCCGTGACGCCGACGGGTACCGCAGGTTCGTCGACTACCTGCGCGAGCTGTACCGCGTCGAGATGCCGCACTTCATCGATCGCAACCTGGACTCGCCGGTGCAGCTGGTCGGCGCGCCGCTCGCCCGGCTGCTGGCGATGGGCGCGTTCCGGCGGCTCGGGCCGAAGGTGGCGAGCTACGTCGAGGACGAACGGCTGCGCCGGTTGTTCTCGTTCCAGTCGATGTACGCCGGCCTCGCTCCGGCCCAGGCTCTGGCGATCTACTCGGTGATCACGTACATGGACTGCGTCGAGGGCGTGTACTTCCCCGAGGGCGGCATGCACGCCGTGCCGCGCGCGCTCGCCGGCGCGGCGGCAGCGCACGGCGTGCAGTTCCGCTACAACACAACGGTTTCCGGCATCGAGGTTGCGGGCAGCCGGGCGCGTGGAGTCGTCACGGCCGGCGGCGAGCGAATTCCGGCCGATGTCGTGGTGGTCAACGCCGATCTGCCGACCGCGTACACCGAGCTGTTGCCGCCCGGCTACCGGCCACGACGGGTGAAGCGCCTGCGCTACTCGCCGTCCGCGGTCGTGCTGCACGCCGGATCGAGTGCGACGTTCGAGGATGCCGCGCACCACACGATCAACTTCGGCTCGGCGTGGGAGAGCACGTTCGACGAGATCGTCGGCCGCGGCGAGTTGATGAGCGACCCGTCGTTCCTGCTCACGACGCCCACGCTGACCGACCCGTCGCTCGCACCCGCCGGCCGCAACAGCTACTACGCGCTGTTCCCCGCGCCCAACCTCGATCCCCGTCGGCGCCGCCCGATCGACTGGACGAGCGAGGCGGCGCGCTACCGGGAGCAGCTGATCGAGACGCTGGAAACCCGTGGCTACAAGGGATTCCGCGACGGCATCGAGTGCGAGCACCTGGTCACGCCGGCGGGCTGGCGAGCGCAGGGGCTGGCTGCCGGCGCGCCGTTCGCCGCCGCACACAGCTTCCGGCAGACCGGGCCGTTCCGCTCCCCCACTATCGACCCGAGCATCGAGAATCTCGTGTTCGCCGGCAGCAACGCCCAGCCGGGCGTCGGCGTGCCGATGGTGCTCGTCTCGGGGCGACTGGCCGCCGAGCGGGTGACCGGAGCAGCGCGACGCGGGCGCGGTGCGACGATGGGCAGGTGACCGCGCGCAACGACCTCGACGCGGCTGGCGTCGAGGATCGTGCGACGCGCGTCAGCTACCAGCTGTGCCGGCGGCTCAACTCCAGCCACGGCAAGACCTTCTACCTCGCCACGCTGCTGCTGCCACCGGCGAAGCGGCCCTACGTGCACGCGCTCTACGGCTTCGCGCGCCACGTCGACGACATCGTCGACGACCTGTCCCCGGCGCTGGACGCGCATGAGCGGGCCGAGCGGTTCACTAGCTGGAGCGAGGACTTCCTGGCCGACCTCGAGTGGGGAGCGACGAGCGATCCGGTGAGCAGGGCCGTCATAGACACGATCGGCCGGTGGCGGCTGCCGGCCGGCTACTTCGCGGACTTCCTCGACTCGATGCGGATGGACCTGACCGTCGACGGCTACGCCACGTACGACGAGCTGGCGAGGTACATGTGGGGCTCGGCGGCGGTGATCGGCCTGCAGATGCTGCCCATCCTCGGCCGGCGCGACGACGGCGTGCGCTGGGACGCACTCGAGGGGCACGCGATCGCCCTGGGAACGGCATTCCAGCTGACCAACTTCCTGCGCGACGTGGCCGAGGACCTGCAGCGCGGGCGCGTGTACCTGCCGCAGGAGTCACTGGACATGTTCGGCGTGGATCGCGAGCGGCTGCGCCGGGGCCGGGTCGACGAGCCGATCCGCAACCTGCTGGCCTGGGAGATCGAGCGGGCGCGCGCGCTGTACCGCGAGGCCGACGACGGGATCGAGCTGGTCCATGCGACCTCGCGCGACTGCCTGCGCACGGCCCGCACGCTGTACAGCGAGATCCTCGACGAGATCGAGCGCCGCGACTACGACGTCTTCCACGGCCGGGTGGCCGTCGGCAGTCGGCGCCGCGTCCGCGTGGGCGTCAGCGGCCTGCGGAACTCGTGGCGCGCGCGGCACGACGACCTGCCGCCACCCACAGGCTCAGGGTCATCAGCACCATGGCGAAGCCGAACAGCAGGTCCTCGACCGGGGCGTAGACGATCCGCAGGCCGATGATCCGATGCGAGTCGTACCGCACGATCCGCAGCCCGGTCAGCAGCCCGTTGACGATCAGCTGGAACACCACGAGGATCGCGTAAGACGTCCAGAACGCCTTACGTCGCAGGAGATTCGTCCGCAGCAGGACCTGGTCGACGAGGGCAGCCACGGCGATGCCGATCAGCGACAGGACGGTGTAGCTCACGGCTCGTCGCCGATCAGCCAGCCCGGGCGCCGGGCTCGCACCGCCTCCAGGGTGAGCACGGCGCACGTCGGGACGACCAGGAAGAACAGCAGCTCCTCCAGCGGCAATCGCCCGGGCAGCGTCACCCCGATCAGATAGCGCGAGTCGTAGCGCCACGCACCCTGATGGATCGCCCAGCCGTCCCAGCCGCCGAACACGACCGCAACCGGCAGGACGGCTGCGGTCAGCCGGCGCCAGCGCCGGTACACGTTCGTCCCGAGCAGGAACTCCAGCGGCAACGTCCCCAGCACGCACGCCGCGAGGATCGCCAGGTACACCACGTGCACTAGGACGTCCGGTGCACTAGAAGCCGGCCACCTGGGCCCGGCGCTTGACCTCGTTGCCGCGGTTCTCGCGCAGAGCGAGGATCGGGGTCCCGGGCAGGGAGGCGTCCTCGCGGAACAGCCAGCCGATGATCTCGGCGTCGGAGTACCTGGCGTCGCGCAGCAGGGTGATGACCGCGGTCAGCGACTTCACCACCGCACCGTCCTGGACGAAGTCGGCCGGCACCCGCCGCACGCCGTCCTCGCCGGCAACAGCCACCAGCGCGCCGTCGCGCAGCCGCTGGTGCGCGGTGGCGATGTCGACGCCCAGAGCCTCGGCCGTCTCGGGGATCGTCAGCAGCTGCACGACAGCCAGCCTGCCATGCCGCTCAGCCCGCCAGCTGCGCGATCACCACATAGGTGCCGTAGCGCGAGCGAACGGACCCGCCGATGGCCTGCCCCAGCTCGCGAAGCAACTGCTCGCGGCGCTCGGGCTCCAGCGCGAGATGGTCGCTGTGCGTGCCCACCATGGCGAGCCAGTCGGCTGCGGCCCGGACCTGCTCCCAGTGATAGGTACGAGTTCCCACGGACGCGAACCGCCCGGCGGCCTCGAAGGCCTCCGCGTGTCGGCGATCGCTCTGCCGGTTGCCACCGACGACGACCGAACTCGCCAGCTCAGGAGCCAGCCGGCGGTAGACGGCCTGCACCGCCTCCTGGGTCGTGACGTCGAGCTTGTCGTAGTTCCAGAACAGCACGGCCCGCCCGCCGGGACGGAGCAGGTCGGCGGCCTTGGGGACGCCCGCGACGGGATCGATCCAGTGCCAGGCCTGCCCGGAGGTGATCAGGTCGAACGTGCGCCCCGCGGCGTCCCACGTCTCGAAGGCGCCGACCTCGACCTCGATCCCGTGGCTGCGCGCCACCTGCGCCATCCGCCCGTCCACCTCGACGCCGAGGACGGACAGCCCGCGCGCGGCGAGCGGCACGGCGACCTTGCCGGTGCCGCAGCCGACGTCCAACACCGCGGCCGGTCCAAGCGCCACCAGCTCGTCGATCAGCGCGTCCGGGTACGACGGTCGGAACCGGTCGTACTGCTGCGCCGCCGAGCCGAAGGACTCGGCGCGGGCCCGGTCGGCGTGCATGCGTCCTCCGATCGGCACGTCAGCCACCCACCCGCCAGAGCTCGTCCGGCGGCGCGGGTGAGCGCATCGGCTCGGCGTCGGTCAGGGGTGCTGCGCCGGCGACGAAATCGGTCAGCTCCGCGCCGGAAAGCACCCGCTGCGGGAACATCGCGGCCGACGCGGCCCGGCTGACCGCCGCCACCGGCAGCGCGGCCCGGGACGCGGCCAGCACGATGTTGCCGAAGCGCCGCGCCTTGAGCACGGACGGGTCAGCCCGCACGATCAGCTCGGGCAGCTCCGCCCGCAGGGTCGCGACGAGGCGCCGCGTGAACGTCAGCGGCGGGCCGTCGGCCACGTTCACGAGCAGCAACCCGGCCGGGCGCAGCACCCGCGCGACGTCGGCGACGAACTCGCGCGAGGTCAGCCCGGCCGGCACCCGGCCACCGTCGAACGCGTCCAGGATGACGACGTCGGCACCCGAGTCCGGCAACGCGGCCAGCCCCTCGCGGCCGCCGACCGGCCGGATCCGCACCTTGACGCCCCGCCCGAACGGGAGCCGGGCCCGCACCTGCGCGATGAGGTCCGTGTCGGGTTCGAGGACGATCTGCGAGGACCCGGGCCGGGTGGCCGCGACGTAGCGGGCCAGCGTGCACGCGCCGCCCCCGACGTGCGTGATCGCGAGCGGGCCGGCCGGCAGCGCAGCCAGGATCTCCGCGAGGCCCTGGACGTACTCGAAGTCGAGATAGGTCGGATCGTCCAGGTCCACGTACGACTGGCGGATCCGGTCGATCAGCAGCAGCCAGCCACCGGGGCGGTCGTCGTCAGCCAGCAACTCGACCGCGCCTCGGGCCCGATCGCCACCGGGCAGATCCGCCTCATTCGCCGTCACGGGAGCCCAGCGTACCGACGCCAAGGCTGAGCGACGCCCGGTGCGCCGACAAGATCGCGGCGCGATCCCCCGTAGAATCAGCCCGTGCAGACGGCGACCGTGGACCCGCTGGTCGGCCGCACGCTCGAAGGCCGGTACCGGATCCTCGACCGCATCGCCCGCGGCGGGATGTCGACGGTGTACTCGGCAGTCGACGAGCGGCTCGACCGTCTCGTCGCGGTCAAGGTCATGTCCTCCGCGCTCTCGGCGGACCCGGCGTTCAGCGATCGGTTCACGCGTGAGGCGCGGGCGGCCGCCCGACTCACGCACCTGAACACCGTCGCCGTCTACGACCAGGGGTACGACACCGCCGACGGAGGGGACCACGTCTTCCTCGTTATGGAGCTGGTCCAGGGCCGCACGCTGCGCGATCTGATCCGTGAGCGGGGAGGCAAGTTCACCACGGCCGAGGCGCTATCGATCCTGCAGCCGGTGCTCAGCGCCCTGTCGGCCGCGCACTCGGCCGGGATCGTGCACCGCGACGTCAAGCCGGAAAACATCCTGCTGTCCGACGACGGGGTCGTGAAGGTCGCCGACTTCGGGCTGGCGCGCGCGGTGGAGGCCGACGCCTCGTCCACCCGGACCGGGCTGATGATGGGCACTGTCGCGTACTGCTCGCCCGAGCAGATCACCCGCGGCCACGCCGACCCCCGTTCTGACGTGTACGCGTGCGGGATCATGCTGTTCGAGCTGCTGACCGGCAAGCCGCCGTACCGGGGCGAGTCGGCCATGAACGTGGCGTACCAGCACGTGCATAGCCGCGTCCCGGCGCCCTCGTCGAAGGTCAGGGGCATCCCGTCCGACATCGACGAGCTCGTGGTTCTCGCGACCGACCCCGACCCGGCCGAGCGCCCGGCCGATGCCGGCGAGTTCCTGGCCGAGATCTCCGACGTGCGAGAGGCGCTGAACCTGCCGGTCACGCCCGTGCCGGCCCGCCCTCGCCCGTCGACCCGGCGCGGCCACCCGGATCCGCGGCGTCCCGAAGCCGACTCGGCCACCACCAACCTCATCGCCAACGGGCACGCCGGGCAGCACGACACGCAGCTCGTCCGCGGCCACAACACGACGCCCACCCGCGGCGGCCCGATCCGCCGCCCGGACGGACCGCCGCCGCCGGTCGTCATCCCGCCCCCGAAGAGGCGCAAGCAGCTGACCGATCGGCAGCGTCACCGGCGCCGTGGGCTGATCGCGCTGCTCGTCGTGATCCTGCTCGGGGTCGGTGCGGGCGTCGCGGCGTGGTGGTTCGCGTCGGGCCGTTACTCGAAGGTGCCGGACGTCCGCGGCTACGCCCAGACCGCGGCCGAGAAGTCCCTCAAGGACGCGGACCTGCACGTCGGCAGCGTCACCCGTGCGTTCTCCGAGACCGTGCCGGTGAACGAGGTGATCGGAACCCAGCCGGGCGTCGGGTCCCGCGTCGAGCGGCACCGGACGGTGTCCATCACCGTCTCGCTGGGCAAGCACCGGATCACCGTGCCCACCACCAGGAACCTGTCCCTCGACGACGCCGAGAAGGCGGTCGGCGACCGCGGCCTGCACTACCGGGTCTCCCAAGCGGCCGACGACAAGATCGCCTCCGGCAAGGTGATTAGCTCCTCCCCCGCCGCCGGCAGCAAGGTCAAGCCCGATCAGCTCGTCATGATCGTGGTCTCGACCGGGCCGCCGATCCTCGCGATCCCGAACATCGACCAGGGCACACCCGTCGCCGACGCGAACACCACGCTCAAGCAGGCCGGTTTCAAGCCGACGGACACCGAGCAGTTCAACGACACGGTTGCCAAGGGCACCGTCATCTCGATCTCGCCGACGGGTCAGGCCGTGAAGTTCAGCCCGATCACCGTGACCGTCTCCAAGGGTCCGCAGCTGGTGACGATCCCGCCGATCGCCCAGGGTTCGCCGACTGCTGAGGCGAAGGCGCAGCTCGAGGCGCTCAATCTCGTGGTCACAATTCAAGAGTTCCTGCCGTTGGCCGGAACCGACCACGTGTACGGCGTCGACCCGGCGCCCGGACAGAGTGTAAAAGTGGGCTCCACCGTCACGCTGATCGTTTACTGATCCGTGCCGCGCCGCAGCTCGCCCGTGGGGGCGCACGTGTCGGTGGCCGGTGGCGTGCTCGCGGCGCTGCCGCGGGCCGCGGCGGTCGGCGCCGAGGTGATCCAGGTCTTCGTGGCCAGCCCGAGAGCCTGGGCGCCGCCACCGCGCGACCCAGCCGGTGACGAGAGGTTCCGGCAGGCGTGCGCGGTACCCGTCTTCGTGCACGCGCCATACTTGATCAACTTCGGCTCGCCGTCGCCGGAGACGCTCGCGAGGTCGTCGCTCGCGCTGGAGTTCTCCCTGCGGCGCGGGGCTGCCATCGGGGCGTCCGGCGTCGTGCTGCACGCGGGATCGGCGGTGCTCGGCAACCGGTGGGACACCGCGATGGACCAGGTGCGCGCGCACCTGCTGCCGCTGCTCGACGCGGTCGACGGCGGGCCTCGCCTGCTGATCGAGCCGACGGCCGGCGGTGGCGGCGCGTTGGCCTCGGACGCCGCGTCGCTGCGCGCGTACCTCGACGTCCTGGGACGCGATCCGCGCATCGGGGTGTGCCTGGACACCTGCCACGTCCATGCGGCCGGGCACGACCTGTCGACGCCGGGGTCCTTCGCCGCGGCACTGCGCGCCTACTGGCGGGCCGCCGGCCGGGGCGGGATCGGGCTCGTCCACGTCAACGACAGCCGCGACCCGGCCGGATCCAAGCGCGACCGGCACGAGTCGCTCGGCCGCGGCACGATCGGACGCGATGCGTTCGGCGCGCTGTTCACGACGCCGGGCATCCGGGGGGTGCCGCTCGTCGTCGAGACCGCCGAGGCCGACCACGCCGCCGACATCGCGGCGCTCAAGGCCCTGCGCGGCGCCGGATAGGGTTCAGCGCATGGTCATCGTCATGGCGCCGGGCGCCTCGGACACCGACGTCGCGGACGTCGTCACCCACATCGAGACCCACGGCGGGCAGGCCTTCGTCAGCCGCGGCGTGATGCGCACGATCGTCGGCGTGGTCGGGACCGAGGAGATCCTGGAGACGCTGGACACGGGCGGGCTACCGGGCGTCGCGGAGACGATGCGCATCACCGCGCCGTACAAGCTGGTGTCCGCGCAGAACCACACCAGGCGCACGACGATCCGCGTCGGTGGCGTGCCGATCGGCCCGGACACGTTCACCCTGATCGCCGGCCCGTGCGCGGTCGAGACGCCCGAGCAGACGCTGGAGAGCGCGCGGATGGCCAGGCAGGCCGGGGCGACCCTGTTGCGCGGCGGCGCCTACAAGCCGCGGACCTCGCCTTACGCGTTCCAGGGCCTGGGCGTCGACGGCCTGCGCATCCTGGCCGAGGTGCGCGAGCAGGTGCAGCTGCCGATCGTCACCGAGGTGACCGACGCCGCCGACGTCGACGTGGTCGCGGAGCACGCCGACATGCTGCAGATCGGCACGCGCAACATGCAGAACTTCGGGCTGCTGCAGGCGGCCGGCGCGTGCGGCAAGCCGGTGATGCTCAAGCGCGGGCTGACCGCGACGTACGAGGAGTGGCTGATGGCCGCCGAGTACATCGCCCAGCGCGGCAACCTGGACATCGTGCTGTGCGAGCGCGGTGTGCGGTCCTTCGAGCCGGCGATCCGCAACATGCTCGACGTGTCCGCGGTCCCGATGGTGCAGCGGCTCTCGCACCTGCCGGTGATCATCGACCCGTCGCACGCGGCCGGCCGTCGCGATCTGGTCGTGCCCCTGGCCCGGGCCGGGATGGCCGCCGGAGCGGACGGCGTGATGGTCGACGTGCACCCGCACCCGGAGAGCGCGCTCTGCGACGGAGCGCAGGCCCTGTTCGGCGAGTCGCTGGACGAACTGGCGCGCGCGGTCACCACGATCCCGCCGCTGCTCGGGCGCACGTCCGCGGCCCACCTGGCCGGCTGATCGCCCGATTGTGCAACCCTGGACGGCCTGACGCCGCCGAGAGTTGCACAATCGGCGGTCAGACGAGGGGTGCTAGCACCTTGATCGCGTGGTCGATGCCGTCGTCGTCGACGTCCAGGTGCGTGACCAGGCGCAGGAACCGCGGCCCGAGGGCGGACACCCGCACGCCCTGCTCGGCCGCCTTGCTCGCGACCACCGCGGCGTCCGCGACGTCGAGCACGACGATGTTGGTGGCCACCGGCCCGCCGCCGAGCGCCTGGGCCAGCCGGGCCGCCCGGGCGTGATCGTCCGCGAGCCGCTCGAGGTGATGCGCCAGCGCGTACCGCCCCGCGGCCGCGATGATCCCGGCCTGCCGCATCCCCGCGCCGTACCGCTTGCGCCACACGCGGGCCTCGGCGATGCGCTCGGCACTCGAGACGAGGACCGAGCCGACCGGCGCGCCGAGCCCCTTGGACAGGCAGACCGAGACGGTGTCGAACCCGCCGGCCAGCTCGGCCAGCGCCCGCCCGGTCGCGACGTGCGCGTTCCACAGCCGCGCGCCGTCCAGGTGCAGTCCCAGGCCATTCTCGCGGGCGAGCTCGCGCACCGCCGCCAGCTGGTCGTCGGGCTGTACCGTGCCGCCGCCGAAGTTGTGCGTGTTCTCCACCGCGATCGCCGCCGTCGACACCAGGTACGGGCCGGCGTCCGGCGTGATCAGCTCGCGGATCGCGTCGGCGTCCAGCCGGCCGCGCGTGGCCGGCCAGGTGCGGAAGGTGATCCCGGAGAAGACGGCGGCGGCACCGAGTTCGGCCCGCGCGATGTGCGCGAGCGAGTCGCAGATCAGCTCCTGGCCGGGCGTGACCAGTAGCCGGATCCCCAGCTGGTTGCCGAGCGATCCGGACGGCACGAACAGGCCGGCCTCGTGACCGAGCAGGGTCGCAACCTCGGCCTCGAGCGCGGTGACGGTGGGGTCCTCGCCGTAGACGTCGTCGCCGACCTCGGCCTCGGCCATCGCGGCCCGCATCCCCGGGGTCGGACGGGTGACTGTGTCCGAGCGCAGGTCGACGATCACGCCCGCACCAGCCGCTCGGCGACCCGGAAGGCCAGCTCCAGCGACTGCTCGATGTTCAGCCGGGGATCGCACGCGGTCTCGTAGCGGCGGCCCAGGTCGGCGGCGGTGAGGTCCGCCGTCCCCCCGATGCACTCGGTGACGTCGTCGCCCGTCAGCTCGACGTGCAGCCCGCCCGGGTGCGTGCCGAGCCCGGCGTGCACATCGAAGAACCCGTCGACCTCGTCGATGATCCGGTCCAGGTGACGCGTCTTCACACCGTCGAGCGTCTCCTCGGTGTTGCCGTGCATCGGATCGCACTGCCAGACCACCAGGTGCCCGGTCGATGTCACCTTCTCCACGATCGCCGTGAGCACGTCGCGCACATTCGTGTTCGACATCCGGCTGATCAGGGTGAGCCGTCCCGGCGTGTTCTCCGGATCGAGCCGCTCGACCAGCTCGGCGGCGAACTCTGGCGTCGTCGTCGGGCCGAGCTTGACGCCGATCGGGTTGGCGATGCGCGAGACGAAGTCCAGGTGGGCGCCGTCCATCTGCCGGGTGCGCTCGCCGACCCACACGAAGTGTCCGGACAGGTCGTACGCCCGACCCTCCTCCACCCGGGTGAGCGCGCGCTCGTAGTCCAGGATCAGCGCCTCGTGGCCGGCATACAGCTCGACCCCCTCGAGCGCGGCATCGTGCACCCCGCACGCGCGCATGAAGCGGACCGCTCGATCGATCTCCGACGCCAGCTTCTCGTAGCGGTAGCCGGTCTCGGTCGTCCGCGCGAATGCGGTGTTCCACGCGTGCACCTTCTCCAGCGACGCGAGCCCGCCACCGGCGTACGCGCGCAGCAGGTTCAGCGTGGACGCCGCGGTCGAGTAGGCGCGCAGGATCCGGGCCGGATCGGGCGTCCGGTTGCCGTCGAGATCGTTCACCATGTCGCCGCGGTAGGACAGCCGGCCGGTGTCCTCGACGTCCGACGAGCGCGGCTTCGCGTACTGGCCCGCGATCCGCCCGAGCTTCACGACCGGCATCGACGCGCCGTAGGTGAGCACGACGGCCATCTGCAGCAGAACCCGGACCTTGCCCGCGATGTCGGCCTGCGACGAGGTCGCGAACGTCTCGGCGCAGTCGCCACCCTGCAGCAGGAACGCCTCGCCCCGAGCGACCGCGCCGAGCCGCTCGCGCAGCTGGTCGACCTCGGACGCGACCACGAGCGGCGGCGCCGCGGCCAGCGTCACGGACACCTCGTGCAGCTTCGCCACGTCCGGCCAGTTCGGCTGCTGGGCCGCGGGCAGCTCACGCCACGCGTCCAGCCCGAGCTCAGGCGGGGCGGCGGGCGAGGAGGTCACCGGCACAGCGTATTCGGTGGACAGGACCGCCACGTTGTCAGTGCAGGTTCACCGTGTCGAGGAACTCAGCAAGTACCTGAGCGGTCTGGGTCTGCAGGTCGGCCGGCGGATGGCCGGCGTCCACGGCGATCGCGCCGGCCTCGATCTCCTCGTACTGGGCGCCGTCCTGCAGCGCCTGCTGGACTGATGTGAACACCGCGTAGCCGTCGTCGTTGCCCGATGCGGCGAACAGGCGGTGCCCGTCGACCGATATGGGTGTGGAGTCCGCCGGGGCGTCCTCGTCCGCGATGGCGTACTGGATGTAGAACCGGACGGCGGCGCTGTTCAACTCACAACGCACCCCGAACGACAGGTCAGTGGCGCTCGTTCCGTCCAGCAGCGGCACGTCTTCCCGGCCGACGGCGGACAGCGCGTGACAGAACTCGAGTGAGCTCAGCGAAGGCGTCGGCAACAGCCACGGCTGTATCTCGTGACCGATAACACTCGCGGCCACCTCCGCGGCGAGCTTGTCCATCTCGGAGCATGTCGTCCTTGCCGGGAACGCGTTGTCCGAATCCGGGAAGGCGTGCATCTCGAGCCACAGATCGGCACCGGCGGCGACCACGCGCTCGCAGTCGCCCCCCTTCGTGTCGTAGCCGAACGTGTATGCGGCGAGGGTGGCCGCGAGCCGCCGGGTCGCGCCCCGCAGCGAGGGCGAGCGCTGCTCGGCCGTCAACTCCACGTAGATCGAGGCGCCGCCGTCGTCTTGCGCGATCTCGAGATCGCAGCCCGGCTGGTACTGCGGCTCGGCCATCGACACGCTGAGGGCCAGGGTGTCCAAGGAGCCGAAGTCGACGAGGTCGCACAGATCGTGCGTCGCCGGATCACCTATCCGGGTGGATACGGGCGCGCGTGCGTACGACGACGCAGGTGCCCGGTTGGTCGACGCGGACGGAAAATCGGGCGACCGCGAACCGGCGAGGTGGCCGGATCCGGGCACGAGCGCAGACTAGGCCATGCGCTGATCATCTGCGGGTCGTGGCTGCGCTGCGACCCCAACTCGCAGTTGATCACGGTGCGGCGAGCACGATCGCCGCCGCGCGGGCTCAGCCGAAGAAGACCTCGGACTCGGCGTACAGCTCGGGCTTGACGAGCTTGAGCTCGGACGTCGCATCGGCCAGCGGGACGCGCACGATGTCGGTGCTGCGCAGCGCCACCATCTTGCCGAAGTCCTGCTCGTGGACGGCGTCGACCGCGTGCAGGCCGAAGCGGGTCGCCAGCACCCGGTCGAACGCGGACGGCGTCCCACCGCGCTGGATGTGCCCGAGCACGGTCGTGCGCGCCTCCTTGCCGGTGCGCTGCTCGATCTCGCCGGCCAGCCACTCACCGATGCCACCCAGGCGGACGTGGCCGAACGCGTCCAATCCCTTGTCCAGCATGGCGTTCTCGCCGGCTGCGCCGCCTTCGCCGGCGCGCGTGCCACCAGCCGGCATCGCGCCCTCGGCCACCACCAGGATCGGCGCGTAATGCGACAGGTACCGGCTCTCGACGTACGCGCACACCCGCTCCAGCGAGAACGGCTGCTCGGGGATGAGGATGACGTTCGCGCCACCGGCCAGTCCCGCGTGCAGCGCGATCCACCCGGCGTGCCGGCCCATCACCTCGACGATCAGCGCGCGGTGGTGCGACTCGGCCGTCGTGTGCAGCCGGTCGATCGCCTCCATGGCGATGTTGACCGCGGTGTCGAACCCGAACGTGTAGTCGGTCGCGTTGAGGTCGTTGTCGATCGTCTTGGGCACGCCGACGACGTTGACGCCCAGCCCATGCAGCCTCGTGGCCACGCCGAGCGTGTCCTCGCCGCCGATGGCGATCAGCGCATCGACCTGCAGCGTGTGCAGGTTCTCGCGGACCCGCTCGATACCGCCGTCCACCGAGAACGGGTTGGTGCGCGAGGAACCGAGGATCGTCCCGCCACGGGGCAGGATGCCGCGAACCTCGGGGATCCCGAGCGGCATCGTGATGTCCTCGAGCGGTCCTTTCCAGCCGTCGCGGAAGCCGACGAACTCGTGACCGTAGACGCCGGCGCCCTTGCGGACGACTGCACGGATGACCGCGTTCAGTCCCGGGCAGTCCCCGCCTCCGGTCAGTACACCGATTCGCATGCCGAGCACCTTAGCCGCGGAGGGCAGCCAGGGCGTTCCAGCGCGCCAGGTTGTGTCGCGCGTCGGCAAGCGCGTCGTGTTGGTCGGCGGGGGCGGGTGGCAGCGGGGGCGAACCCGCGTCCTCCCATACCTGGCGCAGTTCGTGCGTGAAGCGCGGGATCGCCCTCGGCAGGGCCCGCATGTCGCCCCACAACTGGGCCAGGCTCACGTGGTCGTAGCCGGCCATCCAGGCCCACAGCTCGATCGGCTCGCCCGGCTCGACGAGGAACGCCAGCAGCTCCGCACGGATGCTCTCCCGCGAGCGCCACGCGCTGTCGCCCGGTGCGGGCAGCTTGTCCAGGACGTTGCGGCGCACCCAGCTGATCGCGCGGGACGGGTCGAACTCGGTGGAGACGGCGTAGAACTCTCGACCGTCCTCGGCAACGACGCCGATCGAGACCAGCTCGATGGTGCGACCGTCCTCGATGAACTCGCAGTCGTAGAAGTAGCGCACCGCTCAGGAGGCCTTGGTGTTCGGGACGCGGTCGCCGATCTCGCGGACCTCGCGGACCTCGCGCGCGCCGAACGCCTGGCTCGGACCGGCCGACTGCTTCACCTTCGCGGCGTACTGGTCGGAGTACTCCTGGCCGGACAGCTGCATCAGCTCGTACATGATCTCGTCGGTGATCGAGCGCTCGACGAAGCGGTCGCCCTGCATCCCCTCGTACCGGGAGAAGTCGAGCGGCTTGCCGAAGCGCACCCCGGGGCGCGGGCGCAACCTGGGGATCTTGCGGCCGGCCGGCTGGATGATCTCGGTGTTGACCATCGCGCACGGGATCACGACGGCGCCCGCCTCGAGGGCCAGCCGGGCAACCCCGGTCTTGCCGCGGTAGAGCCGGCCGTCCGGCGAGCGGGTGCCCTCCGGGTAGATGCCGAGCAGGTTGCCCGCGCGCAGCACGCGCACGCCGGTGTTCAGCGCGGCGCGCGAGGCGTCCGAGTCGTCGCGGTCGATCGGCACCTGGCCGACGCCCGCGAAGAACATCTTGGAAAGGCGGCCCTTGAGCCCGGGCGCGGTGAAGTACTCGGCCTTGGCCAGGAAGGTGACCTTGCGCTTGACCATCACCGGCATGAAGAACGAATCGCAGAAGGACAGGTGATTGCTGGCGATGATGGCCGGACGATCGTCCGGGATGTTCTCCAGACCCTCGGTCCACGGCCGCCACACGCCCCGCAGGAGCGGCCCGAGAAGGACTAACTTCGCGAGCCAGTAGAACACGGTGGGGACTCCCGTTGGGCTGCGGACTTCTGTCCGGATCGACATTAGTGCCTGGCCGGGCCGAGGCACCACTTTCCGGGCGTGACGCGGCGCGTGGTCCGCCTCTCGCCGCGGCTGCGGGCGCGGGGCATGATGGAGGCTCAGCGCAGGTCAGCGAAGGTATCGAGACGGGATCGGACCGTGGCAGTTCTTCCGGGCACTGTTCTTGCCGGTGCAGAGCCGTACTCCGCCGACGACGGCCCGATCGGGATCGTGGTCAGCCACGGCTTCACCGGCACGCCCGCCAGCATGCGTCCCTGGGCCGAGCACCTGGCCGCGGCCGGCTACTCGGTGCGGCTTCCGCGGCTTCCCGGCCACGGGACGACGTGGCAGGACGCCAACCGCACCGGCTGGCCGGACTGGTACGGCGCGATCGCGAGCGCGTTCGACGACCTCGCTGCGCGCTGCGACAAGGTGTTCGCCGTCGGGCTGTCGATGGGCGGCACGCTCGTCACGCGGCTGGCCGAGGAGAGGGGCGACGCGGTCGCCGGGCTCGTCCTGGTCAACCCGTCCTTCGCCACCGAGCGGTTCGACGCCCGGTTCGCGCGCTACCTCAAGTTCGTCGTCAAGTCCCGTCCGGCCATCGGCGAGGACATCAAGAAGCCCGGGGTCGTGGAGCTGGCCTACGACCGCACACCGGTCGCGGCGTTCGCCTCGCTCCAGGACCTGTGGTCGGTCGTCCTCGCCGACCTGGGCCGCGTCACCGCACCGATCCTGCTCTATCGCAGCCTCGAGGACCACGTCGTCGAAGCGCTGTCCTCGCGGCTGCTGCACACCCGGGCGACGGCCACCGACGTGCAGGAGGTCGTGCTCACCGACAGCTATCACGTGGCCACGCTGGACAACGACGCGCCGCAGATCTTCGCCGGCAGCGTCGAGTTCATCCGATCGATCTCAGGGACCCCGGCACCGGTCACCGACGGCTTCGCGGCGCCATGACCGCCGGTCCGACGCCGGAGTCGGGCGGGGCGGCCGAGGCGCCCCGTCCGCTGGACAACGGCCTGGCCGCGCCGCGCTACGTGCCGCTGACCGATATCGACCCGGACATCGGGCGGCACCTGCTGACGGCTCTGGGGCGGGCTCGCATCGCGGCCTACCTGGACGAGTCTCCACTCGCCCCAGGACCGGCGTCCGGGCCGGCGAAGACGCGACGCTTGTTCGTCGCGGCCGACGAGCGTGGGGATGCCCGGACGATCGTCGCCGCGGTCGTGCGCGCGTCCGGCGGCACCCCGCCGCCCATCCCGGCCGAGGAGGTCAAGCCGCGGCCGGATCCGCTCGTCGGAGTGGACACCGAGGCCGCGTTCGCCGACCTGATCGCGGACTGGCACGTGGACACGGTCACCGCGATCCGCGAGGCCGAGAAGGCGCTGTCGCGCGAGGACGCCGACTGGCGGGCGCGGCTGGAGCAGGCGCCCGCCGAGCCGACCTGGCTGGACGAGCAGCACTACGTCCCGCCCGCGCCTCCTCCGATACCCAGGTTGTCCGCACCGACCGTCATGGCGATCGTGCTGCTGGCCTTCTCGATCCTGCTGCTCGCGCTGGGCGGCGGGTTCGGGATCGCGAGCAAGCTGACCCTGCTGCTCGGCGTCTGCGGCGTGCTGCTGAGCGCGGGGATCCTCGTCATGCGGCTGCGCGAGAACCGCGACGATGACGACGACGGTGCCGTTCTCTGATCGCTATCCGCTTTACGGCAACTCGCTCTACGGCAACTCGCTCTACGGCAGCTCGAGCTCGGCCAGTACCGGCAGGTGATCGCTGGCGATCTTCGTGTCGGCATTGTCGATCACGCGGGCCGCACGCACCGGGACGCGCGGGTCGGCGAAGATCCCGTCGATCCGTTGGTGCGGCGCCGCCGCGGTGGACGTGAACGCGTCGCCGGCGCTTGCCGCGGCGAGCGCGTCCGTCCGGTTCGCGACGAGCGCGTCCCAGGTCTTCGAGCCCGGCTTGTCGTTCATATCGCCGCCGACGACGGCCGGTACGTCGGCCGGGATGAACCGTGCGATGGCCTGATCGAGTTCCTCGATGTGCTTGAGCCTGGGCGGTTCCACCACGTCCAGATGGGTGCCGGCCACGCCGAACGTCGAGCCGCCCAGACGCAGGACGGCGATGGCCGTGCCCCGCTGATGCAGTCCGGGATCCTTGCTGAACTTGACGTCCTGCGTCGAGATCACGTCGACCCGAAGGTTGGACAGGATCAGCTGCGCCGCCGCGGTTCTCCCGCCCGTCACGACCACCAGGCCGCTACGACGCGCGAGCTCTGCACACAGCGAGCGCCAGCGCAGGAAGCGCGGTGCTTCCTGTATGCAGACGACGTCGGGATCGGTGGAGCTGATCACGCGGCCGAGCGCGGCCCGGTCGTCGCGCATCGAACGGACGTTGTAGGTCAGTAGTCGGAGGGTTGGCACCTGCCCCATCGTGCCGTACTCGTGTGCGTCTCGCTGTTTGTCGCGGTTCGGTCAAGTGCGGCGCCGAGGAGAGTTCGCTCTTGGTCGCCGTTGCGTCAACTGCGCAGCGACGGATGAGATTGCACTCGACTTGGCTTGCGTTGCTGGGTCTCTGGCTCGCTGTTGGTCGCCTCCTCGGCTGGCTTGATTTTCGAGGATTACCCTACGGAATAGGGTGAAAGTTCTTGACATTGGCTGATGTCTGACGGCATAATAGGGCCTATGTTCGCACGATGGGATCAGGTTGCCGAGCCGGACGAGACGCTGTTCGTCGACCCCGCGCTGTGCACCCCGACCCCCACCGCCGCCGACTGCTTCGCCCGGCCCGACCGGGCGGCCGCGGCCTTGACGGTGCTGGCCCCGGCATCGGACACGCTGCGGCCGCTGGAACTGCTGACCGCCCCGCGGCTGTCGGACGCCGCCCTGATCGACGCCCTGATCGCCTGCGACCGGCAGCTCGCCGCGGTCGCCGGGCTGCAGCAGCAGGTCCAGCGGCCGCAGCGTGTCCGATGCCGGGGCCAGCACGCTCAGCGCGGCGGCGGCCTGATCCGGGCACTGAAAACAGTCGGCGGCGGTGGGGGTCGGGGTGCACAGCGCGGGGTCGACGAACAGTGTCTGCTCGTCCGGCTCCGCGACCTGATCCCATCGTGCGAACATAGGCTCTATTATGCCACTATCGGCCGATGTCTGTCAAGACGTGCCGTCGTCTTCGGTAGGGCGGATTCTCGAACCCGATCAACCGGAGAAGGCGACCAACCGCGAGAAGGAGACCGAGCAACGCAAACCGACGCCGAGAGCAGCTCCTCGTCGCTGCCGCAGTTGACGAAACGCAACCACGAGCGAGCCGGAGAGCCAGCAACGCAAGCCGAGCAGCTCTCTCGCCGCCACCGCAGTTGAGCCAACGCAATCAACAACACAGCCAAGCAGATCAACTTAAACGCCGACGACCGAGATACCGGCCCACAGCCCCACCGTCCCGAGCACGAGCAGCACAGGAACGGTCAGACCACCGAGCAGATGAAACTCGCGCGCGTCCGGCCGGTCCTGCGCAGGCAACAACCTGCGCCAGAGCAGCGTCGCAAGCGAGCCGCCGTAGGTAGAGTTCGGCCCGACGTTAACACCGATCAACGCGGCCAGGATCAGCGCCGAGCTGCCCGGGACGAGGGAGATGAGCACGAGTGTCGCCGGCAGGTTGTTGAGCACGTTCGCCAGGATCGCCGCGATGAACGTGAAGGCCAGCAGAGCCCACAGCGATGTCCCGTGCGGCACGAGGTGCGACAGCGCCGAACCGAGGCCGTGCTGAACGACGCCGTCGACGACGATCGCAAGGGCGAACACGAACGCACAGAAGCCGGGACTCGCCTCCGTCGCCAGCCGCATCACGCTGACATCGCGACGGGCGACGCGCGGCCCCAACAGCAGCACGCAGCCGCCGACCGCCGCCCAGGCGACGGCAACGTGCACCGACGACAGCAGCACGAAGCCGACAACGGTCAGCGCAAGCACGATCAGTGCGTAGCGCGGAGCGGCCGGGTGGGTAGCCGTCGCGGGTTCGACCGAGCGCGGCAGGTCTCGCCGGAAGAACAGCCGCAGCCCCAACCACTCGCCGCTGCAGACGACGATCCACGGAAGCACCATCAGCGCCGCGAACCGGCCGAACGACAGCCCGCACGCGGTGAATGCCAGCAGGTTCGTCAGGTTGGACACCGGAAGCAGCAGCGAGCCACTGTTGGCCAGTCGTGTGCACACGTACGCGTGCGGCTTGGCAGGAACGCCGAGGCGAGCCGTGATGGCAAGGACGACCGGCGTCAGCAGCACGACCGTCGCGTCGAGGGTGAGTACGGCCGTCACCGAGGCCGCGAGGACGACCACCAGTACGAGCAATCGCCGCGGCCGCGCGTCACTCGCCCGCGCCGCGACCGAGCCGAGGTAGTCGAACACGCCGTCCTCGGCGCACAGATGACCGAACACGAGAATCGCGGCGAGGAATCCGACGGTCGGCCCGAGCTTCCCCAGTGTCCGCCAGGCGTCGTGAGCCGGGACGATCCCGGTCAGGACGACCAGCCCCGCGGCCGGAGCGGCCACGACGCCCTCGCTCAACCCGAACGGACGGCCGATGGCGACGGCAAGAGTCAACGCCAGCAGGACGATCGAGATGATCTCGGCGGGGGCTCCGTGCACGTCGGCGCGCGCTACTCGGCGTCGCCGGCGAGCAGTGTCGTGCCTTCGAAGACGCCGAGCGACTCGTGGTAGAGCTCGATGCCCATCCCGTTCGGGTCGCGGAAGTAGAGGCTGTCGTCGGCTCCCCTGTCCGGGCCCAGGTACTCGATCTCCGCCGCCTCGAGCTTGGCCTTGGCTGCCGCGAACTGCTCCGCCGACACCGAGATCGCCAGGTGCTGAAGCGCGCCGATCGTCTCGTGGAACTCCGGATGGTCGTGGCCGGGGAAGTCGAAGAAGCCGAGCAGGTTGCGGTTGCCGATGTCGAAGAAGAAGTGACTGGACCCGATGTAGTCGCGATTCTCGACCAGCTCCACCAGCGGGAACCCCAGCAGGCCTTGGTAGAAGCGGATCGTCTGCTCGACGTCCCTGCAGATGAACGCCGCATGGTGCACACCGCGGGCCGTGCTGACCGGGCGGGCATCGATCGGCTGCAGGTACGTCGTCCGCAGTTGTTCGCGGCGCGCACGGATTGTGGCGAGGTCGTCGCCGGTGGGTTCTGGCATAGGGCACCTCCTCGAGGTGAGGTTACGGCCTCGCTTCGCGTAGCATTCGGCTCGCGACGGACGAGTCGACCGGGCGACCGCGTCGGGATCGAGAGATCCCGCCGAGGAAAGTCCGGGCTCCATAGGACAGGGTGGTTGCTAACGGCAACCCGGGGTGACCCGCGGGACAGTGCCACAGAGAACAGACCGCCAGCAGGTTCGCCTGCTGGTAAGGGTGAAACGGCGGTGTAAGAGACCACCAGCGTCGCGAGTGATCGTGGCGGCTAGGTAAACCCCACCCGGAGCAAGGTCAAGAGGATCACCTGGGAAACCAGGAGATCTGCGCAGGCGTTCGAGGGCGGCCCGCCCGAGCCTGCGGGTAGACCGCTGGAGCCTGTCGGCAACGGCAGGCCGAGATGGATGGTCGCCGCCGGCGCGAAGCGTCGGCACAGGACCCGGCTTACAGGTTGACTCGTCCGTCGCCTCGCCGCCGGGACGCAAACTCATCGGCGGCGCACGGCGAACGTGTCGCAGTCCATCGCATGCGTGCGTCGCATCGATCGTGGGTTGGTCCGCGTAGTCGAACGACTGCAGTGGATGCGCGCACGCGCAATGTGCGCAACGATGCGTGCATGACCAGTCGTGAGCACGCAGGTAAGTTCGCGTTTCGCACTGCATACCTGCGCATGCGTCCTTGGGGAGGATCTCGGGTGAACATGCTTACGGCAAAAGGGATTCCGCGTGGAAGGACGGTGAGGGATCGCGCGATGACCAGCTGATGCCGAAAGTGCGCGCGCACGACGCAACGGCGTGTTGTGTTGACGTCGTACCCGCGGCATCGTCCACTTGATCGCAGCGAATGAACATTCGCTGACGGCTGCCGAGGAGGCAAACGCATGACCGCACCGAGAAGGGCTGCAGCGAAGAAAGCAGCCAAGCGAGCTCCGGCCAAGAAGGCCGCGGCCAAGAAGGCTCCGGCGAGGAAGGCCGCAGCCAAGAAGGCCGCAGCGAAGAAGGCGCCGGCGAAGCGCGCTGTTGCCGCGAAGAAGGCACCGGCGAAGAAGGCTGCCGCGAAGAAGACGACTGCGCGTAAGGCGGCCAAGAAGGCGCCGGCCAAGCGGGCTGTTGCCGCGAAGAAGGCACCGGCCAGGAAGGCTGCCGCGACGAAGGCACCGGCGCGTAAGTCGGCGGCCAGGAAGGCTCCGGCCAAGCGCGCACGCTGACTGCGAGACGTTCGCAGCCAGCTGATGAGTTCGCACAGGGTCGCCGGCGCACCTCTCGACTTCGCCGCACTACGCGAGGAGTTGGAGGTGCCCGGCGATTTTGCGTCTGCGGTGCAGGACGAAGCCGAGTGGTCGGCCAAGCACGTCGCCCTGCCTCACGAGGACGCGAGCGAGATCCCCTTCGTCACCGTCGATCCTGCCGGCAGCAGGGATCTCGACCAGGCCGTGCACATCGCTCGGGCCGACGGCGGGTATCTCGTCAGCTACGCGATCGCCGACGTCGCCTCGTTCGTGAAACCTGGTTCGGCACTGGACGAGGAGACCCAGCGTCGCGGCGCGACCCTCTACTTTCCAGACATCCGCGTCCCGCTGCACCCGCCGGTGCTCAGCGAAGGGGCAGCGAGCCTGCTGCCGGACCAGCTCCGCCCGGCCGTGCTGTGGCGGATCGGTCTCGATGCGATCGGTGAGGTGCGCAGCATCGATGTGCGTCGTGCGCGGGTACGCAGCGTGCAGCAACTCGACTACGACGTCCTGCAGAAGTTGCTGGATGCCGGTAAGGCACCCGATGCCGTCGCGCTGCTGGACGAGGTCGGCAAGCTGCGCCTCACGCTCGCGCGCGGGCGGCACGCGATAGACCTCGACGTGCCGGAGCAGATCGTCGAGCGGGACGGTGCCGGCACGTGGCAGATCGCGCTGCGCGAACCGCTGCCGGTGGAGTCCTACAACGCGCAGCTCTCGCTGCTCACCGGCATGTGCGCGGCCACGCTCATGCTCGACGCATCCTGCGGCATCCTGCGGACGGTCCCGCCGCCGGAGGCCGGCTCGGTCGAGGCGCTGAAGCGAGCCGCGCACGCGCTCGGCGTCGACTGGCCGGACGGGGCCGCTCCCGGTGACGTGCTGGCCAAGCTCGATCGCTCGAACAGTCGGCACGTCGCGTTCATCGAGCACGCGGTCGCACTGCTGCGCGGCGCCGGCTACACGAGCTTCGACGGCACGTCACCCGAGCAGCCGCTGCACGCGGGAATCGCCGCGCCGTACGCACACGTCACCGCACCACTACGCCGGCTCGTCGATCGTTATGGCAGCGAAGTCTGCCTGGCCGTGCACGCCGGTCGACCCGTACCGCGCTGGGTGCTGGAGCGCCTCCCGCAACTACCGGACGAGATGGCAGCTGCCGACCGTCGCGCGCACGAGGTCGATCGCGCCGTGATCGACATGACCGAGGCGTGGTTGCTGTCGAGCCGGGTCGGGCAGTCCTTCCCGGCCACCGTCATCGACGCGAACGCGCACTCCGGCACCATCGTGATCGACGACCCCGCGGTACGCGCCCGCTGCGAAGGAGCACGCCTACCCGTAGGCGAAAAGATCCAAGCCAAACTGATCGAAGCCGACCTGGCCAAGCGAGCCGTCCGCTTCGAGGCACAGGGCAAGCGGAACTAACGCAACTACAGAGCGGTGAGAATCCCGGCGGAGCCCTACGCAACCACCACCGGCCGCAGGTCGCGACGAAGTCGGGTGTCGATCCCCGTGACCACCCCGAGCTTGCGAGTGGGTGGCGCGGGGATCGAGGGTGGCCCTCAACAGATCGGCGGCGCAGCGACCCGCCGGCGGCCCTAAATGTATGAGTGCTCCGTTGAGGGGTAGGTGCCGCTGCGGACTTCGTCGCTGTAGCGGGTGGCGGCGTCGTGCAGCACCGCACCCACGTCGGCGAACTCCTTGACGAACTTCGCCGGCTTGCCGCTGGAGGAGGGGTCGCGCAGACCGGCCATGTCCTGCCAGACCAGCACCTGCGCGTCGCATGACGGCCCGGCGCCGATCCCGATGGTGGGAATATGCAGCGTCTTGGTCACCTGCGCTGCGACCTCGGAGGGCACCACCTCGAGCACCACCGCGAACGCCCCGGCGTGCTGCATTGCCTTGGCGTCCTGCAGCAGGCGGTGCGCAGCCTCGTCGCCGCGACCTTGCACCCGGTAGCCGCCGAACGCGTTCACCGACTGCGGGGTCAGTCCGATGTGCGCCATCACCGGGATCCCGGCCGCGACGAGCGCTTCGACCTGCGGGACGACACGCTGCCCGCCCTCGAGCTTGATCGCCTGCGCTCCGCCTTCCTTCATGAAGCGCGATGCGGTGTCCAGTGCCTGCGCCGCAGAGGCCTGGTACGAACCGAACGGCAGATCACCGACGACCAGCGCGCGCTTGGTCCCGCGGACGACGCCGCGGACGAGGGGCAGTAGTTCGTCGACGGTCACCGGGACCGTCGTGTCGTAGCCGTAGACGACGTTCGCCGCCGAGTCGCCGACGAGCAGCACCGGGATGCCGGCCTCGTCGAAGACGCGGGCCGTCGAGTAGTCGTAGGCGGTGAGCATCGGCCAGCGTTCGCCGCGCTCCTTCGCCGCTTGCAGGTCGCGGATCGTGATCCGCCGGTTGGCCACGCCGCCGTACAGGCTGGGCTGGGTCATCGGTCTGCCTCACTTCTCTCCTCGGGGCCGGCTCTCCGGTCCCCGGGCACGTCATGTGGACCTCCCAATCGTGCTCTCTCTTCGCGCTGTTGTCGCCACCGGAGGCGGAGACGATTCTCACGCCCGCAGCAGATCAGCGGACCCGATGCGGTCAAGCAGCCGCTGCAGCGCCCAGGTTCCCAGCACGGCTGCCCCGAGCAGCGCCGTGCCGGTCGCGGCCAGGGCGACGACCGGCGCCGGCAGGTCGGGAGCCGGTGGCAGCCTCGGATAGGCGTCCGTCAACCGGTAGACGAGCGCCACCGCGCCCATCGCCAGCCCGGCACCGAGCGTCCAGCTCACCACGAGCAGGGTGGCGAGTTCGATAGCGATCGAACGGCGGTGGCCGGCCCGGCTGAGTCCCATCCGGCGGGCGAGCCGGTAACTCAGCGCCCGCCGTCGTGTCTGCGCGGTGAACGCGAACGTCAGGCCGGCGAAGGCGACCAGGCCGGTCAGGTAGGCCAGTGCCTGCAGGTAGCCGAAAATCCAGGTCACCGGCCGCAGCCCGGTGTTGTCCAGGAACGTCTTCGTGGTGATCTCGTAGTTCGACTCGACGCCGTCGTGCGTGAGCGCACCGAGCGCAGCCGACACCGTCGTCGTCGTCGTCCAGAGCTCCTCGGTCCGGTCCGTCATAGGTGCGAGCGGGGGAAGGGCGTTGCGATTCACGACCAGCAGCGGCGCGAACGGATTGCGCAGGCCGGGGAAGCTCGACCTCGTCCCGACGATGTGCAACGGGACGCTCACCGATCTGATCTGCACGTGGGTGACGGGCGTGCCGGCCGGAGCGTTCACCAGCAGCGCCGCGACGGGACCGGCGTCCGCGGTGAGCCGGTCGGTCAGCCCGCGAAGCTGCGCACCGTTGAATGCGAACGATGAGAACGTGGCCGGATCGATCGCCATCACCTGCACCGCGGTTCCGCCGTCGATGTGCGGATCGGCCTGGATCATGCTCACGATCGTCCCGTTGCCGTCCACGTCCGGCGTGGAGCCCGGTGCCGCGAGGGTGCCGAACGCGAAGTCCGCGCCGACGTTGGTCCCGTACTTGGCGCGGACGTCGGCGGACGTCGATCCGCTCAGCGCGGACGAGTAGACGAGGACGCCGACGGGGAGCGCGACGCCGATCAGGACGCCGATCGCCACGGCCGGCGTCCCGGACAGCCGGCGCAGCGCCAGGTAGCCGGCGGACGGCAGCCGCCGCGCGAGCGGTCCGGACCGGCTCAGGGCCAGCCCACCCGCCCGTCCGAGCAGGAGCACCGCGCCGGTGAGCGCGAGCAGCGGGAACGCGAGCACCAGCGGGCTGACCTGCACGGTCGCCTTGACGATGTGCACCGCGCCGCGGTCCCGGACGAGCCGGAACACCAGCACGCTCGCGGCGACGAGAGCGAGCTCCCACGGGATGTGCCGGATCCACCGGGTCCGGCGCACCGCGCGGGCCACGCGGTCGGACGGGACCGTGCGCGCCCCGGTCAGCCCGACGGCGAGCAGCGCGGCGAGGCCCACCAGCGCGGACAGCCCGAGCGCCGTCCAGGGCGCACCCGGCTCCAGCAACGGCGACGGGCCGAGGGCGCGCACCAGGACGAGGGCCAGCAGCCAGCCGCCAATCGTGCCCACGGCGAGCGCCGGCCCGGTCTCCAGCACCGCCTTGACGCCGAGCGCGACGCGTCCCACCCCACGCGAGCTGAGCAGGACGAGCTCACGCCGGCGCCGCAGTCCCCAGAAGGCACCCGCCGCGGCGACCAGCAACGCGGCGACCAGCGTGCCGGCCAGGTCGATCGGCACGACGGGACCGGCCAGGCCGGTACGGACCCGATCGGCCTTGGCCAGCAGGTACGGCAGGTCCGAGGTGCCGCGGTAGTGCGGCACCGTGAGCACGGCCAGGGCCTGGTCGCCCGCAGCCAGCGCCGCCCTCGCCTGCGGCACCGTCTGCGCGGAAACGGGGACGGGCGCGTACCAGGTCGCGTCCACGGTCTGCGCGGTGGCGAGGAACGTCGGCAGATCGGTCAGGAACATCGGGGCCGGCTGGTTGAACGGCGTGGGCACGAGCTGGCTGCTCCAGGTGCACCAGTACCGCGGCAGCTGGAACAGTGGTGTGAACGCCGACGGTGCGAGGTCGCGGTACACGCCGGCGACGCGTGCGTGACCGGTCCCTAGCGGCAGCATCGAGCCGGGGCGGGTGGCGTGTGCCGCCGCGAACGACTGCGGCACCCACACGCCGGTCCCTCCGGCCGATGCCACGAGCTGGACATGGGACAGCGCGCCGGGCCGGGCGAACAGCAGTGCCCCCGCGGGCGGGCCACCGGCCACCGACACGTAACTCGTCGCGACGAGGTAGGGGTCCGGCAGCCCGGACGAGGTCATCGCCGATCGCACGGCGGGGTCGCCGCGGCGCAGGCCCGCCGGCGACTGCTCGGCGGACGCGTACTGCGTCGGGCCGAGGTCGTTGGTGATCCCCGGCTGCGAGGACTCAGGACACTCCAGCCCGGCTTCGTTGTGGAGCGCGGCCGTCCCGGTCGAGGCGAGGAACAGAACGCCGGACGACGCGGCCATCGACAGGATGGCCGCGGCCAGCAGGCAGGACACGAATACGCCCGGGCTCCTCAGGAGCAGCAGCAACGGCGCGCGCCGCCACGGCGAGGTTGCCAATGCGGTGCGGCCGGCGAGCATCAGGCCAGTTCCTCGCGCCAGCGGTTGGTGATCGGCAGCCTGCGGTCCTTTCCGAAGGACTTGAAGCTGATCTTGGGCCCGGGTGGGTACTGCCGGCGCTTCCACTCGGCCCGGTCGATCAGCGTCCCGACCCGCGCCACCAGCTCACGATCGAAGCCGGCGGCGACGATCTCGGTAATGCCCTCGTCCCGGTCCACGTAGCGCTCGATGACCGCGTCCAGAACCGCGTAGTCGGGCAGCGAGTCGGTGTCCAGCTGGCCCGGCCGGAGCTCGGCCGACGGCGGCTTGTCGATCGAGTTCGCCGGGATCGGCGGCGTCTCGCCCCGCTCGGCCGCGCGGGCGTTGCGCCACCGCGCCAGCTCCCACACCAGCGACTTGGGGACGTCCTTGATCGGCGCGAACCCGCCGACCGCATCCCCGTAGATGGTCGAGTAGCCGACCGCCAGCTCGCTCTTGTTGCCGGTGGCCAGCACCAGGTGCCCCTCGGCGTTGGAGATAGCCATCAGCGTGGTGCCGCGAACGCGAGCCTGCACGTTCTCCTCGGCCAGCCCGGTCAGCCCGAGCGAGCCGACGAAGGCGTCCACCATCGGCGCGATCGGCACCTCCCGGTACTGCGCGCCGATGCGCTCGGCCAGGTCCTCGGCGTCGGACCTGGAGTGCTCGGAGGAGTACCGGCTCGGCAGCGAGACGCCGTGCACGTTCGCGCCGCCGATCGCGTCGGCGGCGATCGCGGCGACGACGGCGGAGTCGATGCCGCCGGACAGGCCCAGGACGACCGAGCTGAACCCGTTCTTGCCGACGTAGTCGCGCAGCCCGGTGACCAGGGCGCCCCATACCTCGGCCTCGTCCGGCAGGCGGTCGGCGACCTGGCCGGCCCGCGCCGCGAACGCCGGTGGTGGGCCGACGTCGGTCGCGTGGCGGGCGATCGTCATCGGGGCACCGGTCACCGCGGCGGGCTCGGCGACCGCGTCCGCCAGCTCGACGTCGGCGTAGTACAGGCCCTCGCGGTATTGCGGTGCACGCATCAGGACGTCCCCAGCAGCCCCTACCACCATCGAGTCGCCGTCGAACACCAGCTCGTCCTGTGCGCCGACCGTGTTCACGTAGAGGATCGGCGCCCGGGCCTCGGCGGCCCGGCGCTGCAGCAGCGGCAGCCGCACGTCGTCCTTGTCCCGCTCGTACGGCGAGCCGTTGATGTTGACCACCAGCCCGACACCGGCCTGACCGGCCACGGCGAACGGGCCGCCGTCCTGCCACACGTCCTCGCAGATCGTGAGCGCGAGGTCGACGCCGAGGTGCCGGACTATGACGAACTCCGTCCCCGCGGTGAAGTAGCGGCGCTCGTCGAAGACCCCGTAGTTGGGCAGGTGGTGCTTGAAGTAGCGGGCCACGACCCGCCCGCGGTGCAGGAACGCCAGCGCGTTTCGCGCCCCGCCGTCGTCGTCGAGGTAGCCGGCTACGACGGCGATCTCGCCGAGCCCGTCCCCGTCCAGCTCGCGCGCGAGCCGCTCCGGCGCGGTGCGCGCGGCCTGGCGGAACGAGGACCGCAGCACGAGGTCCTCGGGCGGGTAGCCGGTCAGGGTCATCTCCGGGAAGGCGACCAGGTGGGCCCCGCCGGCAGCAGCCTCCCGCGTGCGGGCCCGGACCATAGCGGTGTTCGCGGCAAGATCCCCGACCGTGTAATTGACCTGGGCCAGCGCCAGGCGGATCGAGGGCACGCGATCAGTGTGCCGCAGTGCCGGCCGGCGACCCAGGTCGAGTCTGTGACCGGGCTGCGAGCCGACCGAAATGGGATGCGCCTTAGGGCACACTGAGCGGGCGCAGTTCGGGTCGAATCCCGAACGCAACCAGCGGGGCAGATCGCGCGTCATTGTTGTGTAAGCAGATCGTGATCCGTCGCTAACCGGACAGCTCACCCCGATCAGTGATACTTGGACATGGCCGACGCCCGCCTCACCGGGCACCGGGTCGCAGACGAACAGCAGGAGTTGCAGTGGGTTCGGATTTCACGGTGACGGCGATCGGGCGGTCAATGGGCGGGCTTTGTACCGGACGGACGGCGCGCGGTCGGCGCCGTGCATCCGCGGTGGTCGGCGTCGGTGCGTTGGCCGCGCTCCTGGCCTTGACTGCATGCTCAACGGGCACGGCCAGCCCCAAGGACCCGCCCGGCACGAACACCGGGAGCCAGTCCTCGCCCGACCCGGGCCACTCGAGCGGCACTCCCACGCAGGACGGCGCCAAGCTCGCGACGATCACAGCCGGCCCCCGCGGGAACTCGATCAACCCGAAGACCCCGATCAGCATCAAGGTCGCCGACGGCACGCTGACCTCGGTCACGGTCACCAACCCGGCCGGCAAGCACGTCACCGGCAATCTGTCGGCCGACCGCACGACGTGGAAATCGAACGAGGACCTGGGCTACAGCAAGACGTACACGATCTCGGCGGTCGCGGCGAACGCGAATGGCGTGAAGGCCACGAAGCACGCCTCGTTCACCACACTGACACCGAACAACATGACGATGCCGTACATGCAGCGGGCCGGCGGCTACTCGCTCGTGAACGGTGCGACCTACGGGATCGGCATCGTGCCTGTCGTGCACTTCGACGAGCACATCACCGACAAGGCAGCGGCCGAGCGGGCCCTCAAGGTCACGACCAGCCCTCACGTCGCCGGTTCCTGGTACTGGGCCGACGACCAGAACGTGCACTGGCGTCCGCAGACCTACTACCAGGCGGGCACCAAGGTGACGATTGCGGCCGACGTGTACGGCGTCGACGTCGGCAACGGCCTGTACGGGCAGGACGACGTGAGCACGTCGTTCAAGATCGGGGCCAAGCACATCACGGTCGCCGACGACAACGCACCCAAGGTCAACAAAGTGCGGGTGTACTTCAACAACAAGCTGGTCAGGACGATGAACACGTCGATGGGCAAGCACTCATCGACCACCGTCAACGGCACGTTCATCTCCTTCTACACGATGAACGGCACCTACACCGTGCTCGAGCACGACAACCCGGCGATCATGTCCTCAGCGAGCTACGGGCTACCGGCCGACGCGCCTGGTGGCTACGCCCCGGAGCCGATCTACTGGTCCACCAAGATCAGCACGGACGGCATCTACCTGCACGAGTTGGACACCACGGTGTGGGCCCAGAACAACGGCGTCGACACCTCGCACGGCTGCCTGAACCTCAACCAGACCAATGCGAAGTGGTTCTACCAGCACTCGCAGATCGGCGACGTCGTCGAGATCAGGCACACCGGTGGCCCGACCATCGCGCTCTGGCAGAACGGTGACTGGAGCGTCCCGTGGAAGACCTGGGTCGCCGGCAGCGCCCTGCACTGAACACTTGGGCCGCAGCCGGTCACCCTGCACCCCGCCGGGAGGTCACCGCGCGGTTGGTGAGAACCCCGGCGGAACCCAAGGCGACCCAGCACCGGTCGCCACGCGCGACGAAGTCGACTGCGACCCTAATGACCAGTCCGTAACGTCACGGTAACCGGAACGAGGCAGACTGGAGCGCTGTGGACCGTCAACAGGAGTTCGTGCTGCGCGCGCTCGAGGAGCGTCAGATCCGTTTCGTGCGCCTGTGGTTCACCGACGTCCTGGGCACGCTGAAGTCGGTCGCGGTCGCGCCGGCCGAGTTGGACGGCGCGTTCGAGGAGGGCATCGGCTTCGACGGCTCGGCCATCGAGGGGTTCGCCCGCGCGAGCGAGAGCGACATGCTGGCCCGTCCCGACCCGGCCACCTTCCAGATCCTGCCCGAGGCGGACGGGCGTGCGCCGGACTCGGCGCGGATGTTCTGCGACATCCAGATGCCCGACGGCTCGCCGTCCTGGGCCGACCCGCGGTATGTGCTGCGCCGCACGCTGTCCAAGGCTGCGGACAAGGGCTTCACGTTCTACACCCACCCCGAGATCGAGTTCTTCCTGCTGAAGGACCGGCCGACCGACGGCAGCGAGCCGAAGCCGATCGACAACGGCGGCTACTTCGACATGACAGCCCACGACACCGCGCACGACTTCCGCCGGGCCGCCGTCGGCACACTGGAGGGGCTGGGCATCTCGGTCGAGTTCAGCCATCACGAGGTCGCGCCGGGCCAGCAGGAGATCGACCTGCGCTACGCCGACGCGCTGTCCATGGCCGACAACATCATGACCTTCCGGCACGTCATCAAGGAGGTCGCGATCGCGCACGGCACGCACGCGACCTTCATGCCCAAGCCGTTCCGCCACCAGCCCGGCAGTGGGATGCACACGCACCTGTCCCTTTTCGAGGGGGACAAGAATGCCTTCCACGACCCGTCCGACGAGCTGTTCCTGTCCAAGACGGCCAAGTCGTTCATCGCCGGGCTGCTGACCCACGCGCGCGAGATCACGGCCGTCACGAACCAGTGGGTGAACTCGTACAAACGTCTGTTCGGCTACGCCGCGCGTGGCGAGCTGGTCGAGGCGCCGACCTACGTCTGCTGGGGTCATGCGAACCGTTCGGCGCTCGTGCGGGTGCCGATGTACAAGCCGGGAAAGGCCAACTCGACGCGCGTCGAGCTGCGCTCGCTGGACTCGGCGTGCAACCCGTACCTCGCCTTCGCGGTGCTGCTCGCAGCCGGAATGAAGGGCGTCGAGGAGGGTTACGAGCTGCCGCCGGGCGCCGAGGACGACGTGTGGTCGCTGACCGACATCGAGCGTCGCGCGCTCGGGTACGACGAGCTGCCGCACAACCTCGCCGACGCGCTGCACGTCATGGAGACCTCCGAGCTGGTCGCCGAGACGCTCGGCGAGCACGTGTTCGACTTCTTCCTGCGCAACAAGCGCGAGGAGTGGGTCGAGTACCGCGCGGAGGTCAGCCCGTTCGAGCTGCGACGGTACTTGCCCTCCCTCTGAGGGCCGCGGCCGATCCTCGCGCCACCACTCGCAAGCTCGGGTGGACACGGGGATCGGCGCGCGACTTCGTCGCGCAGGGCGGCCGGTGCCGGTTACGTTGCGCTCCGCCGGGGAACTCGCCATCCCATTAGGCTCGCCGATCGATCCCCGCGCCTCCCGTCGCAAGCTCGGGGCGAACACGGGGATCGACAGCGGCCTTATTCGAGCCGCAGGATCTCGGCGGGCCGGGCGCGTTCGGCCAGGGCGTGCGTCGCGACGGACGCGACCAGGATGACGGCGGCGGTGACCAGCGCGGTGAGCGCGAGCGTCGCAGCCGGCAGGATGAACGCCATCGGCGGCGGCAGCGACGGGTACACGTCCAGCGCGCGATAGATCAGCCCGAACGCCGCGGCCCCGACCCCGGATCCGGCCAGCCAGCCGAAGCCGACGACGAGCACGAGCTCGAGCGCCAGCGAGTGCAGGTGGCTCAGCTTGGACAGGCCCATCCGCCGGCTCAGGACGTACGAGACGGTGCGCCGCCGCGTTCGCGCCCCCAGCGCGAAGATCAGCCCGGCGATCGCGACCACGCCGATGAGGACGGCCAGTGCGCGCAGGTAGCCGAAGATCCAGGTCACCGGAAGCAGCCCGGTCGTGCCGATCACGACGTCCGAGGTGATCTCGGTCAGCACGCTGTACCCGTATTGGTCGATCAGGGCGAGCGCGGAGTCGAGCCGGTCGCTCGACGTCCACCACTGATTCTGCCGGTCGGCGTTGCTGTCGACGTGGGCGAGCGCTGCCTCGTTGACGACGATCATCGGCCGCGAGCCATTGCGCAGGCCGGGGAACACTGCGTACTTCGCGACGACGTGCAGCGGCAGGGTGCTGGTACGGATCGACACGCTGGTGGCGTCGTGCCGGCCGGGCGCGTTGACCAGGATGGCCGGGATGGCGCCGCCGCCCGGCGGATCGGTCAGCTGCCCGACCGCGTCGGCCTGATTCGAGGACACGAACGCGAACCTGGCGAACGTCGCGGGATCGACGCCGAGTACGTAGGCGTCGGTGCCGTCCTTGAGCACCGGCTCCGACTCGTAGATCCCGACGACCGTCCCGTCACCCCTGGTGTCCACGACCCTGCCGTGGATGCCATAGACGAGCAGGGCGTGCTCGGCGCCCAGGTTCGTCCGGAACTTCGCGGTCACCTCGTGGCTGACGCCGTTGGTGACGGTACTGCCGTAGGTGAGCAGGCAGCACGGCAGGGCGGTGCCGACGACCAGCCCCACGACCACCGCACGCGAGCCGGCCAGTCGGCGCAGCGCGAAGTAGCCGGCAATCCCGCGCCGATGGGCCACTCGCCCGATCTTGGGAAGCAGCCAGGCGATGATCCGGCCGATGAGCAGCAGCACTGCCGTCGAGCCGACGATCGGGAAGACGAACGCCAGCGGGCTGACCTTGACGATCGTGTGGTCGACGCTGACGCCGGACCCGGAGCGGATCACCAGTCCCATCCACACCGCGATCGCGAGCAGCCCGAGTTCCCACGGGACGTAACGCAGCCAGCTGCGGGCCGAGCCGATGATCCGGTCGCGGCCGGAAAGCCCGCCGACCAGTCCGATCAGCACCAGCCCGGCGACCACGGTGCCTGATGCGACCAGCAGAGCCTGCGTCGCTGCGCCCGGTTCGAGCACCGACGTCGGACCGACCGATCGCACGATGGCCACGGCGGCGAAGTACCCCCCGACCAGCCCGATCGCGGCAGGCGGCAGCGTCTCGAGGGCAGCCTTGACTCCGAGCTGCGCGGGTCCCACTCCGCGCGCCACGAGCAGGCGTACCTCCCGCGAGCGATGCGCGGCCCAGAAGACGCCGGCCCCGCCCACCAGCATCAGCGCGACGAGGATGCCGGCGACGTCGATCGGCACGATCGAGCCGCTGACCCCGTCGCGCGCATGATGCGCGATGTCGATCTTCGCGGACAGCTGCTGGCTGGAGTCGGTGATCGTCGCGAAGCGCGCCGTGATCAGGCCGGCTGCTTCCGCGGCCTTGCGCTGGCCACTGTCGTAACCGCTGAGGGGAGTCGTCCCGGCCGGCACGGGGGAGTACCAGGACAGCAGCACCGGGCCGTCGCTGACCCGGCCCACCGTCGCCTCGTCCGTGATCAGCAGCGGGCCGTTGCGGGAGTTGATCGGCGTCGCGGCGATCGCCTGGTCCGAGGCCGCGGTCGGGACGATCTGGGCCTTCCAGCTACAGAAGTACCGGGGCAGGTGGGACAGCGCGAACGGGTTCGGTGCCAGGTCCCGGTAGATACCGGCGACCCGGATCGGCCTGCCGGATGTGGTGCGCACCGTGTCACCGGGATGCACGCCGAGCTTGGTGGCGAAGGTGTCGGGGAACCAGGCCCCACTGCCGTCCGCCGCCGTCAGCTTCTGCACGTGATCCAGCGCGCCCGGCCGGTTGTACAGGTGCACCATGCTCGCCTGGATCCCGGTGGACCCGACCTCGGCCGTGTACGGCGAGGGCAAGCCGGTCGCGCGCAGCTGGGCGGCACCGCCGGCGCGCACGCTCCTGAGTTCGGAGCCGTCGACGTTCGTCGTCACCGCCGGCAGGCTCGACTCCGGGCAGTCGTCGGCCGCCTGCGCCCGCAGGCTCGCCGTCCCGAGCGTGGACAGGAACAGCACACCCGACGCGGCGGCGATGGCGAGGACGGCGACCGCGCCGACGATGGCGAGGAACACGCTCGGCTTGCGCAATAGCAGCAGCGGCGCGCGCGTCCACGGTTCGGTGGTGAGAGCTCCGCCGCGGGCAGCACTGCGCCGGTGCTGGTGGTGCACTTCGATCACCGCAGAACCCCGTCGGCCATCGAGAGCAGGCGGTCGGCGTGATCGAGGGCGTGGGTGTGGTGGCTGACCAGCACGCACGAGCCGCCGTCGGTGGCGTGATCGCGCAGGCAGGCCAGCACGACGTCGGCCCAGCCGTGGTCCTGGTGAGCCGTCGGCTCGTCGGCCAGCAACAGTCGCGGGTGCAGGAGCAGGGCGCGCGCGATCGACGTCCGCTGGCGCTCACCGAGCGAGACCTGGGCGGGGAAGCGGTCAGCGAGGTGGTCGATCCCCAGCCGCTTCATGATCGCTTCGGCACGCTCGGTGTAGTCGTCGGTCTGCTTGGTCAGCCGGGCCGGCAGCAGCACGTTCTCACGGATCGGCAGGTCCTCGAGCAGCCCGAGCGTCTGGGGCACGAGGGCGAGCTCGGACCACGGCAGCTCGGCCGCCACGCCCCCCGCGTGCTCGAGCTCGCCGCTGTCCGGGTCCTCCCAGCCGCACAGGACCGCGAGCAGGGTCGACTTGCCCGATCCGGACGCGCCCGAGATGCCGAGGATCTCGCCACTGTCTACCGTGATGTCCACGCTGCGCAGGGCGTGCACCACCTCCGCGTCCCGGCGGAAGGACTTGGTCAGGGCCCGGCCGCGCACCACCCGGACGCCCCGCTCCCGGACCGCGCTCACCATGACTCGACGGTCCTTCCGTGCTCCAGCCGCAGCACGTGGTCGGCGCGGGCGATCACGCGCGGGTCGTGCGAGGCGATCGCGATCGCGGCGCCGGTGTCGCACAGCACCGAGAAGCCGTCCAGAACCTGCTCGACCGCGGCCGAGTCGAGTTCGGCGGTGGGCTCGTCGGCCACGACGAACGGCGGATGGCCGACCATCGCGCACGCTATGGCCACGCGTTGCTGCTCGCCTCCGGACAGCCGGTGCGGCGTGTGGTCCGGGCGGTCCTGCAGCCCGAGCCGGCCGAGCATCGCCAGGACCTCGTCGCTGGTCACTCGCTGGCCCCGCAGCCGGGCGGACAGCCGGAGCTGGTCGGCCGCGGTCAGGTACTCGACCAGGTTCTCGATCGGGTCAGCGAAGATGTACGCGATCGAGAAGCGCCGGAGCCGGCGGCGCTCGCGGGCGCTGGAGTTCGCGACCGACGCGCCGCCGACCTCGAGGGACCCGCTGTCGGGACGGTCGACGCAGGCGAGGATGCGCAGGAGCGAGGACTTGCCCGATCCGGACGGGCCGGCGATGACCGTAAGCGCGCCGCGAGGAAACTGCTTCTCGACACTGTCCAGGGCGCGGATGCGCTCCCGGTCCACGCGGTACACCTTGTTGATGTTGTGGCAATACGCGCCAAGCTGGAGTGTCCGCGTCGACATGATCAATACTGTAGGGCAGTCGCTTGACCGCACTCATGGCGTGCGCGCAGGTCGATACGCTGTTGATATGAGCACTGGTGGTTCCGGCGCCCTGCTCGTGCTGCAACTGGCCGCGTCCGATCCGCCCGGTCGGCTGGCCGAGTGGCTCTCGGCGGCCGGTCTGACTCTCGACGTGCGCGACGCGACCGGACCCGGCACCGTCCCGGACTCGCTGGACGCCCATGCCGGCCTGGTCGTGCTCGGCGGGGGGATGGGCGCGGCCGACGACGAGATCGCACCGTTCCTACCAGCGGTCCGAGCGCTCTTGCGAACGGCGATCCGCGACGAGGTCCCGACGCTCGGGGTCTGCCTCGGGGCGCAGCTGCTCGCGCTGGCGAACGGCGGGCAAATCAGCCCGAACCCGGACGGACCGGAGTTCGGTGCGCAGCTGATCGCCAAGCGGACGGCCGCGGCTACGGATCCGTTGTTCGGCCCGATGCCGATCACGCCCGACGTCATCCAGTGGCACTTCGACGCCGTGACCACGCTGCCGCCGGGTGCCGTGCAGCTGGCCGGCTCGCCGCTGTGCGAGAACCAGGCCTTCCGGCTGGGCCGGCTGGCCTGGGGCATCCAGTTCCATATCGAGACGACGCCCGCGATCGTCCGCTCGTGGGCCGAGGAGGACGCGCGCGCTCTCGACGGGTACGACGTCGACCGGCTGCTGCAGCGCGCCGATGCGGCGGATGCGGACGTCGTCGAGGCCTGGCAGCCGTTCGCCGAGGCGTTCGCGAACATCGTGCGCGAACCTGCCGCGGTTCCGGCAGCGCGCGGCGCCCCGGTCAGCACCGCGGGCCCGATCACCGACCCGGCCGCGATCCGGGCCGCGCTGGCAGTGGAGCTGGCCGCCGTACGAACACCCATCGAGCCGCGGACCACCGCGCTGCCGACGCCCGGCGTGCGCTCGCCCCACGATGGCTGAAGCCGGCGGGCGCCGGGTCGCGCTGCGCCTGGCCCGCCTGTCGTTCGACGATGCCGACTGCGCCGCGCAGCTGCTCAGCGACCCGCCGCTGAGCTGGTGGGACGCCGCTGCAAACGGGCCGGTCGACGACTCGTCGGCCTCGATCGTCGCCGCGCTGGGCCGAACGGCCGACCCGGACGCGGCGCTGGCCACGCTGGCCACGATCATCGCTGCCGACGGCCCGGAGCTGCGGGCCGCGCTCGCATCGAGCGGCGAGCTGCGCGCCCGGCTGCTGCCGTTGCTCGGTGCGTCGCTGGCGCTCGGCGAGCATCTGGTCGCGCATCCGGCGCATTGGTCGGCGCTCGTCGGCGCTCACGACCCGGAGGATGTAGCCTCGCGGCTGGCCGCCGCCGTCGGCGCCGACCCGGACGATCCGGTCACCGGGACCGGCGGCACGCGGGCGACTCGTACCGGTCCGGCCGCCGTTGAGGCGCTGCGAAACGCGTATCGCCGCGAGCTGGTGGCGATCGCCGGGCGCGACCTGGCCGGTGATCTCACGCTGCGCGAGGTCACCGGCGCGCTGGCCGACCTGGCCGGGCACACGCTGCAGGCCGGGCTGGCGATCGCAGCGGCGGAGCTGCCCGGTGACGCCGAGCCGTGCCGGCTCGCGATCATCGCGATGGGCAAGACGGGCGGGCGCGAGCTGAACTACGTGTCCGACGTCGACGTCGTGTTCGTGGCCGAGCCGGGGGAGCGCGACGACGACGGGGGCGATCTCGACCGCGGGCTGGCCACCGCGACCACGCTGGCGCGGCAGGCGATGCGGATCTGCCGGGCCGTCGCGTGGGAGGTGGACGCGGCGCTGCGCCCCGAGGGCAGGGACGGCCCGCTGGTGCGCACCCTGGCGAGCCACGAGGCGTATTACCGGCGCTGGGCCAGCACCTGGGAGTTCCAGGCGCTGCTCAAGGCGCGCCCGGTCGCCGGCGAGCCGACGCTCGGAGCGCAGTACCTGCAGACCATCACGCCGTTCGTGTGGAGCGCAGTCGAGCGGGACGACTTCGTGGCCGACGTGCGTGCGATGCGTCGCCGCGTCATCGAGCACATCCCGGCCGCGATCGCGCCGCGCGAGATCAAGCTCGGGCCCGGTGGCTTGCGCGACGTCGAGTTCGCGGTGCAGCTGTTGCAACTCGTCCATGGTCGCGGCGACGACTCGCTGCGCGCGGTGACGGGGACGCTGCCCGCACTGGACGCGCTGCGCGACGGTGGCTACATCGGCCGCGACGACGCGCACAGCCTGAGCGACGCGTACACCTTTCTGCGCGCGACCGAGCACCGGCTGCAGCTGCGCAAGCTGCGCCGCACGCACCTGGTGCCGGAGGAGCCGGAGTACCGCGCGTGGCTGGGCCGCGCTATGGGGTACCGGCCCGACGCGCGCGGTGATGCCCGCGCGGTGTTCGAGGCCGAGTGGGCACTGCACGCGCGCGAGGTGCGCCGGCTGCACGAGAAGCTGTTCTACCGCCCGCTGCTCGAGGCCGTCGCCCGCGTCCCGGCCGACGGGCTGCGGCTCACACCGGTCGAGGCCGGCCGTCGGCTGGCCGCGCTCGGGTTCACCGATCCAGCGGGTGCGCTGCGGCACATCGAGGCACTGACGTCCGGGCTGTCGCGGCGCGCCGTGCTGCAGCGCACGCTGCTGCCCGTCCTGCTGTCCGATTTCGCCGACGCGCCGGATCCGGATGGCGGCCTGCTCGCCTATCGCCAGCTCTCCGACGGCCTCGGCAGCACGCACTGGTACCTGCGCCTGCTGCGCGACGAGGGCGCGGTCGCGTCCCGGCTGGCGTACCTGCTCGGCACCAGCAGGTACGTCGCGCGGCTGCTCGGACGTGCCCCCGAAGCGCTGCAGCTGCTCGCCGACGACGACGAGCTCCGCCCGCGCGCGGCGGCGGAGGTGGCGGCGGAGATGCGCGAGTCCGCCGCGCGGCAGGACGATCCGCAGGACGCCGTCGCGGTGGTGCGCGGGGTGCGGCGCCAGGAGCTGCTGCGCGTCGCATTTGCCGACCTGCTCGGCCGGCTCGACGTCACCGCGGTGTGCGAGGCGATCAGCGTGAGCACCGAGGCCACCCTCGAGGCCGCGCTGCAGATCGCGGTGCGGGTGGTGACCGCCGAGCGCGGGCTGGCCGAGTTGCCGATCCGCTTCGCCGTGATCGCGATGGGCAGGCTCGGTGGTGCGGAGGTCGGCTACGGCTCGGACGCGGACGTCATGTTCGTGTACGAGGACCTGGCCGCCGCGGACGCCGACGACGGTGCCCGTGTGGCCGCGGACGTCGCCGGCCGGCTGCGGTCGCTGCTGGCCGCGCCATCGTCCAGCGATCCGCCGATGGTCGTCGATGCGGACCTGCGCCCCGAGGGGCGCAACGGCCCGCTGGTGCGCTCGCTCGCGTCGTACGCGTCGTACTACGCGCGTTGGTCCGAGGCGTGGGAGGCGCAGGCGCTGCTGCGCGCGCGGTTCGTCACCGGCGACCCGGACCTGGGCGCGAGGTTCACGGCCCTGATCGACCCGATCCGCTACCCGGCAGGGGGCCTCAGCGGCAAGGACCTTATCGAGATCCGCCGGCTCAAGGGGCGGGTGGACAGCGAGCGGCTGCCACGCGGCGCCGACCCGAGCACGCACACCAAGCTGGGCCGTGGCGGGCTGGCCGACATCGAGTGGACGGTCCAGCTGTTGCAGCTGCAGTACGGCGGCGCGATCCCGGCGCTGCGCACCACCCGTACGCTGGAGGCGCTGCGCGCAGCCGCCGATGCGCAGCTGATCACGCCGGCGCAGGCCGACACCCTGGCCACCGCCTGGCGCGGCGCCACGCACCTGCGCAATGCGCTCAAGCTGGTGCGGGACAGGGCTGAAGACCAGGTGCCGACTCGGGGCAGCGTGCTCGTCGGCGTCGGGCGGGCGGTCGGCTATCCACCGGATCTGGACCCGGGCAAGGTGGTCGATGACTACCGCCGCGCCGCACGCCGCGCCCGCGCCGTAGTAGAGGACGTCTTCTACGGGTAAGGCCCCAAAATCACCGTGTGAGGGAGACCACGGCGCCGATGGCGAGAACGGACCAGCAGGCGCCAACGACGGTGGCGACGTTCCAGGCGCGGTCGGCCGGCGCGGAGGCGCGCCACGCGATGCGGATCAGGACGGCTCCGGCCACCACTGCGCCGAGTACGGCGAGCAGGTCGGCGAGGGTGACGCCGTTGGCATAGCTGAGCACGAACAGCACCGGCCCCTCCATCCGGGAGTCGGCGGGAAGCCACAGCGCGCTGAAGACGAGCAGGCCGGACGCGGGCAGCGCGGTGCGCCGGATCGCGGTCGCGCCGAGGCACAGCAGTAGCCCGAACAGGACGAACGTCGTGATAGCCATGGCGCGCCGGGCGAACGTCGCGCGATCAGCCGTGCTGGCGGGCCGCGTCCACGGCGGCCTCGTCGTCCGAATCGGTCAGCGAGAAGTCCGGGGCGTCCAGCGGTGGGGTGAACGCGCCGTGGCCTGACATCACCCACTGGATCGCGAACCCGATGACGACCACGACCACGCCGCCCACCGCGTCGATGACGAAGTGGTTCGCGGTGCTGACGATGACGATCAGGGTGCCGACCGGGTAGAGCAGCCCGAGGATTCGCACCCACCGCCGCCAGGCGCAGGCGTAGATCGACAGCGCCGCCCACAGCGCCCAGGCGATGTGCAGGCTCGGCATCGCGGCGAACTGGTTGGAGTGCGAGGCGACGGACGGGTCGGCCAGCGAGCCCCAGGTGTGGAACTTGGCCAGGGTGTCGATGTAGTCGAACTGCGGCAGCAGTCGCGGCGGGGCCAGCGGGTACAGGTAGAAGCCGAGCAGGCCGAGCAGAGTGGTCGCGACGAGCGCCGTGCGAGCGCCCCGGTAGACGTGCGGGCGCCGCCGGAACAGCCAGACCATGACGCCTATCGTGATGATGAAGTGCAGCGTCGCGTAGTAGTAGTCCATGCCCTGCGCGAGCCACTCGTTGCGCGCCACGAAATGGTTCAGCGAGAGCTCGAAGTTCAGGTGCAGGATGTCCTGCAGGTGCTGGACGCTGCGCCCGTGCCGCATGGCGATCGTCGCCTGCTCGGGCACGGCATTGCGGCCCATCGTGTACAGCCAGTAGCCGATCGCGATGATCGCGATCTCCTGCCACCAGACCGGCCGGCGCCAGCGGAGCATCCCATGCGGGAGCACGCCCTGGAAGCGGTGGGTCGGGGATGCGGCAGCGCGCGTTGACGACTGCACGACGACCATGCCGTAATCATGGCACCGACGGCGACCGGTATCTGGGCAATGCACGGCGCGTCCTCAGTTTGAGGTGGCTTGTGACTCGCCCGACGCCCTGATCAGGACCTCGTCCCGCTACGGACCCTCATCCGAACGATGCGCCGATCGACCAGCCGCACGCGGCCGCGCCGAGCCCTGCGACGACGCTCAGGAGCACGTTGGCCACCGCGTAGAACTCGGAGCGTTCCTCGACCAGGCGCATGGTCTCGTAGCTGAACGTCGAGAACGTGCTCAGTGCACCACACAGACCAGTGCCGATGAAGGCGACGGTGCTCGCGGACAGGTGCCCGGATGCGCCGGTGACGACGCCGAGGGCCAGCGACGCGAGCAGGTTGACCGTCAGCGTGCCCCACGGAAACGTCGTCTCGTGACGTGACTGGATGGCGCGATCGGTCAGATACCGGGCCGGTGCTCCGATTGCCGCGCCGATCGCGATCACGAGCGGGATCATTGCGCGGCACCAGGTAGGTGGCCGGGCCGGACGATCTCGACCTCGTCGATCGCGACGACGCCGCGCACCTGCATGTCCTCGAGTTGCGCGAGGAACCCGGTGATCTTCTCCGCGCTATCGATGATGATCACCATCGCGGGCAGGCTCGCGGTCAGGCTGAGGATGCGATTGGTGTGCACGCGACCGGACGAGCCGAAGCCCTCGATGCCGCGGAACACCGAGGCGCCGGCCAGTCCCGACTCGTGGGCTCGGCGCACGATCTCCTTGTACATCGGCTTGTGCCCGAACACCGCGTCCTCGTCGATGATCACCATGAGCCGGTGAGCTGTGTGGTCGGTTGTCATTGCGACTGCTCCTGTTCCCGGCGGCGGACCGCGAAATCGAGGACGGCTCGGGTGATTATCTGTGTCGCGAGCGTTGAAACGAGCACCGCGAGCAGGCACAGCGCCAGGGTGCTGACCACATAGGCGAGTGCGAGCAGCGGCCGCTGATGGTGCAGGAGGCGCTCTGCGTCGACGGCGAAGCTCGAGAACGTCGTGTACCCGCCGAGCACGCCGACGCCGAGGAAGGGGCGGGCCAGCCGATGCGGCGATGTCAGCTCCAGCAGCAGCACCATGAGCACGCCGATCAGCAGGCAACCACTGACATTGACCACAAGTGTCGACCAGGGGAACTGTGTGCCGCTATGCGGCAGCAGCTCGTCCAGCCCGTAGCGCGCTTCGGCGCCGAGGACACCACCGGCGGAGATGGCGGCGAGTAAGTCCCACTGCCGCTGCTGCGTCTCGGCGACCTGGGACGGATCGTGCAGGTCGACGTCGGAGTCGATCACCCCGGTGTCCGGGTTACCGATGACGTGCTCCTGCACGCCATAACCCCTGCGTGGGCGCCGGTTCTCGGCAAAGCTCGACCACATGGCGACTACCTCTCTCGTACGGGTGAGGTAGGGACCGTTGGCGAGGTCGGCATCGGCCGCGTTCGCGGTTGTCGGCGAGCCCCTCCGCCGTAGCACCAGCCTACCGAGTCACGCTTTCAGGCCGGTCGGCGAAGGCGGATTTGCACGATGCCGTCGCCGTGGCCGGCGTTGCCGAGTAGCCAGGCGGTGTCGCCGCTGACGGCCAGCGACCCGCCGGCGTCGATCAGCGGACTGCGGGCCTGGACGTGGCCGTCGCCGTTGAGCAGTTCCAGCGTGGTTGGCGGATCGGTGAGCGCGAGCAGACCCGAGCCGTGCTGCGCCGCTGCCGCCAATCCGCTGTCGACCATCGGCGGCCCGGTGAGCTGGCCGTCAACGTCGACGCGTGCCAGTCCCCGGCCGGTGAGGAACACGTGGTTCGCATCGGCGGTCACGCTGTTCAGCGACTGGTAGTAGTTCCCGCGGGTCGGGACAGCTGTCTTGGACCGGACAGCGAGCGTGCTCGGATCCATCCGTACCAGCTGCAGGTCGCGTTCGTCGCCGGCCAGCGCCCAGAGGCTCCCGAGCCCGAGTGCGGGCGCGGACACCAGCCCCTCCCCGCGCAGAGCGGCCGATCGCGGCAGGATCTGCGCCGATGCCTTGATCGCGAGCGTGTGCGGATCGAGCCGCACCACGCGACCGTCGCCGAGGGAGGCCCACAGCTGCCTGCCTTGGGTATACGCGTGCACGTTCGCCGCGAAGGATGCCCGAGCCGTCTGTTTCAGCGTCGAGGGGTCCAGCCGCACGAGTACGTCCGGGGTCCGGGTGAAGCGTCTGATCACCGACGTGCCCAGGTAGAAGCCCTCAGGGCCGACCGCGATGTCGGCGAGGAAGCCGGCGAGCGGAAACGGCAGCGGTGCGCTGCTCACGCCTCCGGTGCGGGACGAGACCCGCTCGACAGTCACCACGTCGGCGTGATCGGCGCGGATAACGGCGACGTACAGGTCCGAGCCGTGAGCCGTGAACAGCGTCGCCGCCGAGTCAGCAAACGAGAGCGTTCGCACGACCGGGCCAACCGCTGGAATCGGGGGGATTGTCGACGCCGGGGTCACGGACGGCGTTGACACGATCCGCGACCGGGAGCGGTCAGGTGAGACGACGCCGGACGAGCACGCCGCAACCAGACACACCGCGGCCGCTGCGCCCAGCACGACACCGTGTCTCATGTACTTCACCTCGCCGACGTCACGTCCACCAGATTGACACCTCAGCCGCGGCACCCGTTGCACGGCACGCGCGTGTGCCAGGTCCCGCATGTGCTGCGTCGACGCTCGAACCAGGTTCGCGAACGGACGTGGTCAGGATCGCGCTACAAGACCGGACATCCCGATCTGCTGCCAGGGCTCGTGGCGATCTTGGTGCACCTCGGCGAGCGCAGCAACCGACCCGCAACAAGATCGCAGCTCGGCTACGTTTCGGTGGGGATCTCGTTGCACAGCGGATGTCACAGCCGCGGACGTGCACCATCGTTGGCAGCCGCACCGTCCGCGTACAGCGTGCGTTCCCGGTCCGCGATCGCCAGATCGGTCTGGTCCGAATTTGATCGTCAGCGGGGTCGATAGATGTCGCTTCGATGTTCGACACGCACGACGATGACCTCGCGTGGTTCCTTGCGCAGCCGGTAGAGCACCCGGTAGGTGCCGCGTCGCGCGGCCCATACCCCGGCCAGCTCGCCGCGCAACGGCTTGCCGACCCGCCTGGGCTGGCTCACCAGAGCGGTCGTCAGGAAGTCGATCACAGCAGCCGCCACAGCTTCGGGAAGTCGTTCGGTGATCGCCCGTCGAGCCGGTGGGGTGAGGACGAGTTCGTATTCGTGCTGCTCAGTCACCGGCCCAGGCGGCGGACGGCTTCGATGCCGCGCACAACATCACCTCGGGCGTATGCCGCGTCGGCCTCGCGGATGTCGGCGAGCGCCTCGGGGTCGCTCAGGACCGAGAGTGTTTCCTCAAGCTGAGCGAGGTCCTCCGGACTGATGACGACGGCCGCGGCACGCCCGTTGCGGGTGATGATGACACGCTCGTGCTGGAGCTCGACCCGGTCTACGACCTCGGAAAGATGATCGCGGACCGACCTCAGCGGCTCAGTGGTAGTCATAGCCACAATTGTGGCGCTTAACAGCGAAGCTGTCCACCAGCGTGCCCGCGCATGGATCCCCAACTGAACTCAGGGTTCAAGGGCGCGCGACGCCCTATGCGGAGCCGCGCATCCGTGGACATATCGAAACTTGTATACTACTGTTGGCGGGTGAGCGGACATGAGTAGCGAACAGTTCGACAGCGTGTGGGATGCGATCGAAGACACTCCGCAGGAGTCGGAGAACATGCGGCTGCGCTCGCGACTGATGATCGCAGTCGCTGAGCGGATCA
>JBOGDQ010000086.1:0-4087 GCA_050742975.1 Jatrophihabitantaceae bacterium
GTGGTTACCGGCTGCGTGATGCGTGCCGGTGGTGCGGCTTTCGAACGTGCGGGCGTTGCGGTACTCGTTTGTGGACCGGCCGCCTGCGGTTTGTCGGCGACGCGCTGGGACGCGATGCTAATGACCCTCGTGAAGACCAGGGCGACCCCGGTGGGCCTCCGGCCGGCTCGGCACGACGCGCCGTGTCGAAACCGATCCTGCTGCCACGCGCCGGTAGGATCGAACGCATGTTTGAAGGACGGTGGGCCGATGGTCTCGACGGAGCGCAGCTGACCGCGGTCGAGCACGGCTGCGGCCCGCTGGTCGTGATGGCCGGCGCCGGGACCGGCAAGACCCGGATGCTGACGGCCCGGGTGGCTCGGCTGCTGGAGAGCGGCGTGATGCCGGAGCGGGTGTTGCTGCTGACGTTCACCCGCCGCGCGGCCGCCTCGATGACCTCGCGCGCGGCGGCGTTGTGCGGTGATCCCCGGACCGGGCAGCGGGTGTGGGGCGGCACCTTCCACGCCGTAGCGCATCGTCTGGTCAGCGAGTACGCCGGCGCGCTGGGGTTGCCGTCGGTGACGTTGCTCGATCCGCAGGACGTCGTCGCCTTCATGGACCTGCTGCGCGAGGAGCACGGCCTGACCGGCACCGAGACCCGGTTCCCCAGCAGCCAGAAGCTGGCCGAGATGTTCTCCCGGGCGGTGAACAACGACCGGCCGGCCCGCGACGTGATCGCCGCCGAGATGCCCGACTTCGTGCATCTGACCGAGGTGATCCTCGGACTGTTCAAGGCGTTCATGACCGGCAAGCGCGAACGCGGGCTGCTGGACTTCGATGACCTGCTGCTGTGCTGGACCCGACTGCTGGCCCATCCGGCGATCGGCGACAAGCTGCGCCGGCGCTGGGACTGGGTGCTGGTCGATGAGTACCAGGACGTGAACCGCGCCCAGGTCGACATCATCACCGGCCTGCGCCCGGACGGCACCGGCCTGACTGTGGTGGGCGATGACGCCCAGGCGATCTACGGGTTCCGCGGAGCGAGCGGAGCCCACCTGGGCGACCTTCTCACCCGACTGCCCGATGCCACAATCGTGCGGCTGCAACGCAACTTCCGGTCCCTGCAGCCGGTGCTGGACCTGGCCAACGTGATCCGCCCCGGCCACGGCGACCGCCAGAAGCTCCAGCTCCAGGCCGACCGCGTCGAGGATCGCGCGTCCAAGCCGGTATTGGTGCGGTGCGCCGACGCCGACACCGAGGCCCGGCTGGTGGCCGAGGCCGTCCTGGCCGCACAACAGGACGGGCTCCCGCTGCGCGAGCAGGCCGTGCTGATGCGGGCCGGCGCCAACAGCAACACCCTGGAGGTCGAACTCGCCGTCCGCAACATCCCGTACCTCAAGTACGGCGGCATCAGCTTCCTGAACACCGCACACATCCGCGACCTCATCGCCGCCCTGCGGGTCACGACCAACCCCCGGGACGAGCTGGCCTGGTACCGGCTGCTGGGCCTGCATCGCAGCATCGGTAAGGCCACCGCCCGGGCCCTCACACCGCTGCTGATCAGCGACGACGAGCTGGACATCAACACCGTGGTCGCGGCAGCCCCCGACCGTGCCCGCACGGCCCTGGCCGCGACCCTGACCCAGCTCAACCACGCCCGGTCCACGCCCGCAGCCAGCGACCGGGCCGCCGCCTGCGTCGCCGCGATCCGGCCGCTCGTCAAGTCGCACTACAACGACTGGCACGCCCGCGTCGAGGACGTCGACCGCATCGGGAACGCCGCCGGCACCCGCACCAACCTGGCCGACTTCGTCGCCGAACTCACCCTGGACCCCGGGTCCTCCAGCGCCGACTACGCCAAGACCCCCCACAAGGACGAGGACTACCTCACGCTGTCCACGGTCCACTCCGCGAAAGGCCTGGAGTGGACCGCCGTGCACCTGATCCACGCCGTCGACGGGACGTTCCCGTCCGACATGGCGCTCGGGGACCAGGAAGGACTGGAGGAAGAGCAGCGGCTGTTCTACGTTGCCGTCACCCGCGCCCGCGACGCCCTGACCATCTACACACCCACCCGTCTGCCGACGGACTGGAACAGTTACCGAGCCCGACAGGTCTACGCCAAGACCAGCCGCTTCCTCACCGACCAAGCCCTCGCCCGGCTCGACGTACACGAACACGCCGAACCCGCCGCGCAGGTCACCGCGGCATCGCCGTCAGCCGCACTGGTCGACATCCCAGTCCTGGACCACCTGTTCAGGTAGGACGAGCACCACGTACGTCCCGGTCATCGTGGGCCGGGCCCGGCCGTGGTCGGCCCGGGCGCTGGCTGCTGCGACAGCGTGGCGAGGCGGATCAGTGGACCGGCTGATCCGGACACGGTGTGTGCTTCGGGTCCGATGCCTGGGCCGCGGCGCACCGTCATCGAACCGTGATGCCGCAACCCCACTGACGATCTTCGGATCGGCCTACATTCACGATGTTCGACGCCGCGCGCGGGGGAAACGCCCGGAGGACATCTCAGGGCCGGTCCCGCCCACGCGAGGCCGGCCCTGTGCTTGCCCGCCGTGGCCCTCGCTCCGGATCGCCGTCACGGCGTTGGTGGACTCGCCGAAGCTCAGGCGCGCCGGCCGGAGGATAGGCGGGAGCCAGCGGCCACGCGCACGGCGGAACCGCTGGCGCTACTGGTCTCCCCACCCTCGCACCTCGCTGTCCGCCACTTCGTACTCCACGGTGCGCACCCAGCCGATCCGGCGGCCAACCAGTCCGGGCCGCTTCCTGATCCGCGTCGTGCCCGCGCGGGGCGGCTCGACCGGCTGCAGTTCAGGTGGCCCGATCGGTGGCACCGGGACAGCGGGCACAAGGACCGGATCGCCGTCGGCGTCCATGACCGGCTGTCCATCTCGACCCAGCACCACGACCATCGCGTTCGGGTCGGTGGGAGGTTCGCACGTCGGCACCGGCCCGCGGGCCAGAAGATCCCGAGCCTGCTGACGCCTGCGGAGCCAGCTCATCAGCCGTCCTCCGAGCGGGCCGCAATCGAGGCGGTCGCGATGAGGTGGAAGTCGATCACACGGTGCACGCTACGCCGCGAACGGGACCTGCGCGTGCATCACGGCGAGCGAGCGCGACCCGGTCATCGATGCGCTAGGTATCTTCCAATTTGGATCAAGGCAGGCGCGCCATCTCATTTGCGGATGCCGATCAAGCTTGCCGGTCGGCGCAGGTACTCCGGGTTCGCGGCACCCGCCGTATCGAGACCGGCCAGACCGTCATGCCGCCCCAGGGTGGCGGGCGTCATGGCCGGACTGTTCGCCGTGTCCGGCCCGTACGTCGCGGTCGAAGCGTACGGCCGCGCGGGGACGTGGACAGCCCCAGCACGGGAGGGATGTGCCGGGGCCTGTCCCGATGATGACAGTCCGGACGAGCAGATCAAGCCTCGGAGCTGAAATGCCCGCTGCTGCTACCGGCCACCATGTGCGCATCTCGCCAGCGCCGACGGTCAGACGGCATCACCCGTACCGGCGGCCTAACCGCGCGCGTGTGCGCCACGGTCACCACCCGCGCCCGGTGAACAGCAAGACCAAACGCCGCCTCTGCAAGGACTCCGCGCCGGCCTCCGCGATCACCTGGATGTTGCGTCCGTGTGGGGTTGCGGGAGGATGCGTGGATCATCCGGCGACGCGAGGGACGGTATGGCGACTCCGGCAGGGTTCGAGAACAAGGTCGCGTTCATCTGGAAGATCGCGGACAAGCTGCGCGGTCATCTGAAGCCGCATGAGTACGGGTCGGTCATGCTGCCGACCCTGGTGCTCTTCCGGCTCGACGCGGTCCTCGAGCCGACCAAGCCGGTTGTGCTTGCCCGCATGCCGGGGCTGGACCTGACCAGTCCGGCCGCGGATGCTCTGTTGAAGCGTGCCGCGGGCGGGCTGCCGTTCTACAACACCTGCCCGCTGTCGATGAAGACAATTCTGTCCGACGACAAGAACATCGCCGCGCAGCTGCAGACCTACGTGGCCGGGTTCAGCCCCGCGGCGGCGGATGTGCTCGAGGCGTTCGGCTACCAGCAGACGATCGCCAGACTCGACAAGGCGGGCGTGCTCTACGC
>JBOGDQ010000087.1:0-5208 GCA_050742975.1 Jatrophihabitantaceae bacterium
GGACCGGGTCGTGGTGACGACCTCGCGGGCAGCGAAGGCAACGGAGATCACCGCCACCACCCGCGCCGCCGACGACGCACTCATCGCCGCGGCATCGGCGGCGGAAACGACACAGCTGCCCGTTGTCCGTAGATTCCGGACCGCGCGACTTCTGGCCAGGCACTTCAAGGATCACGGACACGATTTCGGTGCGGCATCGTCGACGGACTATGCGAACAGGGCGGTTCACTTCTTCGAGCAAGGCATAGCCGGGGGTCTACCACGAAAGATCGATGAGTTCGGCACAATCCGGTTGTACGACCCGGCGAGCAATACCTTCGGTAGCTACTCGTCCGACGGCACGATCTTGACCTTCTTCAAGCCATCCAGCCCTACCTACTGGCTGCGGCAGAGCGGGAGCTGAACAATGACTTCGCCGAAATTCGTCTGCCCGGTGTGCGGCTATCCCGATCTTGACGAGCCGCCCCGCCGGTCGCCGACCAGTGGCGGCTCGTACGAGATCTGCCCGTCATGCGGATTCGAGTTCGGCGTTACCGACGACGACCGCGGATTCACCTACACGGCCTGGCGCGCGAGGTGGATTACGCGAGGGATGCCTTGGGAATCAGCGGACATCGAGCCCATCCCAGACGGTTGGGATGCGCGCGCGCAACTGCGCAACGTGACCGGGGCTGAGACGGAAGCGACGTGATCCACGCGCGCAACGGGTACGTTCACCGCATGCGGCGTATCGGGACGAAACGTGCGGCGGTCGTCCTCGTCGCCGGCGCCCTCACGCTGAGCGCGTGCAGCCAAGTTGCCGACGGCCACCCCCGTGCTGCCGCGATGAGCGGGCCGCAACTCGGCGCACTGCTCGTGAGCGGAGCGAAGACCGTCTCCTCGGCGCACATGCAGATGAGCGTCGACTCGGCCGGGCTTACGCTGCAGGCGAGTGGCGACGAGAAGCAGGACAACGGCCAGATGTCCGCACTCGACATCGGCGAGCAGATCAGCAGCGCAGGCAGCCTGCGGATGATCGTCGTCAACGGCAAGCTCTACCTCAAACTGCCCGAGGCCCTGAACCCGACCGACAAGCCGTGGGTACGTGTCTCGCCGGACACCACGAACGCGAGGCTCGCGCCGTTCGTGAAGGTCCTGGCTCAGCTCAAGTACTCGGCGTCCATGGACCGGTCCGCGATCTTCGCCAAGGCCGCCGACCACCTCCAGAGCAAGGGCAGCCAGCAGGTCGACGGCATCACAACGAACCACTACGCGTTGAACGTCGTCGTCGCCAAGCTGCCGCACGACTTCCCGAACATCGGCGTCGTCAAGGCAGCAGGCATCAGCACCATCCCGATCGAGCTGTGGATCGATGCGCAGGGCCGCACCGTCAAGCTCACGGAGGACGTCGCGGTCGGCGGCCAGAGCGCCACGACCGAGGTCACGATGAGCAGGTTCAACCAGCCGGTGACGATCGCGGCGCCGCCGGCCGACCAGGTGGCCACGCCGCCCTAACCGCGCCGACGCCCGAGTCGAGCGACCCGCGACAATGTCGGTGTGCACGCCGCCCTCGATATCCTCGCGCTCGTCGCGATCGTCGGATTCGTCGCCGCGATCTGCCGCCGTTTCCACTGGAGCGAGCCGCTCGCCCTCGTCCTGGTCGGCGTCGGCGTCTCGTACATCCCGGACACGCTCGAGATCAGCCTGACGCCGGACATCGTCCTCATCGGACTGCTGCCCCCGTTGCTGTACGCCGCCGCGATCCGCACGTCGCTCGTCGACTTTCGCGCCAACCGGCGGGCGATCGCCCTGCTCTCGGTCGGGCTCGTCGCCTTCTCGACGGTCGCGATCGGCTTCGTCTCCTGGTGGATCGTGCCGGGCGCCTCGCTCGCCGCCGCGTTCGCATTGGGCGCCGTTGTCGCACCGCCGGACGCGGTGGCGGCGACCACGATCGCCCGCCGCGTCAACATGCCGCGGCGCATCGTCTCGATCCTCGAAGGCGAGAGCCTGGTCAACGACGCCACGGCGCTGGTCGCGCTCAACACCGCGATCGCCGCGCTGTCGACGTCAGTCACCCCGTGGCACGTCGGCTGGGACTTCGTACGCGCGGCCGGAGGCGGGCTGATCATCGGCCTCGTCGCGGCGAAGGTCCTCGCGATCGTCCGCAAGTTCATCATCGACCCCGTGCTCGACACGACGCTCTCGTTCGCGGCACCGTACGTCGCGTTCCTTCCGGCGGAGGAGATCCACGCGTCCGGGGTCCTCGCCGTCGTCGTGACCGGGCTGGCGCTGGGGCATCAGGCACCCGTGCTGCAGTCGGCCGGGTCGCGCATCGCCGAGAACATCAACTGGCGCACCGTCCAGTTCCTGCTGGAGAACGTGGTGTTCCTGCTCATCGGTCTGCAGGTCCGTCGGCTGATCAACGGCGTACGGTCCGAACACGTGCCGTGGACGCAGGTCGTCCCCGCGTGCGCCGGCGTGCTGGTGGCGGTGATCCTCGCGCGGAGCCTCTGGGTGATGTCCTCGACGGGCCTGCTGCGCGCGTTCGGGCAGGGTTGGCCCTGGGCGAACGCGGTGATCGTCTCGTGGGCCGGCATGCGCGGGGTGGTCACGTTGGCGGCCGCGTTCCTGCTGCCGGCGAAGACACCCGGCCGGGACCTGCTCGCCCTGTGCGCGTTCACGGTCGTGGCCGGGACCCTGCTGCTACAGGGGCTCACCCTGCCCTGGCTGGTCCGCAGGCTGAAGCTGCCCGGGCCGGACGCCGCCGAGGACGCACTGCAGGCCGCCTCGCTCGTGACCGCGGCGGCCCGCGCCGGCCTCGCGGTGCTGGAGCAGGTGCAGACGCCGGAGGACCCGCAGGAGGTCATCGCCCAACTGCAGGAGCGATCGATGCGCCGGAGCAACCAGATCTGGGAGCAGCTGGGCCGATCCCAGGACGAGATCGAGCCCCCGGCCGCGACCTACCGGCGGCTCCGGCTGCAGATGCTCGCGGCCGAGCGCGGCTCGATCCTGCAGGCGCGCGACCGGGGGGTGTACGACGACGAGGTGCTGCGCTCGGCCCTGGGCGCGATCGACATGGAGGAGTCCATGCTCGACCGCATCGAGGACGCCGCCGCCCGCATCGACGACGAGCTGGTGACGCCCCAGAACCGCGCTGGAGACTGCGAGCACCTGGCGCAGGCCCCGCGCATCGTTGCGGCGCGCACGCCCGAGGGCTGCGAGGAGTGCCTGCGCGACGGCACCAGCTGGGTGCACCTACGGCTGTGCCTGTCCTGCGGTCACGTCGGCTGCTGCGACTCCTCGGTGCACAAGCATGCGACGGCACACTTCCACGAGAGCGCGCACCCGGTCATGCGCAGCATCGAGCCGGGCGAGGCCTGGCGCTGGTGCTTCGTCGACGAGCTACTCGGCTGAACCCGCCGTCGCGATCTTGTTACGGTTCGACGACCCACGCCACTCCATCGCAACAAGATCCACAGCGTCCGTGGTTTGATCAGGTTTTCCCCGCCGGACGCCGGGTGAGCCGACCCGAACCGACGCCCAGCGGGGAAAACGTGATCACTACGAGACGACGAAGGGCGGGCCGGAAAACCGGCCCGCCCTCGTCAGTAGGACTCGATCAGAAGTCCATGTCACCGCCGGGCATGCCGCCACCCATCGGGGCTGCGGCCTTCTCCGGCTTGTCGGCCACGACGGCCTCCGTGGTGAGGAACAGCGCGGCGATCGACGCGGCGTTCTGCAACGCCGAGCGGGTCACCTTCGCCGGCTCCACGATGCCCTCGGCGAACATGTCCACGTACTCACCGGTCGCGGCGTTCAGGCCGTGACCCGGCTTGAGGCCGAGCACCTTCTCCGACACGACGCCACCCTCGAGGCCGGCGTTGATCGCGATCTGCTTGAGCGGAGCGAGCAGCGCGACCTTGACGATGTTGGCGCCAGTGGCCTCGTCGCCGACCAGGTCGAGCTTGTCGAAAGCGGTCACGGTCGCATTGGCCAGGGCCACGCCGCCACCGGCGAGCAGGCCCTCCTCGACGGCCGCCTTCGCATTGCGAACGGCGTCCTCGATGCGGTGCTTGCGCTCCTTGAGCTCGACCTCGGTCGCGGCACCGACCTTGATGACCGCAACACCGCCGGCGAGCTTCGCCAGGCGCTCCTGCAGCTTCTCACGGTCGTAGTCGCTGTCGCTCTTCTCGATCTCGGCGCGAATCTGGTTGACCCGACCCTGGATCTGATCGGTGTCCCCCGAGCCCTCGACGATGGTCGTCTCGTCCTTGGTGACGACGACCTTGCGAGCCTTGCCGAGCAGTTCGATCCCGGCGTTCTCGAGCTTGAGGCCGACGGTCTCGCTGATGACCTGACCACCGGTCAGGATCGCGATGTCGTTGAGCATCGCCTTGCGACGGTCACCGAAGCCCGGGGCCTTGACGGCGACGGACTTGAACGTGCCGCGGATCTTGTTGACGACCAGGGTGGCCAGGGCCTCTCCCTCGACGTCCTCGGCGATGATCGCGAGCGGCTTGCCGGACTGCATGACCTTCTCCAGGAGGGGCAGCAGGTCCTTCACGTTCGCGATCTTCGACTCGACGATGAGCAGGTACGGGTCGTCGAGGGCATGCAGTTCGACAAGGGCTACATCTCGCCGTATTTCGTCACCGACCAGGAGCGGATGGAAGCGGTCCTCGAGGATCCATACATCCTGTTGCTGAACAAGAAGGTCTCGAGCGTTCAGGAGCTGCTGCCGATCCTCGAGAAGGTCATGCAGTCCGGCAAGCCGCTCGCGATCATCTCCGAGGACGTCGACGGCGAAGCGCTCGCCACGCTCGTCGTCAACAAGATCCGCGGGACGTTCAACGCGGTGGCTGTGAAGGCTCCGGGCTTCGGTGACCGTCGCAAGGCGATGTTGCAGGACATGGCGATCCTCGCGGGCGGACAGGTCATCTCCGAGGAGGTCGGCCTGAAGCTCGAGAACGTGACGCTCGACCTGCTGGGTCAGGCGCGCAAGATGGTCGTGACCAAGGACGACACCACCATCATCGAGGGTGCCGGCTCCGAGGACGAGGTCAAGGGCCGCGTCAACCAGATCAAGGTCGAGATCGAGAACACGGACTCGGACTGGGACAAGGAGAAGCTGCAGGAGCGCCTGGCGAAGCTCTCCGGCGGCGTCGCGGTCATCAAGGTCGGCGCGGCCACCGAGGTCGAGCTGAAGGAGAAGAAGCACCGCATCGAGGA
>JBOGDQ010000088.1:0-18403 GCA_050742975.1 Jatrophihabitantaceae bacterium
CTGCAGGCGCGGGCGTTCCCGGACGGGCTGCCCGCTGCCCAGCTGCGGATTCCCGCGCTGCACGCCGGCGGCTGGTGGGATCCGATCAACACCTGGGCGCTGCGCGACTGGGCCATCGCCGGCTCCAACGCACCAGCGGCGGCCGACCAGCAGCTGCTGATGGCCGCCACCAACCACATCGGCGTGTGCTTCGACTGCGGCGACGAACCGGGCATGCCACCGGACCCGGCGCAGGCGTTGGAGCCCTCGTTGCGTTTCTTCGAGCGGCACCTTCGCGGCGGAGGCGAGGACGGCACCGCCCCGGTGCGATTCGAGATCGCCGGCGCCGGATGGCGGACTGCCGAGCGCTGGCCGCCGCCGGGGACCCGTCCCTGGACGCTGCACCTGGTCGCCGCCGCCCGCGCGGCGGGCAGCCTGGTCGGCGGCGCGCTCGCCGGGCGCCCGGATCACACGTCGAGCGTCGCCCGCTGGATCCACGACCCGTCCGCGCCGGTGCCCTCGCTCGGGATGGACCCGATCCGGGCGATCGCGCACGAGGCGGCGATCCACCTCCGCCCGGACGTCGCCACGTTCACCTCCGAGCCGGTGTCCCGGTCGATCGACCTGGTCGGCCCGGCGGTGGCGATGCTGGAGTTCGAGTCGGACGCGCCGTGCACGCACCTGGTCGCGACCCTGGTGACCCTCGCGCCGGACGGCGTGGCGCACCAGCTGCTCGAGGGCATCACCGCCGTCGACACGTTGCACGGTCCGGTCCTCGCCGTCGTCGAACTCGGCGCGATCGCGTTCCGGCTGCGCCGCGGTCACCGATTACGGCTGGCGATCGCATCCTCCCGGTTCCCGACCTACTTGCCGCATCCGGGGACGAGCGAGGACGTGTGGACGGCGGTGCGCACCCGCGCAACCTCACAGCGACTGGTTGCCGGAGGGCCGCTGGGCTCCCGACTGCAGCTCAGCACGCTCCGCGCCCGGCGGTGACGGGGCCCGGCGCGGCGGCCGCCGCTACGTGACGGTGACGGCGTTCATCTCACCGAGCAGCGTGTGCCGGGTCAGCTGCGCGCCGGACAGCTCGGTGGCGATCCGGCCGCCGCGAAAGACGATGACGCGGTCGCAGACGGCGACCAGCTCGTCCAGGTCGGTCGAGCACAACAGCACCACCCGCGACCCGCTGGATCGGCGGATCAACGTGTGGATCTCCTGCTTGGCGCCGATGTCCACGCCACGGGTCTGGTCGTCGAGCAGCAGCACCGAGGGTTCGGCCTCGAACCACTTCGCCAGCACGACCTTCTGCTGGTTGCCCCCGGACAGGTCACCGACCGGCTGGTTGACGTCCGAGATCCGGATGGTGAGCTCCTTCGCCCGCGTGGCCGCCTTCTGCCGCAGCGCGCGACGACGCGGCATGACACCGTCGCGTCCCAGGCTCACCGCGCGCACCTGCGCGATGTTCATCCAGATCGGGTCCTCAAGGATCACGCCACGTTTACGGTCGCCGGAAACGAGCGCCACCCCACGGCGCACCGCCTGCCGCAGTGTGCGCGCCGGCCGCTGGGTCCGCCCACCAGGCAGGGTGAGCGAACCGTCCGAGAGCGGGCGCAGTCCGGCCAGCACCTCGAGCACGGCCCGGTGCCCGGCCCCGACGATGCCGGCCAGACCCACGACCTCACCGAATCGTGCGCACAGATCCACCGCGGACATCGCCGTCCCCGACGACGCTCCGGTCAGCCGCAGCTCCTGCGGCGCGCCCGTCGCCGTGGTCACACGCTCGGACGTGCCGGCCGACCCTGACGGCGACCGGTTCGCGGCCGACCTCCGCATCGCCTCGCTCCGGTCGCCGAGCATGCCGTCGACGATGCCGTCGATGGTCAGCTCCTTGCGGTCGACAGCCGAGAGGACGACCTGCCCGTCGCGCATGATCGTGACCTGGTCGCTGACCTGCATGACCTCCTCGAGGATGTGCGTCACGAACACCACGGCAACCTGGCGGCGACGCAACACCCGCATGATGTCGAGCAGCCGTTCGGACCCACGCTCATCCAGCGCCGAGGTCGGTTCGTCGAGCACGAGCACCCGCGGTTCGCTGAGCAGCGCTTTGCCGATCTCGACCAGTTGACGCTGCGCGAGCGAGAGCTGGTCGAGGGGGGTCTGCGGAGAGACGTCCACCCCCAGGTCGTCGAGCACCGGGCGCATCAGCCGCTCCATCCGGCGCCGGTCGAATGCGCCCCACCGGCAGTGCTCGCGCATCAGGAACAGGTTGCCGAGCACGTCCAGGTCGGGAAACAGGTTGAGCTCCTGCGAGACGACCGCGATGCCGTGCTGCGACGCGTCCAGCGAGTTGCGGAAGCCGACCGGGCTACCGTCCAGCAGCAGCTCACCCTCGTCCGGGCGCACCGTGCCGGAGATGATCTTCACCAGAGTGGATTTGCCTGCCCCGTTCTCCCCGAGCAGCGCGTGCACGGTGCCCGGCTGCACGGCGAGTGACACTCCGCGAACAGCGGTGACGCCGCCGTAGCGCTTGGTCACCCGCCGCGCCTCCAGGACTGCCATCGGCGTCAGTTCGCCGCGCTGAGCGGCTGAATCGGCGGATTCGCCAACTGCTTGGCGATCTCCGGCTTGAAGTAGCTGGTCCGCGTGGCGTTGGACTTCTGCCGGGCGAGGACCGCGTCGATGTTCGACTTGTCGATCAGCAGGTTGCCGCTGTCCCACCAGCCGCTGGGGATGGCCGTGCAGGTGCGCTTGGCGTGGATGAGCAGGTACATCGCTATGTAGCCCTTCATCCAGTGCTCGGGCGAGGACAGCGCGAAGATCTTGCCGTCCTTGACTGCCTGCAATGCCTCCGGCGGGATGTCGGCCGAGCCGATGAGGAAGTTGGCGTTGGTCTGCTTCTCGATCAGCGGCAGTGAGACGCCGTCCTGGCCGCCGACGCCGATGTAGGCCGTCGCGCCCGAGTGCGCGTTGACGATGCTCTTCCACAACGTGTAGTTCTCGGTGTTCGTCGAACCCGAGTTCAGCGGACCGACGATCTTCATGTTCGGCAGCTTCTGCTTGATCACGTTCTGCAGACCGGTGAGCCGTTGCCCCAGAAGTGGCAGCGACGGGATGTCGTTGCCCAGGACGACTGTGCCGTTCGGGTTCGGATTCTGCTTGACGAACGCGTCGCCGAGCAGCTCGCCGAGCTTGGTGTTGCTGTTCGCGACGAACGTGTTGACCCCGGAGTTCGGCGGCGGTGGCGCGTCGACCGCGATGACCGGCACGCCGGCGCTCGTCGCGTCCTTCACTGCCCGGCCGAACAGATCCGGCGCCACCGTTTCATAGGCGACGCCGTCCGTTGCCTGCCGGGCCATCGCCTGGAACATCGACACTTCCTGCGTGTTGTTCAGCGGGGTCGGTGCGTTCTCCTTGAGGTTGACGTTGCCGTCCGCCTTCGCGGCCGCCTCCGCGCCCAGCGCCATCTCCTGGAACGGGTTCTGCGTGGTATCGGCGTAGACGAAACCCAGGTTGAGCTTCTTATTGGCCGTCGCGCACGACGAGTTGGTCGTACCCGCGGAGTTGCTGTCCGACGCCGCGGTGTGCTGATTCGAGCCCGTGCTCGAACTGCACGCGGTCGTGGCAAGAACCGCGGCCACGCATAAGACCGTGCACAGCTGCATCGGTCGAGACCTTCGGTAGTGACGAACTGCGATCATCTGTTCCTCCTTGTGTCTGGCGTCTTAAGGTGCTCATGCGGGGATCGGGTCGTTGATGCTGTGGGACGAACTGCGCTCATAGCGCGCGTGCCGGCTGCCTGCCGCGGCGGCGCCGGCGCACGAAGCTGTCCAGCCCGACAGCCAGGAGGATGACCAGTCCGGTGCCGAACGCGCTCCAGTTGGCCGGGATGTTGAAGTACGACAGCCCGGACGAGACGACGTTGAGCAAGATCGCGCCGAGCACGGCGCCGAAGACGGTGCCGCTGCCACCGCGCAACGGCGTGCCCCCGATGACCGCGGCGGCGATTGCCTGCAACTCGAAGCCGCTGCCGATGTTCGGGTCTCCGGCGCTGAAGAACGCCAGCCCGAGCATGCCGCCTACACCGCAGAGCAAGCCGACCAGGATCAACACCTGAGTGCGCACCCTCGGCAGCGAGATGCCGGAGAACTGGGCGGCCTCGGGGTTCGATCCCAGCGCGAGCACCCGGTACCCGAACTTCGTGTGGTGCATCGCGAACGCCAGCGGAACCGCGACGACGACCAGCACATACACGCTGAACGGCACACCCCACAGATGCCCGCCCAGCACGGTGAAGAACGAGCCGTTGGTGTTGAAGTTGGTGACCTGCTGGCCGTTCGTGGTGCCGATCGCGAGACCCCGGTACACCGACAGGGTGGCCAGCGTCGCGACGATGGTCGGGATCCGCACGAAAGTCACGAGAATCGCGTTGACCAGGCCCAGCACGCCGCCGATCACGATGCCGCCTCCCGCGGCCAGCCATGGGTTCCAGCCGTGCTCCATGAAGATCGCGGCCCCGATGACGGACAGCCCGAATGCCGAGCCCACCGACAGGTCGATCTCGCGCATCGCGATCAGATAGCTCATCCCGATAGCGATCAGGCCGACATAGCTCGACGCCTGCAGGATGTCCAAGAGTTGGCCGGTGTGCAGGAACTGCGGATGCAGTGCGCCGATGAACAGCGTGAGTGCGACCGTGGCGATCAGGACGCTGATCGACGGCAGCCGCATGATCCGGGCGAGCAGTTCGCGCGCGCCGGAGAAGACACCGCCCGGCGGCGCGCCGGTTCGCGGGGTCACCGGTCCTGCGTCGGTCAGCTGGTCGCTGGACACGATCGCCCTCCTTCGGCGGCGAAGGGGCCGCTCGGTGTCGCCGGCCCGACGTCTGCGTTCAGCAGTGTCGTCTTCGCGAGCCCCGTCGACTTGACTGTCACGGACCTCGGGTTGTTTGCGGCTGCGCCGGTCGACAACGAGCACCTCCGGAGACGAATCCTATATGATTTGGGTTCGGATGAACCTATATGAAGATGCCCGTGTCGCGTCAAGCCGTGTCGATATCGTTATCACCGGCCCCAGCCCGCCCGAGCGCCATTGACTGCCTGGCATCTGCCTGTTGTCCTGTGGTGCACCGCAGGTCGTCAGGGACCCCGCTCCCAACGCGCAACCCATAGCGTTGGCTCGCCGCACACTGCGGCATGATGCCGACCCGCAGGAGGACTGCGCCGATGACCGCTCCCCCGTCCGCCCCCGGCAGCCTCGCCGGGCGCGTCGTCATCGTCACCGGCGCCGGCACCGGCATCGGCGCGGCGACCTGCCGCTACGTCGTGGAGCAGGGCGGCAGCGTCGTCCTCACCGGTCGGCGGCCAGCGCCCTTGCACGCGGTCGCCGAACCACTCGGCGACCGGGCGCGGGTCGTCACCGGCGATGCCGCGGACACCGCGGACGTGCAACGCGTGCTCGCCACCGCGCTCGACGCGTTCGGCTCGATCAACCACGTGGTCGCGAACGCCGGCGGCCACAGCCTCGGCACCGCGACCGACACCGACGATCAGGCCTGGCACTACAACATGAGCGTCAACCTCGACACCGCGTTCGTCACGGTGCGGGAGGCGATACCGCACCTGATCACAGGCCACGGCTCGGTGGTCATGGTCGCGTCCATCGCCGGGCTGTTCGCCGGACCGGCGGCGGTCGGTTACGTCACCTCCAAACACGCCGTCATCGGGCTCACCCGGTCACTGGCCCGCGACTACGGACGCAGCGGGATACGGGTGAACGCGGTGTGCCCGGGCTGGGTGCGTACCGCGATGGCCGACGAGCAGATGGACGCCCTCGCGGCGATGCACGGCCTCGACCGCGCCGGCGCCTACGCGCTGGCCACCAAGGACACCCCGCTCGGCCGCCCCGCGGAGCCGGCTGAGATCGCCGCCGTCATCGGCTTCCTGCTGTCCCCGTCCGCAGCAGCGATGACCGGCGCGGTCGTCGTCGCCGACGGCGGCGCCGGCTGCGTCGACCTGCCCACTCTCGCTTTCGCCCAATGACCACGTGTGGAGACCCCATGACCAAGCCACCCGACCTGCCGCTGTCCGGCGAGATCCGCCCCCCGCAGTGGAAGGGCATGGACGACTTCGCCGCGGGGATCGACGGCAACCGGCTGCCGAGTACAAACTCTCTCGCCGGCCGCACCCTGCGCATCCGCCCGGACACCGGCGACGAGCTCGAGCTGGCGTTCGGCTCCGGCGACCAGGTTGACTGGCGGCAGGGCGGGCGCAGCGGCAGTGACTGGTACGAGAACATCGAGATGCGTCCCGGCCTGCACTACCTCTCGGTGACCCATCAGGACGATCCCCGGGCCGCCGAGGTGATCATCGCCGACGAGAGCACCGGCCGGACACTGACGGTCGCCGGGCGCATCGCCGATCAGCCCACGCCCGGACGCCCGCGAGTGAGCCAGACGTTCACCACCGGCGTCCTAGCGGGCGCAACGGTGCGTGGACCGGTACCCGGCCCGAGCCGCGACCTCGTCGGCTGGCGCGCGCTGTACCGATACAGCCCGAACCACCTGTACGAACACGTCTACCTCAGCAGCGAGCGGTACTGCTGGCAGTGCATCGTCGGCGAGCAGTGCGGCCATGGTGACGTCGATCTGGCCAGCACGTGGTCGCTCGGCGAGAACCTCTATGTCTTCACCTTCCGCGAGTTCCTGATCCCGGTGGCCGCGACCTGGCTCTACGACCTGGACGCGATGCGGACCACCGGCACGTTCCTCGGTCTCGGCGCGGACGGGACCGCGCGCTGCGCACCGGGCGGCGCGTTCATCACCGAGTTGGGCCGGGTGAGTTACCCGGATGAGCAGCCCGTCTGAACGTCCCCGCCTCCCGCCGGAGGTGGAGGTGATCGTCGTCGGCGCAGGCACCGCCGGCTGCGTGCTGGCTCGCCGCCTGGTCGACCGCGGGCTGTCGGTCGCGCTGTTCGAGGCCGGCTACGACGACGCCAACCCCGCCGTCGCCGACCCCGTCCGGATGCATGAGCTGTGGGACAGCCCACTCGACTGGGCCAATCGCAGCGTGCCCCAGCCCAGCGCGCACAACCGCACGCTGCACCTGCCGCGCGGCCGCGTGGTCGGCGGCTCCCACGCACTGAACGGGATGATCTGGGTACGCGGGCACCACGCGGACTACGACACCTGGGCCTACCTCGGCAGTCCCAACTGGTCGTGGGCCGACGTCGAGCCGGTCTTCGGCCGCATCGAGAGCTCCGGCGGCGGCCCGCAACCCGTCCTGGCCGATTACCAGCCCGACCCCGTCCACCGCTCCATCGCCGAGGCCGCGCACCAGGCCGGCATTCCGCACGATCCGAACTGCAACGACGGTGCGCCCGAAGGGTTCTCCTACACCCAGCTGACAGTCGCTGGCGGCCACCGGGTCACCACCGCCGACTCGTACCTCGCGCCCGTCCGCACAAGCCCGCTGCTGCATCTGGTGACCGGCGCCGCGGTCTCGCGCCTGCTGTTCGAGGGCAGCCGTTGCGTCGGGGTGCAGTGGCACGACGGCGCCGAACATCTGCAGTTGCGGGCCGGCGAGCAGGTGATTCTCACTGCGGGAGCCCTCGGCTCCCCCGCACTACTGCTGCGCTCGGGCGTCGGAGATCCCGACCGGCTACGCCCGCTCGGCATCGACGTCGTGGCACCACTGCGCGGCGTGGGCCGCAACCTGCAGGACCACTGGCTGGTCCCGGTCATCTTCAGCACCACGCGGCAGATCGGCACGCCGTCCGGGCTGCCGCACTGCCAGAGCCACCTGTTCTGGCGCAGTCGTTCCCAGCTGGCGTCGCCGGACCTGCAACCGATCCACTTCTCCACGCCGCTGCGTGCGGACTGGATGCCCGGTCCGCTTGACGGGTTCACCCTGATGGCCGGGTTGGTCCGCCCGGCAAGTCGCGGCAGCGTGACCCTCGCCGACGCCCGCTCGACCGTCGCGCCGCTGGTGGACCCACGGGTACTCACCGCGCCCGAGGACCTCACCGCGCTGTGTGCCGCGGTCCGGCTCTGTCAGCAGATCGGCGAGCAGGAGGCCCTACGCGAGGAGTGGGGCGCGGCGCAGATGTATCCGGGCACGCTCGCGAACGACGAGCGCTCCCTGCGCGACTACGTGCGAGAGACGGTGGTGACGTACCACCACCAGTCCGGCACGTGCATGATGGGCGCGTCGGAGGACTCCGTGGTGAGCAGCCGCCTGTCGGTCCACGGCGTCGACCGGCTGTCCGTCGCCGACGCGTCGATCATGCCGACGGTCACCACCGGGAACACGAACGCGCCGACGGCGATGATCGCCGAGCGGGCAGCGCAGTTCCTCGGCAGCTGAAGCCGCGCCGGACCTGAGCGCCGTGGTGGGGCGGTCAGTCCGGACGCACCGCCGCATCGGACCGCTCGCTGCGGTACCCGACGACGTCGCGGCTGAGCCGGTACTCGCGCGGGGCCACCCCGTAGGTCTCCTTGAACACCCTGCTGAAGTGCGCGGCGTCGAAGAAACCCCAGCGTGCGCCGATGGCGCGTACCGGCGTCGCCCGCCAGCCTGGGTCGAGCAGATCCCGGCGGCACCGTTCCAGCCGATGCTCGCGGATGTAGCGCGACACCGACGTGCTCTCGGACCGGAACAACTTGTGCAGGTAGCCGGTGGAAACGAAGCAGGCCGCCGCGATGGACTCCGGCCCGAGGTCCGGATCGTCCAGGTGCTGGTCGATGAACACCTTGATCCGCACGAGCAGGGTGCGCATCGAGTCCGCGCTGGGACAGGATGACTCCGACAGCTGGGACGCATACAAGGTGGAGATCAACTCGACCACATTGTCAGCCAGGCGCACCAGCGGCGGGCCGTCGACCTGGTCGAGGTGCCGCGCCAGATTGACTAACAGCGGCGACACCAGCCCGCCCATCCCGTGCCGGCCGGACACGCGACGGGCGGTGGCCGTTCGCATCGCCTTCTCCGGGATGTGCAGGTCGCGGTGCGGAAACATCAGCACCAGCATGCGGCAGGCGTCGTTGAAGACCACCTGGTACGGACGGCTGGTGTCATAGATCGCGAGATCACCCGGGATGAGCGGCGCCTCCCTGCCGTCCTGGGAGATCAGCATGTAGCCACGTGTCGGCAGGCTGAGCTTGTAGTAACCCGGCTCGTCCGAGCGGGCGATGTGCCGCTCGGTACGTTCGGCCCGGTGCGCCCCGGCGCTCACCTGGTTGACGACCAGGCTGCCGATCGTCTCGCCGGTGATCTCGCCGACGAACGAGTGCGCATCGAAGGTGAAGTCCAGCGGTACGAACGACTCCGCGACAGCAGCACGCCAGACCTCCTCCCGCTCCTGCACCGCGAGGTCGGTCGTGCGGACGAGTACCGACATGCGCACTCCTGTCGAGGACTATCGAGAGCCCGAGTCTATGGCCGACAGCCTGCGCGCACCTGGTGAACGCCTTGATGCAGCACGCAGCGTCAAGTGCCGACTCGCACCGGTCAAGCTCCGGACACCGTGCCCGGGCCAAGGTTGCCACACGGAGATCAGCCGGTCCGGTCGCTCGGCCGACGGCGGGAAGGTGCCACATGACTGCGTCGACAGCCGCCGACGTCCACCCGATCGGCCATGCGCCCACGCGCTTGCTCATCGACGGTGCGTGGCAGGACGCGTCGACGGGCGAGAGGTTCCAGACGCTCGACCCGGCCACCGGCGCGGTACTCGCCCAGGTCGCGTCGGCGAGCGGCGCCGATGTCGACGCAGCCGTCGCCGCTGCGGCCAGGGCCATGCGCGACCCCGACTGGACAGACATGCCGCGGCCGCAACTTGCCCGGCTGCTCTGGCGTCTCGCGGACCTCATCGAGGAGAACGGCGACGTGCTGGCCCGACTGGAGACGATGGACAACGGGCAGCCGATCGGCGTGGCGCGCGGCGTCTCGATTCCCGGCGCGGCCGAGCACTACCGCTACTTCGCCGGCTGGGTCACCAAGATAAACGGCTCGAGCGGCCCGGTCGGCGACCCGCGGGTGTTCCACTACACCCGCCGCGAGCCGGTGGGTGTCTGCGGTCTCATCACGCCGTGGAACTTCCCGCTGATGATCGCATCGTGGAAACTCGCCCCGGCCCTCGCCTGCGGCAATTCGGTGGTGCTCAAGCCCGCCGAGCAGACCCCGCTCACCACGATTCGGCTGGCACAGCTCTGCCTGGACGCGGGCTTCCCGCCCGGAGTGGTCAACCTGGTGACCGGTGGACCGGACGTGGGTCGGCGGCTGGTGGCGCACCGCGACGTCGACAAGATCTCGTTCACCGGCTCCACCGAGGTGGGCAGGCAGATCCTGCGGGCCAGCGCCGACAACCTCAAAAGGGTCACGCTCGAGTTGGGTGGCAAGACGCCGATGATCGTGGCGCGGGACGCCGACATCGACTCCGCGGTGGCCGGCTGCGTCCAGGGGGCGCTGTTCAACAGCGGCCAGGTGTGCGCGGCGTTCGCCCGGTTCTACGTCGACTCCGCGCGGGAGGACGAGTTCGTGACGAAGGTGGCCGCGATGGTGTCCGGGCTGCGGCTCGGCCCAGGACTCGACCAGGACACCGACCTGGGCCCGCTGGTCAGCGAGGAGCACCTGCAGCGGGTCGACGGCCTCGTCCGCCGCGGCACCGATGACGGCGCGCAGCTGGTGACCGGAGGGCGCCGTGCCGACCGGGACGGCTACTTCTACGAGCCGACGGTGTTCTCCGGGGTCTCGGACGACAACGTGCTTGCCCGCGAGGAGATCTTCGGACCGGTCATCCCGGTGCTCACCTACGACGATCCGGGCGAGCTGGCCGAGCGGGCCAACCACAGCGACTACGGGCTCGCGGCATCGGTGTGGACGAAGGATCTCGTGACCGCGCACCGGCTGGCCGCCGAGATCAAGGCCGGCGCGATCTTCGTCAACATGCTGCACGTCCCGGACGCCGGCGCTCCCTGGGGCGGTTTCAAGGCGAGTGGCCTCGGCCGCGAGATGGGCCCGCAGGCGATCGACGCCTACACCGAGGTCAAGGGCGTCTTCATCAATCTGGCAGGCTGACCAACCCCGTCGAAAGGACTCATGTGAGCGCACCTCTGCAGGTGATCAAGGACCACTACGCCGCTTCCGGGAGCGGTGATCTGGATGCGATGCTGAGCTGTCTCGCGCCGGACGCGCAGTGGACGGAGATGGCCGGCTTCCCCTACGCCGGGACCTACACCGGCCGCGACGGCGTGAAGGAGAACGTCTTCATGCGTATCGGCGCGGAGTGGGACAACTATCAGGCGGCACCAGAGACGTTCGTGGCCGATGGCGATCAGGTCGTCGCGTTCGGCGTGTACTCCGGCACCTACCGGGCGACCGGCAAGTACATGCAGGCCCGCTTCGTGCACCACTGGCAGCTGCGGGACGGCATGGTCGTCCGGTTCGAGCAGTACACGGACACGAAGCTGGTCGCCGACGCGATGAGCTGATCCGCCGCGGTACTGGTCGCCGCTCAGTCCCGGGAGAACACGGTCCGTCCGGCGAAGACCGTCTCGAGGACGCGGGTCTGGATCAGCGTGTCCGGTTCGACCGTGAACGGGTCGCGGTCGAGCACGAGGAAGTCTGCCGACTTGCCCGGCACGAGCGAGCCGGTGACGTCGTCCAGGCCCATCGCCCGCGCCGAGTTGATCGTGAACGCGGCGATGGCCTCGGCGAGAGTGATCGCCTGCTCCGGCCACAGCGCACCTCTGTGCACGCCGGCCGGGTCACGGCGGGTGATCAGCCCCTGGATGCCCTCCCACGCGTTGGGCGACTCGCTGACCGGCCAGTCGGTGCCGCCGGCGACGAGGGCGCCGGCGTCGAGCAGTGCGCGGTTTGGCTGCATGTGCGCCGCCAGCTCGGCCGGCAACACGGTGCCGATCGCCTGCGGGATCACGCCGGGCACCCAGATGAACGGGGAGATGTCGGCCGACACGTCGAGCTGCGCGAAACGCGCGATGTCGTCGGGGTGGACGAACTGACCGTGGGCGATCTGCAGCCGGGTCTCCCGGTATCCCTCGCCGCGCAGGATCGCCGCGGCGTCGAGCACGGCTCGCACCGACGCGTCCCCGGTGCAGTGGATCTTCGCGGAGAGCCCTGCTCGTGCAGCTCGGCGCAGCCAGCCGGTCAGCTCGTCCGGAGCCATGGTGAGCGCGCCGTGGAAGTACGCCCCGTGCGCGCCGTCCGGCAGGTACGGCTCGAGGAACGCGGCGGTGCGTGACGGCGGCACACCGTCCAGGAAGATCTTGACGAAGTCCGGCCGATGGTGCTCGCTGCGGTACTGCGCGCCGAGATCGATCAACTGCTCGCCGGTCGGCTGGTACCCGAACACCAGGTCGTTCACCAGCATGCAGCTGACCACCCACGCGTGCAGGTCGCTGGCGTCGTCGAGCGTGCGGAGTGCGGCCATGATGTCTGTGGAGACGCCGGCGTCCTGGAACGCGGTGATCCCCCACGAGTGCAGGATCTCGATCGCCCGCCGCGACGCCTGCGCGTACTGCTGTTCGGTGAGGCCGCGGCCGGCGCGCACGGCGGCCTCCGCGGCGAACGCGGCCGATTCGAGCAGCAGACCGGACGGCTCGCCGGTGTCCGGGTCGCGCACGATCACGCCGCGCTCGGGATCGACGGTGCTTGCCGTGATGCCGGCCAGCTCCAGTGCGCGAGTGTTCACGAAGCGGCTGTGCCGGCTGTCATCATTGAGCATCAGCGGACGGCCGCCGGCCGCGGCGTCGAGGGCGTGCCGCGCGGACTCGTGCGAGAGCAGCGGCATCAGCGTCGTCGCCCAACTACCGCCGACGATCCACTCGTCCGGTCCGAGTTCGCGGGCATGGGCTCGGACCAGGCAGAGGATCTGCTCGAACGACGTCGACACGCGGAAGGTCAGCTCGAACAGCTCCGCCTGGCCGGCGAGGACGTGATGGTTGTGCACGTCGACCAGCCCTGGCATCACGAACGCGCCATCGAGCTCACGCAGGCGCGTGCCTGGACCCTGATGCGGCGCGACGGACGCGTCGTCACCCACCGCGAGGACCCGGCCCCCGGCGACTGCGAGGTCGCTCGCCCACGGCCGAGCGGTGTCAAGCGTGTAGATCCTCGCGCCGGTCAGGACGTAGTCAGCCGGCTCGCTCACGCGCCCTCCACAGCTGGGTCCAGGTCGGCCGGATGCGCCGTCGTGCTGAGCAGGCGCCCGAACGCGCCGAAGGTGAAGTGGACGGGACGCCGGCCGGAGCCGTCGAGTCCGAACAACGCCCCGTGCGACCGCATGCGGCGTAGGTCGCGATGGTCGGCGACCGTCACTGCCGCGCATGGAACGACCTTCTCGCGCCAGGCGAAGAGGTAGATGCCCGGACGCAACACGTAGACGGTGTTCTCGTCGGTGTCCGCCAGACCCTTCTCCGGACCGGCAAGGCACTGCCACGTGTACCACTGCGGGCTCAGGTAGACGTGCTCGTATGCATGCTCGTCCGAGTAGATCCACAGCGCCCGTCGCCCGCTCAGCTCGGTCGTCGCAACGATCGCGTGCCCACTGTGCTGGATGCCCTCGATCACGCCGGCGCGAAAGCTCTGCCGGACCCGGGTCCGGCCCGGGACGGCCGCGCCGATGCTGGTCACGACAGACAGAGCGCGGCCGGCGTCCAGGTCGAGCACGAGGCTGGTCGCCGCATCCGCGTCGGGGGCCGGGTGCAGCTGCACGAAGTACAGCCCGCGGTCGACCGCGAACGCCTCGTACCGTTCCGCGCGCCTGGATCCGGAGCGCGTCCACACCACCTCATCGGCGGCGAACATGTACTCCGTAACCGGCTCGCCGGTGGCGGAGACGGTGATGCGCCGCCCCACTAGATCGGTCGACGGAACCGCCTTGTTCGCGTCGAAGCCGGCAGCCAATCCGTCCAGTGGTAGCCAGGTCGAGGTGTCCGACCATTGCGCCGTCGCTCGCTCCATGGGGTCAGCCGCCATTCGCCGTCGTCGGGGCCAGGTCGCAACCCGTGTGCAATATCGTATATGAATTGGGTTGGCGCTGCGAGGGTTATCCGGCCGCTCCGCCGTAGAGTCGCTCAGCCGGAAATGCTGGGCTGCGGTGTCCGTCGCGACCGACCATGGTGCGACCTGCGACGAGCACATTCACAACGGACTCCTCCGCCGACTGGACCACGGCCTCGTAGAGCGCATCCAGGGCGCCCCACGGCAGGAAGTCGAGGCGGCGCAGCCGATCCGCGTTGCCGGACGTGCCGAGATCGCTGTCAAGCATGCCGACATTGCCGGTGGAGAAGGCAAGGAAGATGTCCCCGGAGAAGTGGCTGCCGGTGGTTCCGGTGCGCGCCAGCCCGAGCGGGACTCGGCGAGCCAGAGCCTTGCACTGCCCCGGTAGCAACGGCGCGTCCGTCGCTACGACCGTGATGCACGAGCCGGCGCCCGGCGGGGCGAGCCAGTCGGTGGTTTCCATCGGATTGTCATCGGCGAGCTCAGGCCCGAGCCGGCGCCCGGCGATCGTTAACTCCCGTCTGCTACCGAAGTTCGCCTGCATCAGCACGCCGACCGTGTACGTTTGGCCGCCAATCGCTACCTGGCGCGACGCGGTGCCCGTGCCGCCCTTGAACCCGTAGCAGTTCATCCCGGTGCCACCGCCGACCGATCCCTCCTCGAGCGGGCCGGAGGCGGCAGCGTCGAGCGCCTGCATCGCGGTCGCCGGCGTGATGTGGTCGCCGTTGATGTCGTTGAGGTAGCCGTCCCAGGTCTCGGCGACGACCGGCAGATGCCAGCGATCGGCAAGTTCGGGTCTGGTCTGCATCGACCACTTCAGAACTCCGCGATGGACCGGGCCGACCGCGTGAGTGTTGGTGATACCGACGGGCAGCGACAGCCCACCGGCCTCGTCGAGCCAGCTCGTACCGGTCATCTCACCGTTGCCGTTGAGCGCGAACCAGCCCGCCGGGCACGAGTACCCGACCCGATCGCTGCCCAACGGCAGGATCGTCGTGACCCCGGTCCGTACCGGGCCCCGGCCTACGCGGAGCGGCCCGTCACCATCGATGAGGGTGATGTAGCCGACCTCGACTCCGGCGACGTCGGTTATCGCGTTCCACGGACCGGGGGTTCCCTCGAACGGTATGCCGTACTCGCGTGCTCGCCGAGCGAGTCCGGTGGCAACGTCCTGGCTCACCCCTGTCACGCTCCCTCCCGCACGCCAGGAGCGTCGATCTCGAGCACGGGCCCGGTGATCACGCCGCCCGGATGGTCGACGGCGTGCTCATCATGAGCCGCGCCCGGCATCGTCCATCGCGTGCCTCGGCGTGGATACAGGTAGACGAAGTAGTAGAGGTAGCCGACGGCCAGCGCCCCGACAGCGATGATGACCTGCCAGGGATTGCCCTTCCACAGCTCGTAGGTGACATAGCCGAGCGCCAGGATGACGATGACCGGTGCTACCGGCCAGGCCGGCATCTTGTACGGGGCGTGTTCGGTCGTTCCGTTGCGCCGCCCGACGATCGCCGACAGCGCCACGATGATGTACAGCGCGACCAGGGTGGCACCGGTAGCGATGATCAGTGAGTTAAGCGGCACGATCGAGGCCACCACCGCCGCTGTGGCGCCCACGAAGAGGGTCGCGGCGACCGGGGTCTGTAGCCGCGGATGAACGGTGGCGAAGAACGTGCTGACGACATCCGGGTAGGCCCGGTCGCGGGCAGAACCGTACAGAGTCCGCGAGGTCTGCAGGGTGATCGCCACCACTGCGTTGATGATCGCGATGGCGACCGCGAGACTGACGACGGTGTTCAGCGCATGAGATCCGCGGGCGGTGATGAAGTACTCCATGGGTGCCGAACTACCCAGCAGGGAGCCGAGGTTCGGCGCGCCGAGCAGGACGGCGGTCATCGGGATGAGTTCGGCGGCGACGGTGATCGCGAGGGAGGCCATGATCACCCTAGCCAGGCCGCGAGCGGCGTTGCGGGTCTCCTCGGCGAAGTAGACGGCCGCACCGTAACCGTTATAGGCGAAGATCGCGGTCGCCGTTTGCGCGGCAACCAGGCCGAGACCCACGCCGGTGAGAACGCCATTGCCGCCGGCAGTCTGTGCGTGGAACAGCGTGCTCACCGGCCGCGCAACGTGCGCGAAGCCCAGAAAGGTCACCACCACCAGCGCGGCCATCTCGAGCATCAAGAACGTCCCGGTCACCCAAGCGTTCGTGCGGATGTTCAGCATCGCGATCAGCGCGCACACGATGATCACCGCGACGCCTACCCACTTGGAGTTCGCACCGGAGAACGCCGCGGACAGGTACTGGCCGGTTCCCAGCGCGATCACGCCGATGATCATTATCAGGCTCAGGGCGTTCATCAGGAACAGCGCGAAGCCGGTGGCCTTACCCAGCACCCGAGCAGCGAAGGAGTACTCGCCGCCCGCGATCGGGAAGGCCGAGGAGAGTTCGGCGTAGCAGTAAGCCATAAAGATGCCGACCACTGCCGAGGCGATGAAAGCAACGAAGGAGGCTCCACCGACCGCAGCCAGCACCGCCGGGATGATGATGAATACACTCGATGCGGGGGTCACCGAGGACAGCGTGATCAGCACGTTCCCCCGCAGCGACAGTGATCGAGACAGCTCCTGCTTGTACCGCTCATCGGTTCCGACCCGTTGCGCTCCTGCTGTGCCGTCGACGCTCATCGGTCCAACCTTCCGTATATGATTCGTCGAATGATTCGTCGAATTACGCGGCGTGTCAAGATGTCAGTCGACATCAACATGGATTTGGTCGCCAGACTCCGACCGCCGACAAGGAGCGCAGATGGCCCGCCAGCGCGACCAGACCGCCAGGCGGCAGCAGTTGCTGGACGCAGCGGTGCAGGTCATCAACAACCGCGGTCCCGCCGATGTTCAGATGAAAGACGTCGCCCGGGCGGCCAACATGGCAACCGGCTCCATCTACTATTACTACGACAACGTCGACGAACTGCTTCGCCACGTCCACGAGATGGCCTACGACCGCTACTACACCGCACGGGAGGCGGCCATTGCCGGTATCACTGATGCCCGGCGCAAGCTGGCTTTGATGGTCGACCTCGGGCTACCCCGCCCGCCTGACGAGCCGCTATTGCTCGCGCTGTATCAGGTAGGCGTCGCCAAAGCCCGCGATCCCCAACACGCCGAGATGATCACCCGCCTGTGCGGTGAGCAGCGTCGCTTGTACCAGCGTGTTCTCGACGACGGCGTCGCAGCCGGCGACTTTCATCCCCTGCTTTCCACCCACCACATCGCCGAAAACCTGATCGCACTCGAAGACGGCTACGGACTCGGCCTGTGCACCGGCAAGCAAGACTATACGTACGAGTTCGCTCGCGGACTGATCATGGAAGCTGCCGGCCAATGGACCCAGTGCCCTGATCTCTCCCTGCCTGGGCAATCCAGCTAGCACCAGCACGCGTCAGCCAGAGGTGCGTAACGGCGTAACGGTCGGGTTCGGTGCCGGGCGGGTGACCGGGACTTCGCGGCGACTGGAACGCCAGGCCGGGAACGCTGTAGCCGCTAACTCCGAAAGGTTCATCTGATAGCCAGCGCCTGGTTCGAGAGCCGACAAATCGATGTTCACCACTTCCCCGACACAGCAGCCATGGCAAGAGGCACTGAGCCATCAAGGCCGTATCGAGGTCGGCCCCGAGACCGCGATCAACGACGTCCGCAATGCCTGGATGACCGCCGAATCTTCTGCGCTCTTCGCTTCCTGCACGCGCTTGCGTGACCCGGCCTTGTGAGCGGCCCGTTCACGGGTTCGGCCGTCTGGCGATGCGGCCGGAGAGTTGGCCCAACTCTCGCGACCCGCCCGGACAAGCAGCACCTGTGGGGCTCAAGAACCTCAGCCCTGCTCGAATCAGGCGGCCTGTTGGTACTCGTTGATCAGCCCACCAAGCACCTGGGTGCGTCGAACCGGTCCAGCGGTGCGAGGGAACCGATCCGCGTCAGCCGCTATCGGCGGGAGCTGATCAAGTGCGCGATGCGGGCGGTGAGTGTTGTAGTGCCGCTCGTACTCGGCCAGCACGCGGACGAGTTGCCGCTCGCTGAAGATCAGCATCTGGTCCAGGCACTCTCGCCGGATCGTGCTCACCCACCGCTCGGCATAGGCGTTGCCCTTCGGGGCTCGCGGCGGGCTCCGCAGCACCTCGATATTGGCGGCAGCGAACACCGCGTCGAAGCCGGCGGTGAACTTCGTGTCGCGATCACGGACTAGGAACTGGAACCCGTCGGCCCGATTCCCGAGCGCCATCATGAAGTTGCGGGCATGCTGGGTGACCCACTCCGCGCTCGGATGCCGCGTCACCCCGAGAATGTGGACTCGTCGGGTCCCTACCTCGAGGACGAAGAACACGTAGATGCGGCGCAGCAACACGGTGTCGACG
>JBOGDQ010000089.1:0-2227 GCA_050742975.1 Jatrophihabitantaceae bacterium
TCCTGCGGGCGACCGGGCTGTTGCACGGTTCGGGCCGTTCGCTGACGGCGGCGACGAGCCTGGCGATCCTGCTGTACGTCGCGCACAACGCGGCCGCCACCGGCACCGCCCTCGTCGGCGGTCACCTGGCCGACCGAATCGGGGCGCGGGCCGTGTTCGCCGGCGGCGCCCTCGTCTACGTCGGGGGGTACCTGGTGTTCGCTGCCGGCCCGCACGGCTGGCCGGCCCTGCTGGTCGCGTTCTGCCTGGCCGGGATCGGCATCGGCTTCGCCGAAACGGCCGAGTCGACGGTGGTGGCGCGCGGACTGCCCGATCACCTGCGCAGCAACGGATTCGGCGTTCTCGGCCTGACCCAGGCACTCGGAGATCTCGGCTCGACCGTGATCGCGGGCGTGCTGTGGTCGCTCGTCTCGCCGGCCGCCGCGTTCCTGTACGTGGCTGCCTGGATGGCGCTGTCGCTGCTGGCCTCAGGCCTGCTCCGCCCGACCGGAACGAACGCCGAGAGCGTCCCGGACCCGACGTGAAGACCGGACCCGACGTGAAGACCGGACCCGACGTGAAGACCGGACCCGACGTGAAGACCGGACCCGACGTGAAGACAAGGCGCGAGGTGGCCAGGCCGGCGGCCGCGTTCGGCCTGCTGATCATCGCCGCCGGGTCTGCCGGTGCGTCGTCTAGGGCACCCCGGACGTCCGGTACCGATATGCGTTTCCTGGGCACAGCGGTGAACGCCGCGGCCGATGCCACGTTCGGCCTCCTTGCCCTCGTCGCGGTTGGGGCGCTCGCCGCGCTGATCCGGCGCGCCCGGCGCCGCCGACGGGGTGAGGAGGAAGTTCCGCCGCGCGTTGTGTACCGGCCGCCAACCGGATTCAGTCAGTTCCTCGCGCTGGCAGCGGCGGTCGTCCTGCTCGCTGCCGTGTTGGCCGCGGCGATCGTGCTCGGCGAGCACCTGAGCAGCACGCCGCCGGCAGCCCAGCCGACCGGCAAGCGAGCGTCATCGTTGCCCACGCCTCGTCTGTCGTCGACGAGCGTCACCGGCACCAGCGCCCAGCCGGGTTGGCTGGTGATCGGCGCGATCGTCGCCGGCGTCGTGATGCTGGCCGCGGTGGCCTTCTCGGCATACCGATGGGCGTCCGGTTCGCGCCGTGGCGGGTCAGGGTTGGGCGGCGATGAGCGGTTGAGGAGCGGTTTCGAGGCGATGGTCGAGCAGGCGGGGCAGGCTCTGGCGGCGGGAGCCACACCACGCGAGGCGATCATCGCCTGCTACCGGTCGATGGAGGCCGCTCTCGGTTCAGCCGGTATCGGCAGGCAGGCGGCAGACACCCCGGAGGAGTTGCTGGCCCGCGCCGTGGACCTGGGAATCGCATTGCCGTCCGCAGCGTGGCGGTTGACCGAACTGTTCGACGAGGCTCGGTTCAGCACGCATCCGATCGGGGACGCGCAGCGCGAGCAGGCCGCCTTCGCGCTCGAGGAACTACACGCCGTGATGGTGATCGCGCCGTGACGGGCCGGCGGCTCACGACCCACGCACTCGTCACCGGGGGCGCTTCCTGTGTGTTGCTTGCCGCCTGCCTGGCATCGGCAGTCGTGCTCGGCAGCAGCGCGACGCCGTGGGTCGCAGCGGTAGGGCTCGCGATCACGTTCGCCGTCGTTCGTAGCGGTATGGGCGCAGCTGAGGTCATCGTCGTCCGGGAGCCCAACCGAGGGCGCCAGGCCGGGCACGAGAGCTACCCGCGCTTCGACCGTCTGCTCGCGATGCTGCAGCGGGCCGCGCGTGATCGACGGTCCTTCGACCGGGTCCTCGCGCCCGCCGTGCGGACAATCGCCTTCGACCTGCAGCACGCCCCGTCGACGTCCGTGGCCACGGAGCGGCTGCGCACCTCGCTCGACACGCCGTTGTGGGCACTGCTCGATCCGGACCGGCCGCCTGCGATCGGCCGGCCCGAGGAACCGGAGCCGCCGTCCCCGGCAGTGCTAGCGGCTCTGGTCGGCCGGCTCGAACAACTGGAGCGGGCATGGAGATAGCGGAGACCGCGACGCTGGCCAGCTCTGTCCTGGACGAGATCGAGCGCGCCGTAATCGGACGACGTGCCGCACTGGAGCACGTGCTCGTCGCGATCCTCGCCGGCGGACACGTGCTGCTCGAGGATCTGCCCGGCCTGGGCAAGACGCAGATCGCCCGCTGCTTCGCTCAGGTGCTCGGGCTCCGTTTCACCCGCATCCAGTT
>JBOGDQ010000090.1:0-5066 GCA_050742975.1 Jatrophihabitantaceae bacterium
GTTCGGGCGCGCGGGAACGCGCGTCGGGCCGACTTGCGGCCGGTGTCGAGTGATGGCGGCGAGATCGGCCGGCTGCTGGCCCCGGCCTCGGTGCACCGGATCCTGGTGCGGGACGCACTGAGCGATCGACAATCGGGAATCTCGAACGGGCCGCGGCTGCTGGGTTTTAGTCGACAGAAGTCGATCCCGGGGTGATCAGGCCGTGTTCATAGGCGTAGACGACCGCTTGCACGCGGTCACGCAGTCCGAGTTTGCTGAGCACGTTTCCGATGTGGGTTTTGATGGTTGCTTCGCCGAGGAAGAGCTCTGCTGCGATCTCGGTATTTGATAGTCCTCGCCCGAGGCGTTGCAGCACGTCGCGCTCTCGGTCGGTGAGCTGAGCCAGCGCCTGGTCAGCGGCGCCGGGGTGTGGGCGACGGACGAATTCGTCAAGGAGCCGCCGGGTCACGGAGGGCGCGATCAGGGCGTCACCGTCGGCGGCAGCGTGGATGGCCGCTACCACCTGTTCCGGTGGGGAGTCTTTGAGCAGGAATCCGCTGGCGCCCGCGCGGAGCGCGTCATAGACGTATTCGTCCAGGTCGAACGTGGTGAGGATGACGACCCGGGTATCGGTCAAGTCGACGATGCGCCGGGTGGCCTCGATGCCGTCCATGGTGGGCATCCGGATGTCGAGCAGCGCGACGTGCGGGTGTACTCGGGTGACGAGGTCGACGGCCTGGGCACCGTCGGCCGCCTCCCCGACGACTTCCAGATCCGGCTCCATTTCCAGTAGCCGGGTGAATCCGGCGCGGACCATGCGCTGGTCGTCGGCGACCACGACCCGCACGCTCATGCGCCGGCCACCGGTACCCGGGCTCGGACGCGAAAGCCGCCGCTTGATTGCGGTCCGGCCTCGAACGAGCCGCCGTACAGCACGGCGCGCTCCCGCAGCCCGAGGAGCCCGTGGCCACCGGTCGGCATCGGCACAGCCGCGGCTGTGGTGGTGGCCGCGTTGCTCACGTCGATCTCGACCGCGTCGACCGCGTACCGCACGGTGACACGAGCGGTGCTGCCGCCCGCGTGCTTGACGATGTTGGTCAGCGACTCCTGCACAATCCGGTAGGCGGCCAAATCCACCCCGGCCGGCAGCGGCGCCGGCTCCCCCTCGATGCTCAGGTCGACGAGCACTCCGGCCTGCCGGGCGTGCTCGACGAGCTCGAGCAGTTGCGCCAATCCTGGCTGTGGGCGCAGTGGCGCGCTCTCGCCGCTCTTGCGCAACACCCCGAGCATCCGCCGCAGCTCCCCGAGCGCCTCACGCCCGGTCGCCTCGATGCTCTCCAGCGTCTGGGCGGTGCTGGCCGAATCCTGCGGTGACACGCGCCGTTCGACCGAGGCCTGCAGCACCATGAGGCTGACATCGTGGGAGATCACGTCGTGCAGCTCCCGGGCGATTCGTGCGCGTTCCTCGGCGGCCGCGCGGTCGGCCGCTTCGGTTGCCTCCTGCTCGGCCTGCGCGGCGCGGCGCTCCTGCGCATCGGCGCGGCGGCGGCTGCGGGCGAAACCAAGGCCGAGGCTGAAGGCGATCAGCAGCGTGACGTCAGGTCCGGCGACGTTGCCGATCGGCTTTCCCTCGATCAGCGAGGGAATGTCGGACAGCACACCGAGACCGACGGTGACCCAGGCCGCGCGGGCAGCGTGTCCGTCGGAGTACGCCGACGCGGAGTACACCGCGATGAGCAGCGCGACGAACGGCTCGAACGGCGGCTGCTGATCCAGCGGGTACAGCCCGAACAGCCAGATCGACTGGACGATCGCGACGACCAGCAGCGTGCCGAGGGGCCACCTGCGTCGCCACGCGATCGGCACGGACATGGCGATGACGAACGGCAGGTGCACCCACCGCGAGCCGGGAAAGACGCCGCCGAGAACCCCGCTATATAGGTCGACCAGGCCGGCGCCGAGCAGCACCGCGGCCACCAGGACGTCGAACGCCTCGTGCCGCCGAGCCGCCACCCCCGTCCACATGAGCAAAGCGTAGGCGAGATGACCTGCTCTCAGATCAACTTCGAGGTGGAGGAGTAGGGCCGAACACTCCACCTTGCGGGGGAGACGGTCGCACCGGCTGGATGAGGACAGCCCGGCGAGGCCGCGGATAGCGTCCCGGCACACCCGGCACCCTGCCGGCCCTTTCCGGAGGTTCTGATGACACGCATCCGCATCCAGCGCGTCGCGATCGCTCTCGCCGTCCTGGACATCACGCTATTCGTACTCGCCGGCATCCCCCGCTACAGCAACGCGACGCACGGCACCGACCACGTCATCGGCGGCATCTTCTGGATGGGATTTTTGGCCGGAACCCTCGCCCTGCTCATCACCCTGGCCGGCTGGGTAACCCGCGCGACCCGCCGACACCGCGCGACCCCGTGAGGCGAGCAGCAGGCCGAGCCGACGACCTCACCGCACGGTCCTTTCGAGACTGGAGATCCATGACCACCGCACACCGACGAACCGTCTGCCAACCCGACAATCGAGCTGCCGACGCCACACCAGCACCCCGACGGGTGCTTGTCGTCCTAGCTCTGCTCTGCGCGGTGAGCATTCTCGGCGCCTGCTCCGATGCAGCCCAGCCCACCTCGCCCAGCTCGCCCACCTCGCGGAGTTCGAGCCGACCGTCCGTCACCCCGGTCACGAAGACCGCGTTCATGGCGCGGGCGAACGCCCTCTGCACCAAGAGCAACAAGAAACTCGAAAACGCAGCCCGCACGGCATTCGGTAGCCAACGTCCCACCACCCAGACATGGCGACCGTTCATGGTCGACGTCGTGCTGCCCATCGTGGAGCACCGGCTGCACGACCTCGGCGAACTCCCTGCCCCGACAGGAGACCAGGCCGCCGTCACCAGCATCACCAACACCGGGCGGGCCGCCGTCGACACCGCGACGCACAACCCGCACATCCTGTCACCCCTCTCGCGCGCCCCCTTCGACCACTTCGACGAGCTAGCGATCGCATACGGAATCCCGGGGTGCGCCGTCGGAGGGTGAAACCATCGCTGCTCACAGTCCGTGTACCTAGGGCCAAGCCAGCTTGCACTCCCGCGTCCAGGGCGCCGCACCGGATCAGGAACCACCGGCGATGCCGCCCGACTGGCGACCGGCCGTCGCGCGCCGTTGATCATGATCGTTCCGCAAGACGCCCCGCTGCGGAACGGCCCGCCGCTGTGTCACTCGGGATCGGTGAATGGCACTTGAGTGTCGGGTGCGGCTATCCGGTGTAGCTCTTGGTTGCGACGCAGAACTCGTTGCCCTCGAGATCGTGCATTACCGTCCAGCTCTGGCCTGCGATTCGATGTCGCGCGACGACGGTTGCTCCGATCCCGAGGAGCTTCTCGACAGCCGTTGTGTCGGGGTCCACAAGATCGAGGTGCACCCGGTTCTTGGCGTGTTTCGTCTCGGGCACCTTGTTGAAGTACAAGGCGGGTTCGGCCCTGTCCGGGTCGCCGCCGCCGATCGTGGCGAACAGCTCACTGCTGCCATCGTCGATCGACCTGCCAAGGGCTTTCGACCAGAAGGCCGCCACCTTGAGTACGTCGTCGCAGTCGAATGCAACGTTCCCGATGCGAGCTGGCACGGGCCCAGTATCCTGCGGGTCGCGAGTAGTAGCCAGTCCGCAAGGGGATCGCTCAGCGCCTCCCCAGGGTGGACGCGTACCGCGGGAAGCCGGTGCGCACCAGGTCCCGGTCGTCAGCGCCAGAAACTGGTGAGCTGCTTGGCAAGGGCTCTGCCCTGGTCGTGACCGGCTCGAGCGGCGGGCGGACGCAACGACAGATCCATCGCATTGGTGCCGAACATATGCTCGGAGTTGCTGTCCGGGAAGATCGTTCTTACCCTGCTGCCGAGTGCGTGTAGTTCGTCGACCTGCGCTGCAAGCTGCATGCGCCACTCCTGCGGGTGCAGCTATCTGCCGCCGAATGGCGACAGCACGAGCACCCGCTCGTATCCGGCTGCCAGATCGGCGTTCTCGTTGCGCCGGTAGCCACCGTCGATATATCGGTTGCTGCCGATGCTGTAGGGCGGGACGCCGAAGCCGTTGGCGCAGCTGGCTGCGACGGCGTCCGCCAGGTCGACTCCGCTGTGGCGGTCGAACGCGACCGGCTCACCGGTATGGGCATCGACCGCCGTGATGAGCATCGTTCTTTTCGGCCAGTGCTGGCTGGGCAGCCGCGCGGTGACGGTAGCGCGCCAGCGCGTTTGCGAGGAACTGTCCGACGCCGCATCCATTTCGAGCGCCGCCACACCGATTCTGCGGCGCATGTCGGCCGCATCCTCGGCGGCGGCGATGATTGCGCTGACCCGCTGCAAATGGTTGGCCACCGGCGCAATCGGAACGCGTCCACCGCTGGGTCCCATCGGACCAGTTCGTGGCGTTGGCGCAGCGGCAAGAGTGGCGGAAAGCAGTTCGGTCGGGGTTGCGCTAGTGATCTGGGCTGCGGCTGTTGATCCGGCCGACGTTCCGATGATCAGATCGGCCTCGGTCAGATCCGCCCCGGCATCGAACAGCCCAGCGATGACGCCGATCAACCACGCATTGCCTGTTGATCCGCCGCCGCCGAGGACCAACGCACGTTTGCCTGCGCGCACCCGCTTTGTGGCGTCGATCTGCGGCTGGTCTTGGTCGGACCTCGACCCGGCGGAGGCCAGCGTCGCAGTGAATGGCAGAGGGGTGGAAGGTGTTGCGCTCATGGGAGTCGCCTTTCGCGGTTTGCCTGACGGGCGCTCCCGGCGGCGACTACCTCAGTCGCGCGATCGTAACTGCAGGGGAGCACCCACTGCGGACACTGCATTCATGGGTCTCACCTCCTGTCGATCGATCACGATCACCGGAACGATCGCACAGCGGCGGCGCGGTGCACAATCGATATCACCCCGATGGGCCGCTTCGTTCCACGACGGCATCTTGACACCCAGGTCCGACGTCGCGTTGCAGTTGGCGATCGCTTGTGACACTTGATGGTCTTGGCCGAGTACACCGACAGTCCGATGCCGCCCTCGTGTCGTCGCACGCGGGTGGTGGGGGTTATGAACAGG
>JBOGDQ010000091.1:0-2687 GCA_050742975.1 Jatrophihabitantaceae bacterium
GCGCACGAGTGAATACCTCACCCACCCGGTCTTCACGCGGTACCGCTCCGAGACCGCGATGCTGCGGTACCTGCGCCGGTTGGCCGACCGTGATTACGCGCTGGACCGCGGCATGATCCCGCTCGGCTCGTGCACGATGAAGCTGAACGCGGCCACCGAGATGGAGCCGATCACCAACCCCGGCTTCGCCAACGTCCATCCGTTCGCGCCGGCCGACCAGTTCGCCGGTTACACGCAACTGTTCGAGGACCTGCAGACCTGGCTGGCCGAGATCACCGGGTACGACGCGATCTCGCTGCAGCCGAATGCGGGCTCGCAGGGCGAGTTCGCGGGCCTGCTCGCCATCCACAACTTCCATACGGCGCAGGGCAACGGGCACCGCGACGTCTGCCTGATCCCGGCCAGCGCGCACGGCACCAACGCGGCCAGTGCGGTCATGGCGGGCATGCGCGTCGTGGTCGTCAGGACCGGCGGGGAGCAGGGCGAGATCGACCTGGACGACCTGCGCTCCAAGATCGCCGCGCACGCGGAGTCGCTCGCGGCGGTGATGGTCACCTACCCGTCCACGCACGGTGTCTTCGAGGAGCACATCGGTGAGGTCTGCGCGCTCGTGCACGACGCCGGCGGTCAGGTGTACATCGACGGCGCGAACCTCAACGCGATGGTGGGCCTGGCCCGCCCGGGCCGCTTCGGCGCCGACGTCTCGCACCTGAACCTGCACAAGACGTTCTGCATCCCGCACGGTGGCGGTGGCCCCGGCGTCGGTCCGATCGGAGTCCGCTCCCACCTCGCGCCCTACCTGCCCAACCACCCGCTGCAGCCCGCCGCGGGACCGGCTACGGGCAGCGGGGCGATCGCTGCCGCGCCGTGGGGATCGGCGTCGATCCTGCCGATCACCTGGGCGTACATCCGGATGATGGGCGGCGACGGGCTCACCGACGCGACCGGGATGGCGATCCTGTCCGCGAACTACATCGCCATCAAGTTGGGCGCGCACTTCCCGGTGCTGTACACGGGCGCGCACGGGCTGGTGGCGCACGAGTGCATCCTCGATCTGCGCGAGATCACCAGGCGCACCGGCGTGAGCGTCGACGACGTGGCCAAGCGGCTGATCGACTACGGCTTCCACGCGCCGACCATGTCCTTCCCCGTCGCCGGCACGCTGATGGTCGAGCCCACCGAGTCTGAGGACCTGCGCGAACTGGACCGTTTCGTCGCCGCGATGATCGCCATCAAGGGTGAGATCGATCAGATCGCGGCGGGACAGTGGCCGGCCGGCGACAACCCGCTCGTGAACGCGCCGCACACAGCGGCGTCCGTCACCGGCGAGTGGTCGCACCCGTACCCGCGCGAGCTGGCGGCCTTCCCGCCCGGTGTGGACCCGCGGTCGAAGTACTGGCCCCCGGTGCGCCGGATCGACGGCGCATACGGCGACCGCAACCTGGTCTGCGCCTGCCCGCCGGTGGCAGAGTACGCGTGACTAACTGGTAATCGTTACCGGTACGCTCGAGGCATGGCGACGACCCGGCACCGCAGCACGCGGCAGGGTGGCGCGGTCAAGGACGCGCTGCGCTCGGCCGGCGGCTTCCGGAGCGCGCAGGACGTGTACGCCGCGCTGCGCACGGAGGGCGAATCCGTGGGGCTGTCGACGGTGTACCGGCACCTGCAGGGCTTTGTCGACGACGGCCTGGTCGACGTCATCCACACGCCTGAGGGCGAGACCACCTACCGGTACTGCGGCGAGTCCGGCCAGGGTCACCATCACCACCTGGTCTGCCGCACGTGCGGTCGCACCGAGCAGATCGAGGGCCGCGTCGTCGAGAAGTGGACGTCGGCGGTGGCGGCCGAGTACGGCTACGCCGACGTGGGCCACACGGTCGAGCTGTTCGGCGTGTGCGGCGCCTGCTCCGCCTCGTCATGAGGTGAGGGTCCGCAGCCGTCCGATGAGCGGCTGACGCTACGGGAGCTGGGGAAGGCCGCGCTCGTCCAGCGGCCAGAACGGGTTGTGCGCCACCTCCCAGGCGTGGCCGTCCGCGTCGGCGAAGTAGCCGCTGTAGCCGCCCCAGTCGGTGGCCTGTGCCGCTTTGGTGATCCTCGCGCCCGACATCTCGGCACGCGCCAGGACCGAATCGACCTCGTCCGGCGAGCCCAGGTTCATGGCCAGTGCCACGCCACGAAAGGCGGCCTCGTCCGGTCTCGGCGAGGCGCCCGCGTCGGCCGCGAGCTCGTCCGCAGACCAGACGGCGAGAACCCCGCCGCCGGTGCGGAAGAAGCTCACCTCGCCCTCGACCGACGCGGACGACAACTCGAAGCCCAACGCCTGATAGAAGCGGGTCGTCGCGGGCACGTCGCGCACGCCGAGCGTGACCAGACTGATCACCGGGGAATGTGTCATGTCGGCACGGTAACGACTCGCGCCGACTGCGGGTATCAGAGCGAATGTGCGAGTGCTGCGAGCTAGGGTGAGGTCGAGATCGAGGAAAGGGGACGTGGACGATGCCCACCCACGACAGCGGCCAGACCCGCCCGCAGCGCCAGAACGAGGAAGAGGTCGAGGAGAGCACCGAATCGAGCACCGACGTCAGCGAGCGCCACGAGAAGCTGACCGAGGATGTGGATGCGATCCTCGACGAAATAGACGACGTCCTCGAGACCAACGCCGAAGACTTTGTTCGTGCGTTCGTCCA
>JBOGDQ010000092.1:0-2995 GCA_050742975.1 Jatrophihabitantaceae bacterium
GCCTACCTGTCACAGCGCTACTCGGGCTGGCGTTGGTGGCCGGTCCGGGTGGTGCTGCATGCCGGGCTCACGGTGCGCGGCGCGGTGGCGAAGCGGCGGAGCGGGCCGGCCCGTCGGGACTGAGCGCGACCGGTCAGCGGCTCATCATCCTGACCAGGGTCGGCCGCAGATACGGTGCCAGGGTCATCGCATACGTCGCGGTCAGGTGCGACCCGTCGAAGTACACCGGCACGCGTCCGATCGCGGCCGCGCACACCGGCGCCGGGCAGATGTAGCGGGTCAGGTCGGCCTCGACGATGTTCGGGTCATGCACCGCCTCGATCGCAGTCGTGAGTGGCTCCGGCGGGAGCCACCGCGAGCGGGGGCCGTTGCACTTGTTGTAGTGCTGAGGGTTCGCGGCGAGGCAGTCCGGGATGGACTTGCCCGGCGCCGGCGTGTCCCGAAGGCCCACGACGTGCACGCGCGCCCGGCTTAGGCGTTCGAGCACCTGCTGGTAGCCCTTTGCGTACTGGGCATAGCTGTCCTTCAGGTTGTAGCCGACGGCCGTGACCGAGATGCGGTTCTCCATCACGACGAGGTTGAACTTCCCGGTCGTCACCAGGCGCGTCACGTTCTGGGCCCAGTTCAGGCAGTCCTGAGAGTGAGCAGGGGTGTCGAAGTGCTGTCGGGTGAACGCAAGCGCGCACTCCGAGGCGACGTAGGTCGTGATCTTCCAGTGCTGCTGCTTCGCGACCTGTTCAAGCGCCGGCAACCATTCACCGGCGTGCGAGTTGCCTACGAGCGCAACGTTGGTGCGCGAGTTGAGATCGCCGAAGGTGCACTTGATGACCTTGAACGAGGGGAAGTACGCGAAACAGTCCCGCTTGCCGGACACACTGGCATAGGCATCGGGCTTGTCCTTGGCCGCCTGAAGCGGCGAAGGGGTGAGCGTGCCGTTGGTGGTCGCCGGGCAGTGACCGGCCGGCGCAGCGATTGCGGCCGCACCGAAGCACGGTTGGCCTCCCGAGAGCGCGGTCTGCAGCGCCGTCGCCGCCCGCTGCTCGCGGTGCTGGACCTCGGTGTTCTGCACCACGGTGCAGCCGACAACGAATGCCATCGCCACTGCCGCCAGCGCGAACGGCTTGACCAGCGGGCGCCCCCATTTCGGCGTGCGGAAGCGGTCCTCGACGTAGCGCTTGGTGAGTCCTGCCAGGACGAGCGACGCGGCGATGATGACGGCTTTGTCGAGCCGTCCGAGATGATTGCCGCTCACGTACGGCACGAGCGCGATGAGCGGCCAATGCCACAGGTAGACGGAGTAGGACACGTTGCCGAGCCACTGGATCGGACGCAGCGCGAGGATCGGTCCGGGCGACACCGGCGAACGTGGGGCGACGGCGGCGATGACCGCCGCGGTGCCGAGCACTGGGACAAGAGCCTGCCAGCTGGGAAACGGTGTCCTGCCGGTGTAACTGAAAGCGGTCCACGCGATCGTCGCGAGCCCGGCCCAGGCCAGCGCAGCGCGCGCCGCCGGCGGTAACGGAACAGCCTCGGTGTCGCGGCGGCGGCCGACGGTGCGATTGGACAGCGCTGCCGCGAGCACGCCGCCGATGCCCAGTTCCCACATGCGGGTCGGCGTGATGAAGTATGCGCTGGCCGGAGACACCGACGTCGCATGCACCGAGTATGCCAGCGACGCGACGACGACGCCTCCGAGCCCGATCAGCACGGTAGGCAGCAGTCGCCAGCGCAGGACGGTCGCCACCGCCACCAGGATCAGGATGAGGACCGGCCAGAAGAAGTAGAACTGCTCCTCGACGGACAGCGACCAGAAATGCTGGACAGGTGACGGGGAGGCTTCGGCGGCGAGGTAGTCGACCGAATCCGAGGCCAGACGCCAGTTGACGACGTACAGCGCCGCGGCCTTGACCTGGTTGGCCGTGTTGGCCCACTGGGTGTCGGGCGCGATCAGCCGGGACGCCAGCAGTGTCGTCGCGAGCACCAGCAGCGACGCGGGCAGCAGTCGCCGAATTCGGCGCGACCAGAACTGGGCGAGGTCGCGCAGTCGACGCGGCGGGTGGGCCAGCAGGTGCGAGGTGATCAGGAAACCGGAGATGACGAAGAAGACGTCGACGCCAGTGAAGCCGCCGGTGAGCCGGTTCGGCCACAGGTGGTACAGCAACACCATCGAGACCGCTATCGCGCGCAGTCCCTGAATGTCGGTCCGCACCGCGGTGCCGACGTCCCGGGTGTGGGTCGACGCCACGTCGAGGGTGCTCGTGCTGGCCACGCGGATACAGACCTCGCTTGTCGTCGCCCTACGAGTTAGACCTCAGTGCCGCCGATCCCGGCGGGTCAACTGGTACAAACACACTATCGGTCGCCTCGCGTTGAGCCCGGCAACCCTCTCAGGGTCTGCTACGCGCCGGGGTCACAACTTTCCGATCATGCGCACGTCCGCCCCGCCGAGCCCGGTTCGAAACGCGCGCGGCTCAGCGCCGGGTGGGCCTCTTGCCGACGCGCTGGCCGGTGCGGACATCGATCGGGTGTCCGTCGTCGACCCCGGGTCTAGTGCTCGCAGGCAAAGATGACGTCGCCGCCGATCGTGCCAGTACCGGCGCTAGACAGGTAAAGCCGTCCCCGACACAGGGCTCTCGGTGCGTAACCTAGCCGTGTGCCAGGGACTCGATCGTGAAGCTGTACCCGACGGCGCCGCGAACCGCGACACACCTCAGGCGTGTCCTGCGCTTCGCCGGAGTGGGAATCGTCAACACCGGGATGTACTACGGGTGCTACCTTCTCCTGCGCACTCAGGTCACATATCTGATCGCCCACGTCTGCGCGTTCGTCGTCGCGATGGTCGCTTCATATTTCCTCAACTGCTTCGTTACCTTCCGGACTGCCCCGCGCTGGCGCACGTTTCTGCTCTTCCCGCTGTCCAACGTCGCCAACTTCGTGATCATCACCGTCGGGCTGCAGGTCGCCGTTCGTGTGCTCGGCGTCGATCAGCGGATCG
>JBOGDQ010000093.1:0-22535 GCA_050742975.1 Jatrophihabitantaceae bacterium
CCGGTTGCCGACGCGACGTCGGGGCCGACCGAGCAGTAGGGCCAGGGCGCCGGTCAATACCAGGACCGCGGCCAGGCCGAGCAGCGCGGCCGAGCGCGGCCCGGTGTTCGCGAGCCCCGCTGTGGACGGCGACCGGTTCGCTGTTGACGGTGCGGGCAAGGGCGTCGGTGCCGCCGAGACCGCGACCGTGACGGCGGTGCGGGACCCGGCCGGCGCGAACGAGCTGTCACCGGTGTAGCGGGCGGTCAGCTGGTGCGTGCCCACCGTGAGTGCCATGACGTCGAACGCCGCGACCGGGTCGCCGGTGAGTGCTGTCGAGCCGAGGCGCCGGCCGCCGTCGTAGAACTCGACCGAGCCGCTCGGCTTGCCGGTTCCCGAGGCCGCGACGACGGTGGCGGTGAGCCGGACGGCGTCGCCCTGGGTCACATGTTCGCGGCTGGCGACCAGGCTCGTCGCCGCGGCCGCCTTCCGGACCGTCAGCGTCGCGGCGGCGGTGACCGCGGCGCCGGCGGCGTTGGTGACCACCGCGCGGTACCGGTTACCGGAATCGCGCAGCCGGGCGGTGGGGACGGTGTAGGTGTCCTGGGTCCGGCCGGGGAGGTCGGTGAAGCGCCGGCCACCGCCCGTCGACACCTGCCACTGCACGTCCGGGTCCGGGCTGCCGCTGACGGCCACCCTGAACGTCGCCGCCGCGCCGGGAGCGACGGGCCGGTCCGCCGGCGCGGTGGCCGACGGCGGCGCCAGGCTGATGAACAGCCCGGTCGCGGTGCCGTCGCCGACCGCGTAACAGGCGGTGGCCGACCGGCAGCTGATCGCACGGGTCAGGATCACGCCCGGCACGGCTTGGGACCGGCCGAACGTGCCGTCGACGAGCGGGACGCCGACCCCGCCGGGGCCCTCCGCCGCGCAACTCGTCGGGCTCGAACAGGTGATCGCGTTCATCGGGTAGGGCGCGGGCGTGGTCGTGGGCGACGGCCGTCCGCCGACGATGGCGCGCAGCGCGGTGCCGACCGCGTAGCAGACGGTCGCCGTCGGGCAGGCGATCGCGTTCTCCCCTCCGGTGTACGGCACCGCCCGGCCCGCCACGCCGCCGACGATCGGAGCGACCGCGCCCGCGCCGGTACCGCCGTTCGTCACGGCGTAGCAGGTCCGGGCGTCCGCGCAGGCCACCGCGCTGTAGGACGTCTGGCCGCCGCCCTGGCCGGGAGAGCCGCTCGGGATCTGGACCGGGCCGGGCACGGCCGTGCTGACACCGCCGGCGACGGTGATCGCGACGGCCACCACGAGCGGGCTGTTCGCCGAGCCGGTCGCGATGCAGAGGCGGGCAGTCGGGCAGGCGACCCCGGTCAGCGCGAACGCGGCGTGGACGAGGACGGGGGTGCCCGGCCCGCCGTCGTCGATCGGCACGACGTAGCCCGTGTGGCTCCCGGTCGAGGCCACCGCCAGGCAATGCCCGGCGCTGCCGCACGCGACGCCGGCCAGTTGCAGGCCGGCGACGTGGCCAGGGATGAGCACCGGGGAGGCGGGCAGGCCGCCGGGGGCGGGCACCACGACACCGCCGGTAGCGCTGTCGCCCACCGCGACACAGTCGCCGCCGGAGCAGGCGATCCCGGTCAGGCTGGTGGTTCCGGCGACGACCCGTACCGGTGGGGTCGCGGCGGAGGCGGTCTCGGAGAGGCAGCCGATCGCGCCGGACATGGTCAGGACGAGCGTCGCGGCGAGCAGCGCATGGCGGGCCGTGGCGCGCAGACGGGTGGCCGGCATCGTGCCTCGATTCGCGTCAGCCCCCGATTCGGCGAAGGTGGTCAGCTCCGACGATGTCGCACTTGTCCGGAAACGACAAGATCGAGCCTCAGGCTCCGGCCCGGCGTCTGCGCGCGGAGTACCAGAGCACGCCGCCGACCGCGATGCCCGCTCCGACGGCGCCGGCCGTGATCGTCGGGTGCTCGGGCCGCAGACCGGAGATCCGCTCGCGCAACGGCACGGCGTTGGAGAACGTCAGCATCGGCCACTCGCGTTCGACGGCGATCCTGCGCAGCGCGCGGTCGGGGTTGACGGCGAACGGGTGCCCGACGGCCTCGAGCATGGGTACGTCGGTGGCCGAGTCGGAGTAGGCGTAACAGGCGTCGAGGTCGTAGCCGCGTTCGTCGGCGAGGGAGCGGATCGCGACCGCCTTCTCCGGCCCGTACGCGTACCGGCCGATCCCGCCGGTGTACCTGCCGTCCTCGACGACCATCTGGGTGCCGATCACGTGGTCGGCACCGAGCATCGCGCCGATCGGGGCGACGACCTCCTCGCCGGACGAGCTGACGATGACGACGTCGCGGCCGGCGGCCTTGTGCATCCCGATCAGCTCGACCGCCTCGTTGTAGACGATCGGGTCGATGATCTCGTGCAGCGTCTCGGAGACGATCTCGCGCACTTGGTTGACGTCCCAACCGCTGCACATCGCGGTGAGGTAGGCGCGCATCCGCTCCATCTGGTCGGCGTCCGCGCCGGCGAGCGCGAAGACGAACTGGGCGTAGGCGCTGCGCAGCACGGCCCGCCGGTTGAGCAGGCCGCCCTGGTAGAACGGCTTGCCGAAGGCCAGCACGCTCGACTTGGCGATGATCGTCTTGTCCAGGTCGAAGAACGCGGCAGTGCGGGCCGGGCGAGCCGGTGCGGGTGTCACCCTGCCGAGGATACGGATCGGGCCGACCCCGCCCGGGAGGGTTGTCCACAGGGCCCGCGTGTCGTCCACAACTTCCGTTTCGCCCTTGGCGGTAGCGGCTTCGGACGGTTGCGTTGTGTGCGTGCAGATGAGAATCGGTGTGGTGGGCGGCAGCGGTGGCGTCGGGGCGTCCACGTTCGCGGCGGTGCTGGCGTGGGCGGCCGGCAGCGGCATCCTGGTCGACCTCGATCCGGTCGGTGGCGGGCTCGACGTCCTGCTGGGGATCGAGCATGAGCCGGGCGCGCGGTGGTCGGGTCTGCGGCTGGACGGCGGGCGATTGGACCCCGAACTCCTGGCCGATGGCCTGCCGCGGTGGGCGGGCGTGCCGGTGCTCGCGGTCGACCTACCGCCGCCCGACGGGCCCGAACCGGTACTCGCCGCGGCGTCCGGCAAGGGTGTCGCCGTGATCGACCTGCCCCGCGCTTCGTCCCCGTCACGCGACGCGGCCGCAGCCGGGTGCGAGTTCGTCGTGATGGTGGTCGAGGCACGCGTGCGGTGCCTGGCCGCGGCCCGCGCCGTGCTCGCGTCGTTGCCGGACGTCCCGGTCGGGGTGCTGGTGCGCCGGGGCGACGTGCCATCCGGTGACGTGGCAGCGGTGGTCGGCGTGAACCTGCTCGGAGCCTTCCCGGCGATGGCGCGGGGCATCGACCTGACCGGCGGCCGGGTTCCGCGTGCGCTGGCACGGGTGGCGGCGGGGGTTCTTGACGGGGCTCTTGACGGGGCTCTTGACGGGCTGGGTCCGCGGTGAGTGCCCCGTTCGTGGACCGGGTGCGGGCCCGGCTTGCTTCCGGTGGGACGGCCGAGGCGGCCGACTTCGACGCCGTGCTGCGGGCCGAGTCCACCGGGATCGCCGACGACGCGGTGTTCGCTGCGCTGCGCGAGCAGGTGGCCGCGGAGCTGACCGGAGCCGGCCCGCTGGAGGCGTTGCTCGAGCTGCCCGGTGTGACCGACGTGTTGGTCACGGCTCCGGACGCGGTGTGGGTGGATCGTGGCGCCGGCATCGAGCGGACCTCGGTGCGCTTTGCCGACGAGGCCGCGGTGCGGCGTCTGGCCCAGCGGCTGATGGCTGCGAGCGGGCGGCGGCTGGACGACGCGGTGCCGTTCGCCGACGTCGCGCTGTCGGACGGGACGCGGCTGCACGCGATGCTCCCTCCTCTCGTCCCCTCGACGACGCTGTCGCTGCGCGTGCTCGCCCGGACACGGTTCACGTTGGACGACCTCGGTCGCGCCGGGTCGATGCCGCTCGACGTCGCGGGCCTGCTGCGTGCGGTGGTCGCGGCGCGGATGGCGTTCGTGCTCAGCGGGGGTACCGGGACAGGCAAGACGACCCTGCTCGGCGCGCTGATGGGCGAGGCGTCCGCGGCGGAACGGCTGCTGGTCATCGAGGACGCGCGCGAGCTGGTGGTTGCGCATCCGCACGTGGTGCGGCTGATGACGCGTGCGGCGAACGTCGAGGGTGCGGGCGAGGTGGGCCTGCGCGACCTCGTCCGACAGGCGTTGCGGATGCGCCCGGACCGGATCGTCGTCGGCGAGTTCCGCGGACCGGAGATGGTCGAGCTGCTGATCGCCCTGAACACCGGGCACGAGGGCGGCGCGGCGACGGTGCATGCGAACTCCGCAGGCGACGTCCCCGGCCGGCTGGCCGTGCTCGGCTCGCTGGGCGGGCTGCAGCCGACCGTCGTCACGGACCTGGTCGCCAGCGCGGTCGACGTCGTGGTGCATCTCGGTCGCGGCCCCTCAGGCGCCCGCCGTGTCAGCGAGATCGGGCTGCTCGAGCGCGCCGGTTCGGAGCTGGTGGTGTCGCCGGTGTGGACGTACGGGCGGGGTGCGGGCGCGGCGGCCCCGCGCCTGGCGCGGGGGTTCGAGACGCGGGGCGCCGAGGTTCCGGAGCTGCTGCGAGGAGAGCGCGTGTGACGAGCCAACAAGGACAGTCCGCGACGAAGGAGCGGTTCGATCCGGCGACGGGCCCGAACGAAGACAGTGGTCCGGAGGCGCACCAGTGAGCGCGCTGTCGTGGGTGGCGTTGGCGGCGGCCGTGCTCGTGCTGCCGGTTCCGTCGACGGAGCGGCTCCGGGCGCGCGCCCTGGCACTGACCGCTGGTGCGGCAGCCAGCGCGGCAGCCGGTCCGGCTCGCGGCTCCGTCGGCGGCACTGTCGGCGGCCGGGCGTGGCCGGTTGGCCGGGTCGGAGCGAGCGTGCTGGTTCCGGTGGCGCTGGTGGTTGCGGTCGCCGGGGTGGTCATCGAGGGCGGCCCGGTCCTCGGCGTCGCGGCGGCGGTACTCGGTATGACCGTGTCGCGCCTGCTGGACGAGGCCAGGAAGCGACGCGTGCGGCGACGTCGTGATCGCGACCTGCTCGCCGCGGTGCGCCTGCTGGTCGCCGAGGTGGAGTCCGGAGCTCGACCCGAGGCAGCACTCGCGGCAGCCGCCGATGCCGCACCCGCCCACGCGAGCGTGCTTGCAGCGGCGGCGCAGGCTGCAGTCTCGGGTGTCGACGCCACACCCGCCCTGCTCACCGATCGCTCGCTGACCTCCCTCGCGCACGCGTGGCGGGTCGCGGGAGTGGTGGGAGTTCCGCTGGCGGAGGTGCTGTCCGGGGTCGCGGCGGATCTCGCCGCGCGCGCCGAGCAGGAACGCGCGGTCGCCGTGGCGCTGTCAGCCGCGCGCTCGACGGCGGCACTGCTCGCCGGTCTGCCGCTGCTGGGCATCGGGCTGGGCGCCGCGATGGGTGCGAGTCCGCTGACGTTTCTCACCCAGAGCCCGCCTGGTCGGCTGGCCTGCTGCGCCGGTGTCGTCCTCGACGCGGTCGGCCTGCTGTGGACCCGGCGACTCGCGCGCAGTGCGGAGTCGTCGTGAGCTGGGCACTGACCTGGTGCCTGGTCGCGGCGGCGATCCTGCTCGGCGGACCTGGCCGAGCCCGCGCCGCCCGCGTTCGCAAGGTCGGGGTCGGCACGACCATGTCACCGCGGGTGATGGGCACGCTTGGGGCCGCGTGCGTGTCGGTCGGTGCCGTCGCGGTCGGCGGGTTCGTGACCGGTGCGGTTGTCGCGGCCGTGCTCGCGCCGCCGGTTGCCGTCGCCCTCGGGCGCATCGCGGCGCGTCCGGCGCGGGCCGGACCGCAGGCCTCGCTGGCTTTCGCGCTCGATCTGGCCGCGGTCGCGCTGCGTAGCGGCCAGCCCGTCGCGTCGGCGCTCGAGCTGGCCGCGCCCGCGCTGGGCGGACCCGCCGCCCGCGAGTGGCGACGCGTTGCGGGCCTGCTCGCCCTCGGCTCCGATCCGGACCGGGCGTGGGCGGCGATGGCCGACGACCCACTGCTCGCTCCGGTCGGCGTGAGTGCCCGGCGCAGCGCCCACAGCGGTGCTCGCCTGGCCGGCGCGTTCACCCAGCTCGCCGTCGAGACGCGCGCGACGCTGCAGGCTGCCGCGGTATCCCGCGCCAATCGTGCGGGCGTTCTTGCGATGGCGCCGCTGGGGTTGTGCTTCCTGCCGGCGTTCGTGTGCCTCGGCATCGTCCCCACCGTCGCCGGGATCGCGGGCGACGTGCTGGCCGGCGTCCCGTGAGCGGGGCACCGGCAGACTGGTAGCCATGACCTGGCTCGCACCCGTCCCGCCCGCCCTCGCCGACGGACCCCTGATCGGCGACGATCGCCCTATCCTGCAAGGCTTTCTGGCCTGGGAGCGGAGCACCCTGCTGCACATCTGCGCCGGCCTCACCGCGGACCAGCTCGCCACTCGTGCCATCGAGCCCTCGAACCTGTCCCTGCTCGGGTTGGTTCGCCACCTGGCCAAGGTCGAGCGTGTCTGGTTCCGCCTGCGGGCCGCCGGGCAGGACATCGGGCCGCTGTACGACCCTGCGCTCGGCAAGGATCACGACTACGACGACCTCGATCCGGCGCTGGCCGAGCGCGACTTCGCCCGCTACCAGGAGGAGTGCCGGCTGGCCGACGAGGCGGTCGCCGACCTGGCGTTCGATCACACGTTCACCGCGCGCGAGGAGACGTTCTCGCTGCGCTTCGTCTACGTCCACATGATCGCCGAGTACTCACGCCACAACGGTCACGCCGACCTGTTGCGCGAGCGCATCGACGGGGTCACCGGCCGCTGAGGTCCGGGCGCGCGATCGCATCGCGATCTTGGTGCGGATCTGTCGCCCCCGCCTCCGCTGAGCACCAAGATCTCCGGCGCCTCTGCGCACGTTGGCATGCGGGATTCGTGACCTCCTTCCGACGGTGCAATTCACCGTCCACAGGATGGCGTGTCGTCCACAGATTGCGATCGGTGGCTGCGCCTCGCCGCGCGCGACGGTTGGCTGTCGGCATGAACCTTTTCAAGCGAATCGCCCAGCGGGCAAAGGCAATCCGTGCAACCTTCGAGGCCGGCATGACGACGGCGGAGTACGCGGTGGGAACGGTGGCTGCGGTTGCCTTCGCAGCTGTCCTCTACAAGATCGTGCGCAGCCCGGCTGTGTCGTCGGCGCTGAGTTCGATCATCACGTCGGCGTTGCATGCGATCTAGGCGTCCGCACGGCGACGGCGGCACGGTGACCGCGGAGATGGCCACCTGTCTTCCGGTGCTGGTCCTGCTGCTCGGTGTCGTGCTCAGCGCGGTGTCCGTTGCCGGCGTTCGGGTCCGCGCCCAGGACGCCGCGCGCGAGGCCGTGCGGGCGGTGGCGCGTGGCGACGCCGCCGCGGCAGACCAACTGGCCCAGCAGTACGCGCCGGGCGCCATGCTCACGATCACCAAATCGGCCGATCAGGTGACTGTCGTGGCGCGGGTGCGCGCGCACCTGCTGTCCAGTTGGCTGCCGTCTGTCACGGTCACCGAACGGGCCGTCGCCGCCGTCGAGCCGATCTCCGGGCTGCCGCCGTGAGGGCGGACATGACGGTGAGGTGGGGCGTCGTGGCCAGGGCCGGCAGCGCGGCGAGGTCGGGTAGCGCAACGAGGTCAGGCAGTGCGGGTGAGCGTGGCTCGGCATCGGTGTGGGTCCTGGCCTGCTGCGGGCTGCTGGTGCTGGTCGGCACGGTCGGCGTGCTGCGGACCCAGGCCGTGCTCGGCCGGCATCGGGCCGAGGGTGCGGCGGACCTGGCTGCGCTGGCTGCCGCCGGGCAGATCGGTGTCAGCGAGGACATCTGCACTGCGGCACGGTCAGTCGCTGCAGCGAACGCGGCGACCGTCGACAGTTGCGTTCCGGCAGTCGCGGTCGATGGGCGCAGCGGGACAGTGCGGGTGCAGGTGACGATGGACGTCCGCCTGCCTGTCGTCGGCGATCGAAGTGTCGTCGCGAGCGCCCGCGCCGGGCGCGATCCGCCCTGACCTCGCAAGGTGCCTATACTCTGGTCAGCACCATATATATATCGGAAGGGTGCGCATGACCAAGCGGCTGATCCAGCTCGACGACGAATTGCTGGCGGGCGCGCGTGAGGCGCTCGGCACGGACGGCATCACCGACACGGTGCGCGGCGCACTGCGCGAGGCAATCGCCGGGGAGGCGCGGCGTCGGGAGGTGCTGTGGCTGATGGAGGGCGGCATGCACGAGATGGCAGACAAGGCCCAACGTGAGCAGGTATGGCGCTGATCGCGCGCTACTTCGTCGACACCAGCGCCGCGGCCCGAGCACGCCATCCCGGGGTTGACAGCCGATTGCAGTCAGTGGTCGGCGCCGGCCTCGCGGCAACCTGCGCGCCGCTGGATGCCGAAGCTCTGTTCAGTGCCCGCAGTCCGGCCGAATACGAGCAAACGCGCGCCCGACGCCGGACGGCTTACGAACACATTCCTACCGATGACGAACATTGGGGCGCTGCCTTCGAGGCGCAGCGTGCCCTGGCTCGGACCGGTCGGCATCGCGCGGTCGGTATCGCTGATCTGCTGATCTGTGTACTCGCTTCCCAGCATCGGCTGACGGTCCTGCATTACGACACAGGCTTCGAGATGGCAGCCGAGGTGATCGAGTTCGAGCATCGCTGGGTGGCACCGCGCGGCACGATCTGACCAGTCGCCCGACGAGCGTGGCCGCACCACCCTGGCCGGTCGGCGCTCGCCCCGCCCCGTGCCGGCAGTGTGTGGCATGCTGGCCGCAGTCGGACGTCATGATCCCCCGTTGGCTGCCCGGCCCACGACGAAGAAGGCGGTGACCGTGGAACTGACCGTCACGCAACCTGCGGGTTCAGCGGTCTCCATCGTCAGCGTCGACGGCGAGATCGACGTCCACTCGGCGCCGCAGCTGCGCGACCGCGTGACCGCGCAGCTTGCTTCGGCGCCCGGCGCCGTCGTCGTCGATCTGACCAGGGTCGGCTTCCTCGACTCGACCGGTCTCGGCGCGCTCGTCTCGGCTCGTACTGCGGCACTCGATAGGGGCGCGGCCCTGCCGATCGTCTGCACCAGTCCCCGGATCCTGAAGCTGTTCACGATCACCGGCCTCGACGGTGTGTTCGACCTCCACGACAGCGTGGCCAACGCTGTCGCGTCCGTCGGCCCAGCCGGCTGAGCAACCACCCACCGCGCGCGCCCGGGCTCAGCTCCCGTTACACTCCGCGGGTCCGCGCTCCGCGTGCTTTCGCGAGCGCACACACCGTGCCTCCGCCGAGTGGCGCGACCCGTCGCCGTCGGTGAGTAGTAGACGTACACAGCAAGGGGAGTTGTATGGCCGCGCACCACCTGGTCGCCGATTCGGCGATCCACAATCCGCTGGCTATCACCAGTGGCGAACGCGGATTCGTGTTCCTGCTAGGCGTAGTGGCGCTGCTGGCGCTCGGCTACGCCTACGTTCTGGTTCGGGAGGTGCTCAGGGCCGACCAGGGCACGCCGAAGATGCAGGAGATCTCCAAGGCCGTGCAGGAAGGCGCCGCGGCGTACCTGAACCGCCAGTTCCGCACGCTGGGCGTGTTCTCGATCATCGTGTTCATCCTGCTGCTGCTGCTGCCCGTGAACGACGGCGGCTGGCCGGTGCGGATCGGCCGGGCGGTCTTCTTCCTCGTCGGTGCGTCCTTCTCCGCGACCGTCGGCTACATCGGCATGACCATGGCGACCCGCGCGAACGTCCGGGTGGCTGCCGCGGCACGCGGCGGCGAGGGCAAGTTCGGGTTCCACATCGCGTTCCGCACCGGCGGCATCGTCGGCATGCTCACCGTCGGACTCGGACTGCTCGGCGCCTGCGTCGTGCTGCTGTCCTACAACAATCACGCGCCGACGGTGCTCGAGGGCTTCGGCTTCGGTGGCGCCCTGCTGGCCATGTTCATGCGTGTCGGCGGGGGCATCTTCACCAAGGCCGCCGACGTCGGTGCCGACCTGGTCGGCAAGGTCGAAGCCGGCATCCCCGAGGACGACCCGCGCAACGCCGCGACGATCGCCGACAACGTCGGTGACAACGTCGGCGACTGTGCGGGCATGGCCGCCGACCTGTTCGAGTCGTACGCGGTCACACTAGTTGCCGCGCTCATCCTCGGCCAGGCCGCGTTCGGCGCCAAGGGCCTCATGCTCCCGCTCATTATCGGCGGCATCGGCATCATCAGCTCGGTCGTCGGCATCCTGGCCACCAAGCTTCGCGACAGCGACCGAAACGGCCTGGTGCCGATCAACCGCGGCTTCGTGATCTCCGCGGTCGTCTCGCTGATCCTGGTCGCGATCGCCGCGTTCACGTTCCTGCCGTCCAAGTTCAGCAAGTTCTACGGCGCGGACTCGTTCAAGGCGTTCAGCGGCAACCTGCCCAGCGGCAACCCGGCCGTCATCGCGTTCTTCGCGGTGCTGATCGGCATCGTGCTGGCCGTCGTGATCCAGCAGCTGACCGGCTACTTCACCGACACGATCCGTCGCCCCGTCAAGGACGTGGCCAAGACGTCGCTGACCGGCCCGGCCACCGTCATCCTCGCCGGCATCTCGCTCGGCCTGGAGTCGGCCGTCTACACCGCGGTGCTGATCGCGCTCGCCGTGTTCTGCGCGTTCCTGCTCGGCAGTGGTTCGGTCGGCGTGGCATTGTTCGCGGTCGCGCTGGCCGGCTGCGGCCTGCTGACCACCGCCGGCGTCATCGTCTCGATGGACACCTTCGGCCCGGTCAGCGACAACGCGCAGGGCGTGGCAGAGATGAGCGGTGACATCGACGAGAAGGGCGCGCGCGTCCTGACCGATCTGGACGCCGTGGGCAACACCACGAAGGCGATCACGAAGGGCATCGCGATCGCGACCGCCGTGCTCGCCGCGACCGCGCTGTTCGGCTCGTTCACCGACGCCATCGGCGAGGCGCTGACGAAGTACCACGCGAAGAGCGTGCTCGACTTCAAGATCGTCTCGCCGAACATCCTGGTGGGCGCGATCATCGGCGCTGCCGTGGTGTTCCTGTTCAGCGGCCTGGCGATCAGTGCGGTGGGCCGGGCAGCCGGCCGCGTGGTGTACGAGGTGCGCGAGCAGTTCCGGACCAAGCCCGGGATCATGGACTTCAGCGAGAAGCCCGACTACAGCAAGGTCGTGGACATCTGCACGAAGGACTCGCTGCGTGAGCTGGCCACACCCGGCCTGCTGGCGATCTTCGCGCCGATCTGCGTCGGGTTCGCCTTCGGCGCAGGCCCGCTCGCCGGCTACCTCGCGGGTGCGATCGCGGCCGGTGTCCTGATGGCGGTGTTCCTGGCCAACTCCGGTGGCGCCTGGGACAACGCGAAGAAGAGGGTGGAGGACGGCAACCACGGCGGCAAGGGCAGCCCGGCGCACGAGGCCACCATCATCGGTGACACCGTCGGTGACCCGTTCAAGGACACCGCCGGCCCGTCCATCAACCCGTTGATCAAGGTGATGAACCTGGTCGCGGTGCTAATCGCGCCGGCGGTTGTCGAGTTCAGCGTCGGAGACGACAAGAACAACGGTGTGCGCGCCCTGATCGCGATCATCGCGTTCCTGATCATCGCGGCCGCGGTGATCGTGTCCAAGCGCCGGCAGGTGTCGATGGGTGAGGAGCCGGCGACCGAACCGGAGCCGGCCACGGCGGCCTGACCGCTACTGCCACCTCGGGCGGGCTCGAGGTTGTAGTTCGGGCTGTCGCAGCGCGGCATTTCGGGCGGTCCCAGCGCGGCACATCCTCGAGCCGGGACCGCCCGTCGCTATTGTCACGGCCGGACGATGTCGTCGGTTTTCCCCGCTGAGCACCGGTTCGGGGAGGGCGAACCGGTGCCCAGCGGGAAAACCTGATCCACGACCGACCGGCGGATGGGGCAGTGATGACGCAGTTCTCGCTCTTCGGTGCCGCCGTTGCCGAGCCGTCCCTGGACGACCTCGACGGCGTGCTGCTGGGCGGCGGGCACTGGGTGCGCTCGGCCATGCGCGGGGCGCTGCCCGCCGGGAACGCGGAGCCCGGAGCGCCGGCCAGTACCGGGGCGCGGCTGTCCGTCGTGGTGTCCGATCGCTGGCGGGCCGACGCGCTTGCCGCCGAGTTCGGCCTGCGCGGCGTCGGCACCGTGGACACGATCGTCCCGGCCGAGGGCGGCTTCGGCGTGCGCACCGCGTTCGCCACCGCGCTAATCCCGGGCGCCCAGCGCTGGACCCGCGGCGCGAACGAGGGACCGCCGCCCGACCTGGTCCTGACCGCGGGCGGGCTGCGGCTGTGGACGATCGCAGGCGGCCGCCCCGACGACGCCGGTTACCTGCTCGCCACGGACGAGCCGGACGACGCCGTGCACACCGTCGGCGGAGCGCAGCTGTCCCGGCTGGGGCTGGCGGCGGTGTCCGTCTCCTACCGCGGCGGCCCGGGCTGGCGGGTCACCTCCGTCAAGCGGATCCGCCGTCTGGTCGAGCTGGTCGGTCCGCCGCCCGAGGGTGCAGCGGCCGACTGGCCGAGCACGCGCTGAGCGGTCCACTTGCCCCGGTGGGGTACCGTCCGCGACGGCAGCGGTCGGTCCCGGACGCGACGAACTGGAGTGGATGTGGCGAGCAGGCCCAAAGCGGCGCAGAAGACGGGCACCAAGCTGGTGATCGTCGAGTCGCCGGCGAAGGCGAAGACGATCGGCGGGTACCTCGGGCAGGGGTACGTCGTCGAGGCGTCGATCGGACACATCCGCGATCTGCCGCGCAACGCCGCCGATGTCCCCGCGAAGTACAAGGGCGAGTCGTGGGCCCGGCTGGGAGTGGACACCGAGCACGACTTCGAGCCGCTCTACGTGGTCAGCCCCGACCGCAAGCAGCAGGTGAGCAAGCTCAAGGCGCTCGTCAAGGACGCCGACGAGATCTACCTGGCGACGGACGAGGACCGCGAGGGGGAGGCCATCGCGTGGCACCTGGTCCAGACCCTCGAGCCGAAGATCCCCGTGCGGCGCATGGTGTTCCACGAGATCACGCCGGGCGCGATCGCCGACGCCGTCGCAAACCCGCGCGAGATCGACGAGCACCTGGTCGACGCGCAGGAGACCCGGCGCATCCTGGACCGGCTGTACGGCTACGAGGTCAGCCCCGTGCTCTGGAAGAAGGTGCTGCCGAAGCTCTCGGCGGGCCGCGTCCAGTCGGTGGCGACCCGCATCGTCGTCGAGCGCGAGCGGGCGCGCATGGCGTTCCACACCGCCGAGTACTGGGACGTCGCGGGCACCTTCGCGCCGGCCGACCCCAAGCCCGGCGATCCTGACACGTTCACCGCGACCCTCGTCTCGGTGGACGACATCCGGCTGGCCACCGGTCGCGACTTCGACCCGGCGACCGGGCGTGCCGGCGGGGACGTGCTGCACCTGGACGAGGCCGGCGCGCGGGGTCTGGCCGCTCGACTCGACGGCCGTCCATTCGCGGTCAAGGGCGTTGACGAGAAGCCGTACCGCCGCCGTCCGTACCCGCCGTTCATGACCTCGACACTGCAGCAGGAAGCAGGGCGCAAGCTGCGCTGGTCGTCGGCCGTCGCGATGCGGGTCGCGCAGCGGCTGTACGAGAACGGCTACATCACCTACATGCGCACGGACTCGACGAACCTGTCCTCGACCGCACTGGCCGCGGCCCGGGCGCAGGCGCGTGAGCTGTACGGCGACGCATACGTCCCGGCCGAGGCGCGTACCTACTCACGCAAGGTCAAGAACGCGCAGGAGGCGCACGAGGCGATCCGTCCGGCGGGCGACACGTTCCGGACGCCGGGCCAGGTGGCCTCGCAGCTGTCCTCGGACGAGTTCCGGCTGTACGAGCTGATCTGGCAGCGCACCCTCGCCTCGCAGATGGCTGACGCGGTCGGCACCACGGTGTCGATCCGGATCGCCGGCGAGTCGTCGGCCGGCGAGTCCGCGGTGTTCACCACGTCCGGACGCACGATCACCTTCCCCGGCTTCCTGCGCGCATACGTGGAAGACACCGACGAGGCGGCCGAGAAGGACGACGCCGAGAAGCGTCTGCCTCAGCTCGTCGCCTCGGACGCCCTGGACGCGCGATCGTTCGAGGCGGACGGGCACTCGACCTCGCCGCCCGCGCGCTACACCGAGGCCTCGCTGGTCAAGGCGATGGAGGAGCTGGGCATCGGCCGCCCGTCAACCTATGCGTCGATCATGCAGACCATCCAGGACCGCGGCTACGTCTGGAAGAAGGGGCCGGCGCTCGTCCCGTCCTGGACGGCGTTCGCGGTGATCGGGCTGCTGGAGGGGCACTTCGCCCGGCTCGTCGACTACGGCTTCACGGCGTCGGTCGAGAACGACCTGGACGCGATCGCATCCGGGGAGCGTTCGCGCATCGAGTGGCTGCAGCGGTTCTACTTCGGAGCCAACGGGGCCACTGCGTCCGACCCGCAGCGGATCTCGTCGCAGGGTGGGCTGAAGTACCTGATCGCCAACCGGCTCGAGCAGATCGATGCGCGCGGCGTGAACTCGATCGCGCTCGAGGGCACCGATGCGGTGGTGCGCGTCGGTCGTTACGGGCCGTACCTGCAGCTCGGTGACGGGGACGGCAGCCAGCGGGCGTCGCTGCCGGAAGACCTGGCACCGGACGAGCTCACGCCGGCGAGGGTCGAGGAGCTGCTGTCCGCGCCGTCGGGTGATCACTCGCTGGGCGCGCTCGACGACGGCAGCGAGGTCACCGCGAAGTCCGGGCGCTACGGACCGTACGTCACCGACGGGGAGAAGTCCGCGTCGCTGTTCAAGACCATGTCGCTGGACACGATCACCCTTGAGGAGGCGGAGCGGCTGCTGACCCTGCCGCGCTCGCTGGGCGAGCTGGACGGCGAGGAGGTGACCGCGCAGAACGGCCGGTACGGGCCGTACCTGAAGAAGGGCACCGACTCGCGCTCGATCGACAGCGAGGACCAGCTGTTCACCGTCGACCTGGAGCAGGCTCGTGCGATCTTCGCCCAGCCGAAGCTGCGCGGACGGCGGACCGCGGCGGCACCACCGCTGCGAGAGCTCGGAGTCGATCCGGTGTCCGAGAAGCCGATGGTGATCAAGGATGGGCGGTTCGGTCCGTACGTCACCGACGGCGAGACGAACGCATCCCTGCGCAAGGGGGACGACATCGCCGAGATCACCGACGAGCGGGCGTCCGAGCTGCTGGCCGATCGTCGCGCGCGAGGACCTGCGAAGAAGGCGGCGAAGCGACCGGCCAAGAGGGCGGCTGCGAAGAAGGCGGCTCCGAAGAAGGCGGCTCCGAAGAAGGCGGCTGCGAAGAAGGCGGCTGCCAAGAAGGCGCCGTCGACGAAGTAGCGCGGTTGGGCACGCTCGGGTGGGGTGGGCCCACATGTTGATCTTCCTGCGCCGGGCGTCATCGGGACTATCAGGCGCAGGAAGATCCATCGCGGGCGGCGGTATCGGTCCGATCTTCCTGCGCCGGGCGTCACCGGGACTATCACGCGCAGGAAGATCGCGAGGGGATCCGAGCGATCACCGAATACCTCACGCGCAGGAAGATCGCGAGGCCCAGGTCGGGCGGCATTCAAGGTTGCCGCTCAGTGCTCAGGCTTTGGTGGCGACGGCGAAGATGCGGCGGAACGGGAACAGGGTCCCATGCGCCGTCGCCGGGTAGGCCGACCGCAGAAGGGCGGCGTACTCAGCCTCGAACGCGGCATCGGACGGCCCGGCATCGGACGGGCCGGCCTCGAACGCGGCATCGGACGGGCCGGCCTCGAACGCGGCACCGGGCGGCGCGCCGCGACCCGCAAGCGCGGCAAGGATCGGTCGCAGGCCCGTCCCGCGCACCCACTCCAGCACCGGATCGGCACCCTGCAGCCGGTGCTGGTAGGTCGTCTCCCACACGTCGACGTCCAGCCCGGCTTCGAGCAGCAGCGAGGCGTAGACGGACGGCGAGCTCACCGCGTCGCGGTGCCGCAGCACGTCACCGACCAACGGCGCCCAGCGGGGCGACGTCGCGAGCGTCCGCATCAGCGTGTGCGACGGCGAGTCGAAGTTGCCCGGAACCTGCACCGCGAGCCACCCGCCCGACGGCAACGCCGCGGCCCAGGCCCGCATCAGCGCGAGGTGCGAGGGCACCCACTGCAGCGTCGCGTTCGACACGATCACGTCGCAGTCCAGCGGCACCTGCCACGTCCGGACGTCACCGACCCGAAAGTCGACACCCGGCACTGCAGCCGCCCGCTCGATCATCTCCGGTGACGAGTCGACGCCCTCGACGATCGCGGCCGGCCAGCGCTCCGCGAGCAGCGCGGTCAGATTCCCGGGTCCGCACCCGAGATCGACCACTCGCCGCGGCGCCGACGCGCCCACCCTGGCCACCAGGTCCAGGAACGGCCGGCCCCGCTCGTCCGAGTAGCGCGAGTACTGAGTGGGATCCCATCGCATGACAACCTCCAAGGTCTCTTGAAGTCAAGATATATGGCACCATGAAACGGTGATCGACGAGGTGGACGAGATCGTCGAGGCCTGGCTGCACGAACGCCCCGACCTCGACGTCGAACCGTTGCACGTCCTGTCCCGGGTGGCCCGGCTCGCCGCGGTGCTCGATGAACGCCGCGCGAACGCCTTCGTCGAGCACGGCTTGCAGGGCCACGAGTTCGACGTCCTGTCCGTCCTGCGCCGCTCCGGTGCACCGTTCGAACTCACTGCCGGCGAGCTCGCGGCCCGCACCCACGTCACGTCCGGGACGATGACCAGCCGCCTCGACCGGCTCGGCTCGCGCGGCTTCCTCTCGCGGCACACCGACCCGACGGACGGGCGCCTGGTCCTCGTCCGGCTGACCGCAACGGGTCGCACCAGGGTGGATGACGCGTTCGCGGCGCTGCTGGCCAGCGAGCGCGCTCTGCTCGGCGCGCTCGACGCGCGGCGCCTGAGCGCGCTGGCCGACGCACTGCGCACCCTGCTGCTAGCGGCGGCGGACTGAGACGCCCGCCCGCCCGAGACACCGCCCTGCAGCACGCCGCCTCATCACACGGCGCAGACAGTTCCCGCAGCTAGGCTGACTTCGAGGCAAGCAGGCCAAAGGGGATCCAGCCATCAGCGAGAACGACGCCGCACGGACGGCGACTGCGACGCAGCCGACGACCGGGGTCTCGACCACCGCCGCGGTCCGTGGCGTCATGCGGGTGCGCTCGTTCCGCCGGCTCTGGTACACGACCGCGCTGTCCAGCCTCGGCGACTGGCTGGGACTGCTGGCGACGACTGCGATGGCCGCCTCGCTCGCGCACGGCTACCAGGCGCAGAACTACGCGCTCGGCGGGGTGCTCGTGGTGCGCCTGCTGCCGGCGATCATCCTCGGCCCGCTCGCGGGTGCATTCGCCGATCGGTTCGACCGGCGCATGACGATGATCGTCTCGGACGCCGTCCGCTTCGTGCTGTTCCTGTCGATCCCCCTGGCGCACCTGCTCGTCGATCGCGACCGGACGCTCGCCTGGCTGCTGATCGCCAGCTTCCTGATCGAGTGCGTCAGCCTGTTCTGGATGCCGGCCAAGGACGCGTCGGTACCGAATCTGGTCCGGCGCGATCAGATCGAGCCGGCCAACCAGCTGAGCCTGATCACGACGTACGGCCTGACCCCGGTACTCGGCGCCGGGCTGTTCTCGGTGCTCTCCCTCGTCACCAACGTGCTAGCGCGGCACCTGGACTTCTTCAAGACGCAGCCGGTCAACCTCGCGCTGTACATGAACGCGGCGACCTTCCTGGTCGGCGCGATCATCGTCCTGTTCATCCCGGAGATCGGCGGGCATCGGGAGGGGCGCCGCCCCGAGGATCCGGACGGACTGCTGCACCTGATCCGGGAAGGACTCTCGTTCATCCGCTCCTCGCGCCTGGTCGGCGGCCTGATCATCGGGCTGGTCGGCGCGTTCGCCGCCGGCGGTGCGGTGATCGGTGCGGGCAAGATCTTCGTCACCAGCCTCGGCGGCGGCAACGCGGCCTACGGCGTGCTGTTCGGGTCGGTCTTCGTCGGCCTCGGCTCGGGCATGGCGTTCGGTCCGTCCATCGCGCGCGACCTCTCGCGCCGGCGGCTGTTCGGACTGTCGATCGTGTTCGCGGCGATCTGCCTGATCCTCACCGCCGTCATGCCTCAGGTCGCGCTCGCGATGGTCTTCGTGATCGGCCTCGGCTTCGGCGCCGGCGTCGCATACCTGGCCGGCATGACGTTGCTGGGCACGGACGTCGACGACGAGATGCGCGGACGCGTGTTCGCCATGCTGCAGTCGCTCATCCGGGTCATCCTGATCCTCGCTCTCGCGGCGGTGCCGTTCGCCGTCGCGCAGGTCGGGCGCAAAACGCTGCACTTCGGCTCGGTCGCGTACGTCGTCGACGGGACGCGGATCGTGCTGATCGTCGGAGGGCTGCTGGCCCTGCTGGCCGGCGTGTTCGCGTATCGCAAGATGGACGAGCGCGAGCAGGTCGCGGTCTGGAAGGACTTCATCTCGGCGCTGCGTGGTGACTCGTCCGGTCGCCGGCGGCTGCGCACCGGCGGTGTGTTCGTCGCCTTCGAGGGCGGCGAGGGCTCGGGCAAGTCGACCCAGGTGCGGATGCTCGCCGACTGGCTGGGCGAGAGCGGCCACCGGGTGACAGTGACGCACGAGCCCGGCGCGACCGAGGTGGGCACCCAGATCCGCCGGCTCGTCCTGCACGACTCCGAACCGCTGACAGCGCGTGCCGAGGCGCTGCTGTTCGCCGCCGACCGGGCGCATCACGTCGACACCGTGATCCGTCCCGCGCTGGACGCCGGCTGGGTCGTGATCACCGACCGGTACGTCGACTCGTCGCTGGCCTACCAGGGTGTCGGTCGCAAGCTGGCGATCGACGACGTCCGCCGGGTATCGCGCTGGGCCACCGGCGGGCTGGACGCGGACCTGACCGTGCTGCTCGACCTGCCGGCCGAGGCGGGCCTGGCGCGGATGCGGGCAAGGGGGGCGGCGGACAAGCTCGAGGGCGAGTCGATCCAGTTCCACGAGCGGGTCCGCGAGGCGTTCCGGATGCTCGCCGAGGCCGACCCTCGCCGGTACCTCGTCGTCGACGCGACGCAGGAGCCCGAGCAGATCGCCGCGCGGGTCCGCAGTGCGATCGATGCCCTGCTGACGCCGCGTCGATCGCTGCTCCATCCCCACCCGCCGGTAACCGTCCCCGCCGCGCCCGCGCCCGACCCCGAGGTGAGAACCCCGCGATGAGTGTGTGGGACAACCTGGTCGGGCAGGACGCGGCCGTCGACGAGCTGCGTGCGGCTGCGCTCGCGTCGAACGACGTGATCGCCGGCCGCGCCGTCACGTCCGGTTCGCTCGCCCACGCCTGGCTGTTCACCGGGCCGGCCGGATCCGGACGGTCGGTGGCGGCGCGGGCCTACGCCGCGGCGCTGCAGTGCGAGCGGGTCGACGACCCCGGCTGCGGAGTCTGCAGCGCGTGCCACACGGTGCTCGCCAGCAGCCATCCGGACGTCTACACGATCGTCCCGGACGGGCTGTCGATCGGCGTCGACCTGATGCGCGAGGTGGTCGGCAAGTCGGCCCGCCGGCCCGCGCTCGGCCGCTGGCAGGTAGTGCTCATCGAGGACGCCGACAGGCTCACCGAGGGTGCATCCAACGCGCTGCTAAAGGCGATCGAGGAGCCGCCGGCCCGCACGGTGTTCCTGCTGTGTGCGCCGTCCACCCACCCGGACGACGTGTCCCTTACGATCCGCTCGCGCTGCCGGCTCGTCGCGCTGCGCATACCTCCGCCGGCCGCCGTTGCGGCCGTCCTCGCCCGCGACGGCGTCCCCGGGGAGACCGCGCAGTGGGCGGCCGCGGCGGGCCAGGGCCACGTCGGCCGCTCGCGCCGGCTCGCCCGCGACGAGCAGGCCCGCGAGCATCGCACGGCCGTGCTGGCGATCCCGGCCTCGCTCACCTCGCTGCGCGCCTGCCTGGACGCCGCCGACCATCTCGTCACGGCGGCCGAGGCCGAGGCGGCTGCCCTCTCGGCCGGGCGCGACGCGGGGGAGGCGGAGGCGCTGCAGACCGCTCTCGGCGCGGGCGGCACCGGCAAGGGCACGGCGACCGTCGGTCGTGGCACGGCAGGGGCGATGAAGGACCTGGAGCGGCGGCAGAAGTCGCGTGCCACGCGCGCCCAGCGCGACGCACTGGACCGCGCCCTCGTCGACCTCGCCGCGTTCTACCGCGACGTGCTGCTTGTCCACGCCGGCTCGGACGTGCCGCGTGCACACCCGGACTTCGACGACGACGTGCGCGCGGTTGCCCTTCGTGTGCCCGCGCCCGGCGTGCTGCGGCGGCTGGGTGCGGTGCTGGCCTGCCGCGAGGCGCTGGACCTGAACGTCAAGCCGCGGATAGCTGTCGAGGCGATGACCGCCGCGCTGCGCCTGCCCGCCTGAGCGCGCAGGCCCGAGTGGATCTTTCTGCGGCTGGTAGTGCCCGTGACCGCAGCCGCAGGAAGATCGCGACCGGTCAGCGAGGAACTCCGCCGCTAGGGTGGCAGGCGTGGGCATGATCTGCGCCGTGGTGTTCCAGCGGCAGGGACGGCTGTACTACGCCGACCCCGGCGAGCTGACCCCCAGCGTGGGCGAGCACGTCCTGTACCCCACCGACGCCGGGGCCGAGGTCGCCGAGGTCATGTGGGCGCCGCAGTGGGTGAGCGAGGACATCGGCGGGCTTCCCGTCCTGGTCGCGATGGCCGGCGACAGCGACGTCGCCGGGGCCGAGACCAGCCGCAAGAAGCGCGCCGCGGCCCGGGTCGCGGCGCGCCGGCTGGTCCGCGAGCACGAGCTGCCGATGAAGATCAGCGGCGTCGACTACGTCACCGGTACCAACCGGACCACGATCTACTTCACCGCGCCGCACCGCGTCGACTTCCGCGCCCTCGTCCGCGACCTGTCCGCGACGCTCGAGGGTCGGGTCGAGCTGCGCCAGCTGTCCGCCCGCGACGAGGCCCGGCTCACCGGTGGCATCGGCAGCTGCGGACGCGAGCTGTGCTGCTCGACCTTCCTCGTCGACTTCGAGCCGGTCAGCGTGCGCATGGCCAAGGACCAGGACCTGCCGCCGAACCCGCTGCGCATCTCGGGCGCGTGCGGACGGCTGATGTGCTGCCTGAAGTACGAACACCCGCTGTACCAGGATTTCGCAGCCGAGGCGCCCGCGCTCGGCGCGCAGGTCGAGACCCCTGACGGCGAGGGGACGGTCGTGGGTCACGACGTACCGGGGGAGAAGGTCGTCGTGCGGATGGCCGCCGACGGACGCCGCAGCCCGTGCGCCCTTGCTTCGGTGTGCGCCTCGCGCAAGGCTTACGACAGCCGGTCCGAGACCGTCGGACAGCCGACGAACGGAGGCACCTGATGACCGTCCGCGACACACCCTGGCCGCCCGGAACCCCGTGCTGGGTAGACCTGATGAGCACCGACCTGGCCGCCGCGCGCCTGTTCTACGAGGGCCTGTTCGGCTGGCAGCTCGGCGAGACCGGACCGGACGGCGGGGGCTACCTGATGGCCTACGTCGACGACAAGCCGGTCGCCGGCCTCGGCCCGATGATGCAGGACCAGAACCACCCGTCCGTGTGGACGACGTACCTGGCGTCGGTGGACGCCGGGGCGACAACGGCCAAGATCACCGCGGCCGGTGGCAGCGTCCTCGCCCCGGCGTTCGATGTGCTGGACGTCGGCGTCATGGCGATCGCGCAGGATCCGACGGGCGGCACGTTCGGCCTCTGGCAGGCGAAGAAGCACTTCGGGGCAGCGCTGGCCAACGAGCCGAACTCGCTCACCTGGAACGAGTTCATGACCCGCGACTACGCCGCCGCCAGGACCTTCTTCGCCGACGTCTTCGGCTACACCTATCAAGACATGAGCGGGGACGGCTTCCAGTACGCCGGAATCGAGGTCGACGGGAAGGTCGTCGGCGGGATCGGCGCGCTGTCGGCCGACCTGCCGGCCGAGGTTCCCGCGCACTGGCGGGTGTACTTCGCCGTCGACGACGCCGACCAGGCCGTCGACGAGGTGGTCAGGCTCGGCGGTGACGTGCTCAGCCCGCCGCAGGACATGCCCTACGGACGGCACGCCGATGTCGCCGATCCGCAGGGGGCCAGGTTCTCCGTGCTCAGGCCGGGTCAGCCCGCGTAGCCGCTTGGTCGGTCCGGGTGGCGCGACAGGTTAGACTTTCCCCTCGTGCCGCCCGGTCGGCGCGCGCCGCCTTAGCTCAGTCGGTAGAGCACCTCACTCGTAATGAGGTTGTCCGGAGTTCGATTCTCCGAGGCGGCTCCAGCTGTGCCAATGGGTGCGCGGGCGTGGCGTTCGACATGCGATAGCGCTGCTGCAGCGACACCATTGCAGGTCGAACAGCGCGCAATAGCTGCGGGGGTCAGGCCTGGCCGGGAAGCAGTTGCAGGAACAAGCCCTCGGCATCGCAGGCGATCGCGCCGTCCGGCGTGTACAGCCGCCCGGTCACCCAGCGCTTGCGGCCCTGCACCCGGTCGCGGCTGGCGTCGAAGGCCAGCTCGACGCC
>JBOGDQ010000094.1:0-10870 GCA_050742975.1 Jatrophihabitantaceae bacterium
GCATCCGACCGGTCGACGGCCGCTTCGGCTCCGGCCCGTCGAAGGTGCCCGCCGCCGCGGTGCGCGCGCTCGGCGACACCGGGGCGAGCCTGCTCGGCACCAGCCACCGCCAGGCTCCGGTCAGGTCCCTGGTCGCTCGGATCCGCGCGGGCCTCACCGACCTGCTCCGCCTTCCCGACGGCTACGAGATCGTGCTGGGCAACGGCGGGGCGACGGCATTCTGGGACGCCACCGCGTTCGGCCTGATCCGCGACCGGGCACAGCACCTGGTGTGCGGCGAGTTCTCCGCCAAGTTCGCCGCGGTCACCGGAGGCGCCCCGTTTCTCGGCGACCCGGACGTCCGCCGGGCCGAGTACGGCAGCGCACCTGTCGCCGCCGCGGAACCGACGATCGACGCCTACGCGTGGCCGCACAACGAGACGTCCAGCGGCGTCGCGCTCCCGGTCCGGCGGGTGGACGGAGCGGATCGCGACGCCCTGATGCTCGTCGACGCGACGTCCGCGGCGGGCGGGATCGACGTCGACCTCGCGCAGACCGACGTCTACTACTTCGCACCGCAGAAGGCGTTCGCGTCCGACGGCGGGCTGTGGCTGGCAGCGTTCTCGCCGGCCGCACTGGAGCGGATTGCCGAGGTGAAGGCCGCGCGGTGGCAGCCACCGTCGCTCGACCTCACCCTCGCCGTCGACAACTCCCGCATGGACCAGACGTACAACACCCCGGCGATCGCGACCCTGTGGCTGCTCGCCCACCAGGTCGAGTGGCTGGCCGGAGCGGGCGGCCTGGACTGGGCGGCCAAGCGCACCGCCGACTCCTCGGGCCGGCTGTACTCCTGGGCGGAGGCCTCCGGCTACGCGACGCCGTTCGTCAAGGACACCGAGCTGCGCAGCCCGGTCGTCGGGACGATCGATCTGGACGACTCGGTCGACGCGGCCGCCGTCGCCTCGACGTTGCGGGCGAACGCGATCGTGGACACCGAGCCGTACCGGGCGCTCGGCCGCAACCAGCTGCGGGTCGGCATGTACCCCGCCGTCGATCCCGACGACGTGAGCGCGCTGACCACCTGCATCGACTACGTGGTCGAGCGCCTGTAGCCGGACCGATGCGGGCCTCCGGCATCCCGGCGTGTGCTACCCCGGATCGCCGGGGTACACGCCTATCGTCGGGCCATGCGACAGCTGCGATTCGTCAAGCCGGGTGACGATCCGGATCACGTGGTCCTGCAGACCGACGACGGTGCCGAGCAGTTCGTGCTCCACGTGGATACCGCGCTGCGCGATGCGCTCCGGTCCGACCTGCCTGCAGCGACCATCGCTGGGGCATCGGCAGAGGCAGTGTCGATGGGGCCGCGCGAGATCCAGATGCGCGTGCGCTCCGGTGAGTCGCCGCAGGAGCTGGCCGAGGCCAACGGGATGACGCTCGAGCGGGTCATGCGCTTTGCCGGCCCGGTCGTCGATGAGCGGCGCCGCATCGCCGGCGAGGCCCGCCGCGCCCGCGCCCGCCGCAGCACGACCGAGGGCCAGACGGTCGTGTTCGGCGAGGCCGTCGACGAGCGGTTCGGGGCGCACGGGATCGACGCCGCGTCGGTGCGCTGGGACGCGCGACGGCGCGAGGACGGGCAGTGGACCATCAGCGCGGGCTGGCTCGGTGGCGACGCCGACCGCTTGGCCGAGTGGGTCTTCCACCTGGGCAGCCGCACCGTGACCCCGGTCGACGACACCGCGGCCGACCTGCTCAGCGACCGTCCGATCCGGGCGATCGTCGCCCCGGACGAGCGTCCGGCTCTCGCGTCCGCGCCGCCGCTGGTGCCCGGGGTCGTCGCGTTCCCGGCGATGCCCGACGCGCACACCGGCAAGCTGCCGACGGTGGACGAGGTGTACGACCAGGAGGCCACCGATCACGACAAGGCGCGTACGTCGGCGTCGGCGACGGGCGTGGCCGCGTCCGCCGGCCGGTCGGTGGCGCAGCCGGTGGTGGATGCGGCGCCCGCACCCGTCGAGGCCTCAGGGGAGTACGACGCCCCGCTGCTGCCGCTCCGGCTGGCCGAGCCGACGGGCACGAGCGAGGCCGCGACGCTCGACAGCCGGACCACGCCGCTGCCGCGCGTCACGAACCTCGGGATGGCAGCGCGCGAGGAGACCGAGGACCAGCGCGCCGAGCGCTCGCGCATCCCGTCGTGGGACGACATCATGCTCGGGGTGCGACGCAAGAGCGACTGACCCGCCCGCTACCCTCGTCCGCGATCTTCCTGCACCTGCCTTGCCGCGCGCGATCTTCCTGCACCTGGTAGTCCCGGTGACGGCTCGCGCAGGAAGATCACCCGAGCATCCGACCGCGTCCCGATCTTCCTGCGCCCTGTAGCCCCCGCGACGGCGCGCGCAGGAAGATCGCCTGGCGTTGTGCCGAGCGCTAAAACGAGTCGCTCGTGGTCGGTGCTTCGACGTACCGTGGTTCAACGTGACTGCTATCGCCGAAGATGCCGAGCGGTCCACCCCAGCAAGTGCCCTTGGTTCGCTGATGCGCCTGCGCCAGTGGACGCGTCCGCATCGCACCGCCATCACCGTCATGATCGTCACCGCCTGCGGCGCGATGCTCGCCCAGGCCGTCGTGCCGCTCGTGATCGGGCGGGTCGTCGACGGCCCGATCCGCCATCACGACACCTCCGGCATCTGGCCACTGTCGCTGCTCGCGCTGGCGCTGGGGGTAGCCGAGGCGGTGCTGTTCTTCGCCCGCCGCTACGCGATGTCCAGCGCGGCGACGAACCTGGAAACCGACATCCGGCGCGACGTGTTCGCACACGTGCAGCGCCTGCCGGTGTCCTTCCACGACCGCTGGCCGTCCGGGCAGCTGCTGTCCCGCCTGACCACGGACCTGTCGACGATCCGCAGGTTCATCGGCTTCGGCTTCGTGTTCCTGATCGCCAACTCGGCCACCGTCGTCATCGTCCTGCTGCTGCTGATCCACATCCACCTCTGGCTGGGGCTGTTCGTCCTGGTCGCGATGGCACCGCTGGCCGTCTTCACCCGGCGCTTCGAGCTGCGCTACAGCCGCGACGCCCGCCGCGCGCAGGACCTCACCGGCGATCTGGCCACGTCCGTCGAGGAGTCGGTGCTCGGCATCCGCGTGATCAAGTCCTACGGCCGGCGCCCGCAGATGCTGGCGGGCTTCACCCGTGACGCGCAGCGCTTGCGCGGTGCGGAGCTGGTCAAGCTGCGCACGCTGGGCTGGTTCTGGGCGCTGCTGGAGGGGCTGCCCCAGCTGATCCTGGCGGGTGTCGCGTGGGGCGGGGTCGTCGCCGTGGCGCACCACTCCATGACGCTCGGTGAGCTGATCGCGTTCCTGACGCTGTACCTACGGCTGGTGTGGCCGATCGTGTCGCTGGGCTGGCTGCTCGCGCTGATGCAGGAGGCGGCCAGCGCGGCGGTCCGGCTGTTCGAGGTGCTGGACACCGAGCCGACGATCCTGGACCCCGATCAGCCGGCGGCCGCGGAGGCCGGGACCAGCCTGCGGTTCGAGAACGTGCACTTCCGCTACGCCGACGCGCATGAGGACGTGCTGCGCGGGGTCGACCTGCACATCGAGGCCGGCGAGACCATGGCGCTCGTCGGCGCGGTCGGCTGCGGCAAGACCACGCTGACAGCGCTGGTGCCGCGGCTCTACGACGTGACACAAGGACGCATCCTGATCGGGGGCGTGGACATCCGCCGGCTGCGGCTGGACCAGCTGCGGCACGCGGTGACGACCGCCTTCGAGGACGCCACGCTGTTCTCGGCCAGCGTGCGCGAGAACCTGACGCTCGGACGTGCGGGAGCGAGCGAGGACGACGTCGTCGAGGCGATCGAGGTCGCGCAGGCGGGCTTCGTGTACAAGCTGCCGTACGGCCTGGACACCCGGATCGGCGAGCAGGGGCTGTCCCTGTCGGGCGGTCAGCGGCAGCGGCTGGCCCTGGCCCGGGCCGTGCTGGGACGTCCCCGCGTGCTCGTCCTCGACGACCCGCTGTCCGCACTTGACGTGCACACCGAGGCGCAGGTCGAGGTCGCCCTTCGCCGCGTGCTGGCGTCCACCACCGCGCTCGTGGTCGCCCACCGTCCGTCGACCGTGCTGCTCGCCGACCGCGTGGCCCTGCTCGAGGGGGGCCGGATCACCGCTGTCGGCACGCACAGCGACCTGCTCGCCACCGTCCCCGCCTACCGCAACCTGCTGTCCCAGACCTCCGAACTGGAGGTGAGCTCGTGACGGACGTCGAGACGGTCGAACGACCGTCGGACCCCTCGCACTGGCGGGGCAAGCTCACGCCGGACGCGGCCGAAGCGGCACGGCAGCAGGACGACATCGTCATCACCGGACGGCCCAAGCTGCGCGCCGATGCCCGGCGGCTGCTGGCCGACCTCGTCCGGCCGCACAAGCGCGCGATCGTCGGGGTCCTGCTGATCGTGCTCGTGCAGGTCGTGGCCACGATGGCCGAACCGTGGCTGATCGGCGTCGCGATCGACACCTCGCTGCCGCATGCCCTGCACGGTGACTACGGCTCGCTGGTCGCCGTGACGGTCGCGCTCGCGGTGTCGGCGATCATGTCCGGCATCCTGCGCTCGGTGTTCGTCATCCGCAGCGGCGCGATCGGGCAGGCGGTGCTGTTCGACCTGCGCCGCCGCGGCTTCGACCACATCCAGGCGCTGTCGGTGTCCTTCCACGAGCGCTTCACGTCCGGTCGGGTCATCTCCCGGCTGACGTCGGACGTCGACACGCTGACCGAACTGCTCGACTCCGGCCTGGACGGCCTGCTCACCGCGATGTTCAACATCGCCGCGATCTGTGTGCTGCTGTTCTTCCTGGACGTGCCGCTCGCGCTGATCGCGGCCGCCTCGCTGATCCCGGTGTGGCTGCTGTACCGGTGGTTCTCCTCCCGCGCGACGCTCGCGTTCCGGCGCACCCGGGAGACGGTTGCCGCGCTGATCGTCAACATCGTCGAGACGTTCAACGGCATCCGCGCGGTGCAGGCGTTCCGACGCGAGAAGCGCAACGACGCGATCTTCGCCGTCCTGAACGAGGACTACCGCGACGCGAACAAAGCGGCGTTCAAGCTGCACGCGGTGTTCATCCCGGGCACGGCGCTGATCGGCAACCTCGCCCAGGTTCTCGTGCTGCTGATCGGCGGGTACCGCGTGGCCGAGGGTGGGCTCGATCTCGGCGTGCTGACCGCGTTCATGCTGTACCTCTGGAAGTTCTACGACCCGATGCAGGACGTCGCCGTCTTCTACAACTCGCTCCAGTCGGCGACCGCGGCGCTGGAGAAGATCGCTGCCGTCCTGGCCGAGAAGCCGAACGTGCCCGAGCCGGACCGTCCGCTACCGCTGCCGTCTCCCGTACGCGGCGGGGTGGGCTTCGACGCGGTCGAGTTCGGCTACCTCGCCGACCGCCCGGTGCTGCCCGAGCTGACCCTCGAGATCGCCGCCGGCCAGACCGTCGCGCTCGTCGGCCAGACCGGTGCGGGCAAGACGACCATCGCCAAGCTCATCTCCCGCTTCTACGACCCGACGGCGGGCGCGGTCCGGCTCGACGGGGTGGACCTGCGCGAGGTGGCCGAGTCCGAGCTACGCGACGCCGTCGTCATGATCACGCAGGACGGCTTCCTGTTCTCCGGCTCGGTGGCCGACAACATCGGCTTCGGCAAGGTGGGCTCGTCGCGGGCGCAGATCGTCGCCGCGGCCGAGGCGGTCGGCGCGCACGAGTTCATCAGCCGGCTGCCGCAGGGGTACGACACGGACGTGCGCAAGCGCGGCGGGCGGCTGTCCGCGGGGCAGCGCCAGTTGGTCGCGTTCGCTCGCGCGTTCCTCGCCGACCCGGCCGTCCTGATCCTGGACGAGGCGACATCCTCGCTGGACGTGCCGACCGAGCGGGCGGTGCAGCGCGCCCTGCGAACCGTGCTCGCGTCGCGGACCGCGCTGATCATCGCGCACCGGCTGTCGACGGTGGAGATCGCCGACCGCGTGCTCGTGCTGGCCGGGGGTCGCGTCGTGGAGGACGGCTCGCCCGCGACCCTGATCGAGTCCGGTACCGGCGAGTTCGCCGCGCTGCACTCGTCCTGGCGCGACTCCCTCGCCTGACGACACGCCGCAGCGAAGCTGATCTTGTTGCGCGAGCGGACCTCACCAGCGGGGAAGAGTGTGCCGCGGCCGGGCACCAGCGGGAAGTGGCGTCGCACGTGCGGGAAGGCCAGCGCCGCGGCCGGGCACCAGCGGTCAGCAGGACAGGTGGGCGAACGCGATTGCGGCGGCGGTCGCGACGTTCAGCGAGTCCACGCCCGGTGCCATCGGGATGCGGACCAGCTCGTCGGCCCGCGCCAGCGCCCCGTCGGTGAGCCCGGGCCCCTCCGCGCCGAGCAGAACCGCGCATCGCAGCGGCGGACGGACCTCGCTGAGCCGGGTCGCCGACGAACGCGGCGTCATGGCCAGCACCCGGATGCCGTGTCTGCGCAGCCGATCCAGCGCATCGGGCCACGGGTCGGGCAGCACCGCGAACGGGATCCGCAGCACATGCCCCATCGACACGCGCACGCTGCGCCGGTACAGCGGATCGGCGCAGCGCTGGTCAAGCAGCACCGCGTCCAGCCCGAACGCCGCAGCGTTGCGAAACAGCGAGCCGAGGTTCTCGAAGTCGTTCAGCGACTCGAGCACGGCCACCCGGCGGGCGCGGGACAGGAGCGGGTCGAGCGGGGGCGCGGGCAGGCGATCGGCCGATGCCAGCACGCCGCGGGTCACTCGGAAGCCGACCAGCGTCGACAGCGCCCACTTGTCCATGACGTACGCGGGAACATTCAGCGGGCCCAACGTCGGGGCGAGCCCTTCGATCCGCGACCGCACGCCGACGACCGCACGCATCGGATAGGGCGAGCCGGCCAGCCGCTGGACGACGTTCACGCCCTCTGCGATCACGACTCCCCGACGATCGGGACGCACATCCGCGTCGGTCAGGTCGCGGAAATCGGACAGCCGGGGATCGGCCGGGTCGTCGACCTCGATCAGCTGCACGGGCTCATTCTTGCCGCTCCGCGCGATCTTGTTGCGCCCGCGTCGCCAGAGCGGCTCAACCGCAACAAGACCCAGTAGTAAGGGCGCTCAGGCGTGCGTAGCCATCGCGGCCCGCTCGGCCAGGTAGGCCGGCCGCAAGCCGCGACGGTGCGCGATCGTCGCCGCGATCGCCAGCGTCGCCACCAGGCAGATCAGCCCGCCGCCGATCAGGCCCCACCGCGCACCGGCCGTGCCGGCCAGCCAGCCCACGATCGGCGCGCCGAGCGGCGTGCCGCCCATGAAGCACACCAGGTACAGGGCCATCACCCGCCCCCGCATCGTCGGCTCGACTCCGAGCTGCACCGAGGAGTTCGCGGCCGTCGTCAACGTCAGCATCGCCAGCCCGGTAGGCACGAGCAGCAGTGCGGTCAGCCCATAGCTCGGCATCACGCCGGCGCCGATCTCCAGCACCGCGAAGCCGAGCGCGGCCACCACGAGGAACAGCTGCGTCGGCCGGTCGCGGCGCCGCGTGGCCAGGACTGCGCCCGCGCAGGCCCCGACCGCGAGCGTCGTCGAGAGCAGCCCGTAGCCGCTCGCGCCGCGGTGGAACACCTGCTTGGCGATCAGGGCCGTGGTGATCTGGAAGTTCAGGCCGAACGTCCCGACGATGAACACCAGGACCATCGTCAGCATCAGGTCCGCCCGGCCGCGCACGTAGAGGAAGCCGTCGCGCAACTGCCCCTTCGCCCGCACCAGGGGCGGCGCCGGGTACAGCTCGGACGGCCGCATCAGCCACAGCCCGGCGAGCACGGCCATGCTGGACAGCGCGTTCACCAGGAACGCCCAGCCCGTCCCGACCGCGGTGATCATGACCCCGGCGACGGCCGGCCCGAGGATCCGGGCCGCATTGAAGATCGTCGAGTTGATGCCGACGGCGTTGACCAGGTCCTTGCGGCCGACCATCTCGACCACGAACGACTGACGGACCGGCGTGTCGACGGCGGCGATCAGTCCGAGCAGCGTCGCGAGCACCAGGACGTGCCAGAACCGGACGACGCCGGCCACGTCGAGCACCCCCAGCACGAGCGCGGCCAGCGCCAGCGAGCCCTGCGTGGCGAAGAGGATCTTGCGCTTGTCGCCGCGATCGGCGATCACGCCGCCCCACAGGCCGAAGAACAGTGACGGGCCGAACTGCAGCGCCGTGACGATGCCCAGCGCGGTACCGGAGTTGGTGAGTTCGAGGACGAGCCAGTCCTGGGCCACCCGCTGCATCCAGGTGCCGGTGAGCGAGACGAGCTGCCCGGCCGCGTACAGCCGATAGTTGCGCACCCGCAGAGACCGGAACATCCCGTTGCCAGGGGTAGGTGGCGATTCGGGGGTGGCAGGAGGGCGGGAGGCGACCGCAGTCACTCGGGGTCCCTGGCGAATTGCGGAGCGCCAGCGGAGCAATTCGGTGGGGTGATCACTGCTCGGCCAGTTTGTCGAGCACGGGAATGACGTTGCGCAGCGCGGTGCGCTCGTCGGGCGTCAGCTGCGAGAGCCGCTGGGACAGGAACGCATCGCGCGAGCGGCGCTCCGAGTCGAGCAGGGCCACGCCCTCGTCGGTGATCGCGATGATCGCCTGGCGCCGGTCACTCGGATGCGGGTCGCGCCGGACCAGGCCGCGCTCCTCGAGGCTGGCCAGCACCTTCGTCATGGACGGGGGCTGCACCTTCTCGCACGCGGCGAGCTCACCGGCGCTCATCGGCCCGCGCTTGTAGAGCATGCCCATGGCCGAGAGCTGGGTCAGGCTGACCGACATGTCCACGCGCTGGTTGCGGACGATCCGCGTCAGTCGGAGCAGGGATGGCCGAAGCTGCGCGGCAAGATCCGCGATCGTTCCCTTCGCCACCGACGTCACGATAGTTAGTCTACCTAACGAACGGTGTTCGCGCCAATCAATTCCGGTCAGTGGATGTGGAACAGCGTCGTCAGCGGCTCGATGGCGAAGTACACCGCGAACAGCGCGGACACGGCCCACAGCAGCGGGTGCACCGAGCGGGCCTTGCCCACTGCCACCTGCAGCACGACATAGCTGACGAACCCGGCGCCGATGCCGTTCGTGATCGAGTAGGTGAACGGCATCAGGACGATCGTGAGGAACGCGGGCAGCGCGATCTCGACGTCACTGAAGTCGATGTTCCTGATCTGACCCATCAGCAGGACGCCGACCACGACGAGGGCCGGCGCGGCGGCCTCGGACGGCACGAACTGGGCCAGCGGCGACAGGAAGATCGTCACCACGAACAGCAGGCTCGTCGTCACGCTGGCCAGGCCGGTGCGCGCACCGTCGCCGATCCCCGCGGCCGATTCGACGTACGTGGTGGCCGACGACGCGCTCGCGGCACCGCCGGCGACCGCGGCCAGGCCGTCGACGAGCAGCACCGGCCCGATGTTGGGCACGTTGCCGTCCTCGTCCAGCAGGTTCGCCTCGCCGGCCAGGCCGATCGTGGTGCCCATGACGTCGAAGAAGTCCGAGAGCACGAGCGAGAACACGATGACGATGCCGGACACTATGCCGACCGCGCTGAACCCGGCGCCGAGCGAGAAGTGGCCGACCAGACCCAGGTCGGGCGCACCGAAGTGCTTGCCCTTGAAGCTCGGGACGTTCAGCTCCCACCCGGTCGGGTTCTTGGCCGAGATCGGGCCGAGCTTGGCGACCTGCTCGATGATCGCGGCCAGCACGGTGGCGACGACGATTCCGATCAGGATGGCGCCCTTGATCTTGCGCACCATGAGCACCGCGATCAGCAGCACGCCGACCACGAACACCAGGGTAGGCCAGCCGCGCAGGTGCCCGCCGACCCCGATGTCGACCGGCGTGCCCGAGCCCGGACGTACGAAGCCGGCGTCGACGAACCCGATCAGCGCGATGAACAGCCCGATACCGACGGCGATCGCGCTCTTGAGCTGCATCGGGATCGCGTAGAACACCGCGGTACGGAACCCGGTCAGCACCAGCACCGTGATCAGCAGGCCCTCGATCACGACCATGCCCATCGCGGCCGGCCAGGACATCACGCTGGCGACCTGGAAGGCGACGAACGCGTTGAGCCCGAGGCCGGTGGCGATCGCGAACGGGTAGCGGCCCAGCAGCGCCATCAACATCGTCATGACGGCCGCGACGAGGGCGGTGACCGCAGCGATCGCGGCGAGGTGCGTCGAGCCGCCGCCGCCAAGGAAGTGGCCCTCCTTGTCCTGGACCGTGCCGATGATCAGCGGGTTCAGCACGACGATGTAGACCATCGTCACGAAGGTGACCAGGCCACCGCGCACCTCGCGCGTGACGGTGGAACCGCGGTCGGTGATCGAGAAGAACCTGTCGAGCGTGCTCCGGGGCGCGGACTTCTGCGTAGTGGTGGTCACGGCGGGTAGCCTGCCCGATCGTGGCCAGCTCATCAACGCCGCCGCGCGGAGAACGTCATCTCGCGCGGCCGCCCGCCGTCCGGATCGACGCGCGCCGCGTCGTCCTGGCCGGCACGCTGGCCTGGTTCGTCGGCTTCGTCGTGCTGCTGCCGTTCTGGTCCTGGCTCGGCCACCACGATCACCGCGTGTGGCTGTGGACCTGCCTGGCCGGCGCGATCCTGGGCCTGCTCGGCTACACGCTGATGGGCAAGCACCGCCGCGAGGGCCGGACTGTCTGATTGGGGCCGCAACCAACCACGGCGCCGCCACTCGCAAGCTCGGGCGGACACCACGGCCGGCGCGCGACTTCGTCGCGCCGGCCAGATCCTGGTTACGCCGCGCTCCGCCGGGGTTCTCACCAGACCTGTGAGCCGCAACCAACCACGGCGCCGCCACTCGCAAGCTCGGGCGGACACCACGGC
>JBOGDQ010000095.1:0-7705 GCA_050742975.1 Jatrophihabitantaceae bacterium
TTGCCACCCCCGCGGCCGGCGACATGCTCTGCCACTCGGTAACCCAGCGTTGCTGTTGCGTTCTTCATGTCGTAGAGGGGTGAACGACCGCCAGCAGCAAGCCCAACGGAACGCCCTCTCTGTCAACCTGGGTTGACAGAGAGGGATCCGCTGCAACCGCTCATGCTTACCCGCTGCGCTCTGCAATCAACCGGGGCCGTCCCGCTCAGGCCCCAGACGGCGGAGCGTCCGCTCATCAGAGTAGGACGTTCTTCGACCACCTCGGTTTGGGAACGAAACCCATCCGGATCTGCCGCGGGTCGCGCTCGTTCGTGCCCAATTGCGGTCTGGCGGCGGGGCGACCTTGGTGCACTTCGGTGTGCGCAACAACGTACTTGCACCAAGATCGACGCCCGACTGCGTGGTCGGTGAGGATCTTGTTGCACGTCGGACGTCACAGCCGCAGACTTGCACCATCGTTGACGGCGGCAGGGACGATGGCAGTCCGGCGCAGCGCGTTCACGTGAACGCGATCGCACGCGTGTAGATCGACAAGCGCCAATCGGATCTGCCGACGAGCGGTGACAGCGGCCACCGGAGACGGCCCATACAACAGCCCGGTGGTGGACATGAGACTGCCCGTTGACGGTCACGGGAGCTCGTCATTCATCAGGAGGTATCTGTCCGGATAGGACACTAACGCCGATGGCGTGTTACTCCGGCGCCAGGTGGAAGGACGATCAGGCAGGCATCGACGCTCGGGTGGTAGAGCTTGACCCGGTCCAGCGTGTTGCGGTCGGTGTGGTGCATCTCGGTACCGGTGGCGGCGAGCTTGAGCACGAGGCGGAGGCGTAGCTGAGCGTGCCGTCGTTGATCTGAGGCGACGGTGAAGGCCCACGTCAGGCGCATCCTGTCCAAGCTCGAGCTGCGCGATCGCGTGCAAACGGGTCGTCCTCGCCAGGGGCCCCGCCTGGTCTTTCCGGCCTGAGTCGCGCGGTCGGACCGCTCAGCCCGGCAGATCGCAGTCGTAGTGCCGCGACAGAACGGCCGAGTTGAGGTCGGCGTCGACGCTGACGACACCGGGCACCGACGAGCGCACCTGCAGCCACTTGTCGCTCGAGGGCAGCACGCACGCGGTGCTCGAGGTGGTGTTCCAGAGCAGCGTCCAGCGGACCCGGACGGTGACCGAACCGGGCCGCGCGAAGTCGACCCGGACCTGGGCCGGTCCGAGATGGGTGAGTCGGGCGTCCCCGGAAGCGAGGGGGACCGCGTTGCGCACGCGCCACACCGTCCAGTGCCGATCCGACCAGACGCGGGTGAGGTAGGCCGGCGGCTGGCGTAGTAGGCGCGCCTCGGCTTGACCGCCCTGGTCCAGCGGGACGGACGGCAGGGCGATCAGGTCGACGGCCTGATGGTCGAGCCAGGAGCGGTACGACTGAGCGGTGAGCGGCGCGTAGAGAACAGCGTTGTACTGCAGGTCCGTCTGGCGTTCCCACCCGCGGGCGATCGGGTAATGCGAGGCGACGTAGGCCGCCTCCCAGTGCTCGCGGGTGAACGGGATCTCCAGCCGGCCCTGCGTCGGGTCCTGGGTGCGTAGGTAGGACAACAGGCCGGTGTAGTAGGACACCTGACGGGACGGGTCGGCGGCGCCGTGCACCGCGGCGGATGCAGCCGGGACGACGAACCAGGCCGCGGCCCCCAGCAGCGCCGGCACCGCCGGCCAGGCCCGCCGACGCTGCGGACGAAGCACGAACAGGTACACGGCGAGCGGCAGCGCGATCAGCTTGCCGATCCGGGTGATGTTGCCGCCGATCGGGTTCGGCACCGCGAACGCGACGGCGCCGGCGAGCAGATACACGAACGTGAACCGGCGCAGCACGCGATCGCGGGACGTGGTCGAGACCAGCAGTCCGGCGCAGAACGCGGCGACGCCCACCAGGCTCGTCCATGGGCAGGGGAACGGCCCGCTCGCCCCGCCGAGCACGAGCGCGACGGGGATAGCAATGGCCGCGCCGGCGAGAGTGAACGCGCGCGGCCAGCCAGTGCGCACCGCGAGGGCCGGGGTCGCCATCAGCAGGAACGCGCCACCCAAGGGGCTGGCCAGACCGCAGGCCACGCTGAGCGCGATCGTCAGCCAGACGGGGCGACCCTGCAGGCTCACCAACGAGCACAGTCCGAGCGCGGCGCTGAGCAGGAACGGGATCTGCCCGATCAGCAGGTTCGAGCCGAGCACACCGGCGACGACAACCGCGAAGCCGATGTCCTCACGATGCGGCAGGTCGTCCGGTATCAGCCTGACCGCGGCGTACGCGGCCACGCAGACGGCGGCCAGCCCGGTGACCGATGCGCCGAGGACGCCCGAGATGACCGGGTAGAGCGAGGAGTAGCCGAGCAGCGCGTGCCCGCCGTACCACTGGTCGTCCCACACCACAAGGCCAGAACTGCGGGCGAGCGCCGAGCGGAACTCCTGGGCCGGCCAGTCCGGCCCCCACCGCGCGGTGGTGACGACGAGCGTCCCGATGATCAGCGTCGCGAACACGCTCCACGCCGGCTGCACGCGCCCGACCACGGCGACGGCCCGCGTTCTCATATCGCTCCCGAACGGTGCAGATGGCGGGTCACCAGCACACCGAGTACGGCCGGCGCCCAGAACGTGATTATCCGGAATACTACGACGACCTGGATCGCGTGCGCCGCCGGGATGTCGACCCGACCATCTTCACGGCCGCTGCTTCGTGCAATCCCGCAAACCGATGGTTCAGCGGCGGATCGCGCTTGCTGGGTCAGCTGATGGCCATGGGGTTCCACAACCGCTACAAGCAAGGTCAGATCGATCTGCGGTCGGGCGGGTGCTGCTGTCGCGCACGGAAGGTTCAGGCCCGTCGGTGTAGATCCGAGCTGCGCCGGCGATGTCGTCGCTGGCTAGCGTGCTCGTCGCCGCTGATGAGCCGGTGGCCATTTCCCTCGCCTCCGGCAACTGCTGTTGCAGTCTCGGCTACGCGGTGCCGCTGTGCATCCGGCTCGAGCCGGTGGCGCCGTCTCTGCGGCGCCGTGGGGTCCGCTTCGCCCGCAGGGCTTGCGCTCGTCGGTAGAGCGCGTCGACGGCACGCATCGCGTCCTCCGGCTTGAGCAGGGGTGGTGTGGTCACAGCGGTCTGGCGCAGCTGAAGCAGCTCGTGGCGATGGCGTAGCAGGTTGGTGAGCGCGTCGACCATCTCTGTTGTGCTGCTGACGAGCACGCCGTCGGCACCGTTGCAGATGAAGTCCGAAAGCCCGTTTCCGCGGTAGCCGAGGACCGGTACTCCAGCGGCGCGGGCTTCGAGCGCGGCCATGCCGAACGACTCGTGCGGGGAGGCGGCGACGAACAGATCGGACTGGTGCAGCAGCGTCCGGATCTGCTCGCTCGCGCGGTGGCCGAGCAGCCTGACCCAGTCCGCCAGGGCGAGGGCGTCGATCTGCCGCTGCAGATCTGCCCGACGGGGTCCCTCGCCGACGATGCTGACCCGTAGCTTGGTATCGACCGGCACGCGGCGCCGCACCCGGGACAGCACATCGATGAACTCGCCGATGTGTTTACGCCGTTTCAGGCGGCCCACGAGGATCACGCGAACTTCGTCGCCGACCGTCACCGCGCCTGGATCCGGCGGCCGCCACCACGGGACGTCGACCAGGTTGGGTACGACTGAGACCTCGCCGACGCGGGGCAGGGTTCGGCGTACGCGTGCGGCTGCCACGTTGCTGACTGCGGACCAGGCAGCCCTGGTCCGTCCCCACCCGAATGGCAGGCTCGACAGCCGCGTCGCGATCGTGACCTGCCACCACAGCGAGTGGACGGTGATCGCTACCGGGATGCCTCGGCGACTCGCGGCGCGAGCGACGTAGATCGCGATCGGCGAGATGACGGTGAAGTGAGCGTGCACCAGATCCACCGGCGCGCTGTCCAGCGCGGCCGCGACCAGTCGATGGTTGCGCCAGGGAAAGGCCACCGTGAGCCATCGTCCCGGCAACGCGCGAACCACAGTCAAGTCCAGCGATGCGGGCTCGTTGACTGCGGTGATGACGCTGACCTGGTGTCCTTGATCTCTCTGGCAGAACGCGAGGGCCTGCACCTGGCGCTCGATTCCGCCGATGTCCGGTGCGAACGAGTCGGCCGCGTGGATGATCCTCACCCGGTAGCCGGTGTCGTCGGCGCAAGTCGAACCGGCAGCGACTCGATGCCGTAGACGATGGACAGGGACCGGAATGCGAGCGCGGCGGGTTCGGTGGCGAGGCGCATATCGGGGAAGCGGTGGGCGAGTGCCCGGAACGCGGCTCGCAGTTCCATCCGAGCCAGTTCGGCGCCGATGCAACGGTGCAGACCGTGCCCGAAGGCCAGGTGCGCACGTCGTGCTCGCGCGGCGTCGAACAGGTCCGGTTCGTCGCCGAAGACGCCGTCGCGGTTCGCGCCGCTGAGCGAGCACACCACGACATCGCCGGCCCTGACGTCGTTGTCGAACAGGCGCACGTCCCGCCGGGCGAATCGTGGGAAGGAGATCTGTACGACGCTGAGATAGCGCAGCAGTTCTTCGACGGTTTCCTCGACCGCTGCATCATCAGCATCTATTCGGCGGAGGCAATCATCGCCTTGCAGCAACGCGAGCGTGCCGAGGGCGAGCATGCTTGCCGACGTTTCGTATCCGCCGGTGAACACCCCGTCGGCCAGACCGGCAAGAGTGGTGTCGTCGAACTCGTCGCCGCGCTCACGGATCAGTTTGCCGATGAGCCCGTCGCCCGGCCGCGTGCGCTGTCTGCGGACCGCTTCCAGCAGGAATTCGCGGGACTGCGACATCGCCCCGAATGCGCCGGGACCGCCTGCGTTGACGTCGAAGCGGGCTTGTCCGAGCCGCCGGAATCGGTCGCGGTCCTCGATCGGCAGGCCGAGCAGTTCGCAGATCACGGTGAACGGCACGGGGAAGGCGAACTCCGAGACGAAGTCGATGATCTCACCGCCGGACTGCATCGCGTCCAGGCGAGCGTGGACGATCTGCTCGATCCGCGTCTGCATCCGCGTCAAGCGCCGGCCGGTGAACTCCGAGGTCAGTAGTGCGCGCAGCCGGGTGTGCTCTGGCGGGTCGGTGAACCCAAGCCCGCCAACAGAGCCGGCGCCGGCCAGGGCGCTGATCTGGCTGCTGTAGTTGGTCGTGTCGCTGAGGACTGTGCGGGCCTGCTCGTACCCGCTCACCAGCCATACGTTCATGCCCAGAACGCGGCCGAGCCTGCTCACCGGTTCGCGTTTGCGCCTGTCGCCGAGGGCAGGCACCGGATCCAACCCGTCGCGCATCAGCGGCATCCGCAGCCTCTTCGGCACTATCGTAATTCCGGCCAGACCGGATCTGGCCCCGGTAGACGCAGATATCAGGTGACGGCCCAACCATTGACGCGCGAGCATCGGCGGTTGCACGTAGGGCCTGCCCATCGCACCAGCATGCCAGCGCCGGCTATGGCTTGCGTATGCCGGATCGGCGTGATCACCGCAGCGTTGCGAGCACGTCATCGAGCCGCTTGCGGGTCGGTGTCCGACCGTGCTCCACGAACCACTCCCGGCCCATCGCCAGTCGAAACACCGTGACCGGTAGCTGCAGGAGCCGGCTCAGGATCCGGGGGGCATCACCGTCGGCTGTCATCTGACTGGCGTGTGCCTGCATCGCGGCACGTTTCTGGTCCAGGAATCCTGTGACGTCGACGCGGTGGGTGATCCGGCTCGGGTCGGCGAACAGATCATCGAACCGCGATGGCCTGAGATCGGCCGAGCCACGGGTGAACGGGCGGACCACCCGCAGCGCGCGTTGCAGGGCCCGCCGGTCGACGGTGGCTTCCAGAACGACGGGTGTGCCGGCCAACGCGGCTGCGTGAAGCCCGGCGCGGTGAACCTGCACGTGGTCGGGATGGCCGTACCCACCGGCAGGGTCATAGATGGTCAGCACCCCGGCGTCCTCCTCAGCTAACAGCTGCGCCAACGCCACCGCCGCGGCCGGTACCGGCGTTCGTGAGAACGCGTTCGGTGCGGTGCTGGGATGTTCGGCCATGCCCGAGTCGGCGAAGCCGAGCAGGACCGCGCGCGCGCATCCCAGTGCGTGCGCTGCGGCGGTGAGTTCGTGACCACGTCGCTCCCCGAGCGGTTGCCGGGCGGCCAGCTCGGCCGAGGCAAGACCTGCCTCGCCCGCGGTGGCTGTCACCAGCACAACCCGGTGCCCCTGCGCCGACAAGCGGGCCATGGTGCCGCCCATCAGCAGTGCCTCGTCGTCGGGATGGGCATGGAAGCAGACGATGGTGTGCCTCACCGCGAGCGCCCCTTCGTTCATGTCGATTCGAGAAAGAGCCTAGGTACCGTTGCGCTGATGCCAGGCGCGGCACTGGGCGAACCAGCTGCGCCTCCGCCGCCGAGAACGGCTCGAGCCGAAGGGAGTCCGCGCGTTGCGCAGCCCGTGGCTGGTCGTCCTGCTCAGCCTGCTGGCAGCGGTCAGCTTCGCCGCATCCAGTTCACTCAAACACGTCAGCGCCGGACATGTCCCGGACGCGCAGAGCCTGCAACTGAATCGACTGACCCGCTTCGTCCGGGCCACTGCCACTCACCCGTTGTGGCTGGCCGGTATCGGCTGCGACGTAGTCGGCCTAGCGCTGCAGGTGCTCGCGCTGCACTGGGGCGCGCTCTCGGTTGTGCAACCCCTTCTGATCAGCGGGCTGCTTTTCGCGTTGGTGCTACGGCAGGTCCATGACCGGCGCAGCGTGTCAGCGCAACACGTGATGTGGGCGGTGCTGCTGGCCGGCGCGATCGCCGGGTTCGTCGTCCTGGCATCGAACGGCAACGGCTCGCCATTGGGTGAGACCGCTGACCGGCTGCCCGCCGCAGTCGCCGGCGCAGTGGGAGCCGTTCTGACCGCCGTGTGCATCGAACTCGGGCGTCGACAGCGCGCCGCGGGTCAGGCCGCCGCCCTGCTGGGCATCGCCGTGGGCGTCATCTACGCAGGGACGGCGGCTCTGCTCAAGTCCCTCACCCACATCGCGGCCAGATCGCTGATGGACGTGGTCACCAGCTGGCAGCTGTACGCCGTTGCCGTCCTGGGGCTCGCGGGGCTGCTGCTCAACCAGCTCGCCTTCCAGGCCGGACCCATCACCGCGAGCCTGCCAGCGACAGCCACGGTCGACCCACTGCTCAGCATCGTCATCGGCGTCCTGGTCTACGACGAGCACATCCGGCGCGGCCCCGGCGGCGGGATCATCCTGATCTGCCTGTTGCTGCTCATGGGCGCCACCGTCGTACAACTCGCCCGATCCACCGCCGAAAGCGATCCTGCCTCCCCGCGGTCCTCCCCGAGAACCTGCGCTAGACCCACACCGCGCCGCCAGTAACGGAAGTGAGTAGCACTGCGCGGAAGTCGCGACCGAGATGGCGTGTGCCACCAACGATCCGCGTACTGACCTCTACGGCGTCGCGCGGCAGTTGCTGGCCCTCCAGCTCGCATCGGCTGCGGGCCGGCACGGTCGACGCCCGACAGCAGTCCGAGCCCGGCGTAGGCGCGAGCCACGTGGATCAGGTCGGCGAACGACTTGTTCCAGAGAACGACGATCGAGGTCACGGCGCCGAGCGTCGTCCAGCCACCGATCGAGGACAGGCCGCCGTCGACGTGTACGCCGAGCGCGAGCGGCAGCAGAGCCTCGGTCAGGTAGTGCCCGACGCGGTCCAGGTA
>JBOGDQ010000096.1:0-3523 GCA_050742975.1 Jatrophihabitantaceae bacterium
CTAGTGTCGGGTGCGCAGCGGATGGCGATCTTCGGGGAGCGCAACGTGATCTTCAAGGCGGTGTACGACGGACGTCCGTACCCCGACCACGGATTCTCGCCCCGCGACTGGGCCTCGGTGCCGCCGCGCACCGTGCGGCTGGACGAGCTGACGACCACCAAGCGCGAGCTGGCGCTGGACCGCCTGCTCGACGAGGACTCCACCTTCTACGGCGACCTGTTCCCTCACGCCGTGCTGTGGGAGGGCGAGATGTACCTCGAGGACGGTCTGCACCGCGCGCTGCGGGCCGCGCTGCAGAACCGCCACACGCTGCACGTCCGCGTCCTCGACCTAGACGCCCTCAAGCCCAATTAACCCAGCAGCTCGCGTACTACGGCGTCGGCGAGGAGGCGGCCGCGCTGGGTGAGCACGATCCGGCCGTCATTCACGCCGCCGTGCTCGATCAGCCCCCAGTTCGCGAGCTGCGGGGCGACGGCCGCGGTGGCGGCCGGCAGCGCGGAGATCGCCAGCCCCTCCCGTCGCCGCACGCCCAGCATGACCTTCTCGGTGAACCGGGCCTGCTCGTCCAGGCTCTCGCGGCCGGCGGCCGGGCTGACGCCCGAGGCGAGGGCGGCCGCGTACCTCGACGGGTGCTTGACGTTCCACCAGCGCACGCCGCTGACGTGGCTGTGCGCCCCTGGGCCCAGTCCCCACCAGTTCGCGTCGCTCCAGTACAGCTCGTTGTGCCGGCACCGCGCCGCATCCGAGCGCGCCCAGTTGGACACCTCGTACCAGTCCAGGCCCGCCGCCTGCAGCGTCTCGTCGGCCATCACGTACCGGTCGGCCAGCACGTCGTCGTCGGGTGCGGGCACGACGCCCTGCGCGACCTGCCGGGCCAGCGGCGTGCCCTGCTCGACCACGAGGGCGTAGGCGCTGATGTGGTCCGGGCTCGCGGCCAGGGCGGCGTCCAGCGAAGCCTGCCAGTCCTCGTCCGTCTCGTGCGGCGCGCCGTAGATCAGGTCCAGATTGACGTGCTCGAAGCCTGCTGCCCGCGCCTCTGCGGCGGCCTGCTCCGGCCGACCCGGGCGGTGCTGACGGTCGAGCACCTCGAGCACGTGCGGCACGGCCGACTGCATCCCGATCGAGATCCGGTTGAACCCCGCCTCGCGCAGCTTGGCGAGGTAACCGGGCGTCACGGTCTCGGGGTTCGCCTCGGTGCTGATCTCGGCGTCCGGCGCCAGCCCGAACGTCTCGCGGATCTCGGTGATGATCAGGCCGAGGTGCTCGGCCGGCAGCAGCGTCGGCGTCCCGCCCCCGAAGAAGATCGTCGACGCGATCGGTGGCCGGCCGTCGAGGACGTCTCCGGCGAGGCGGATCTCGCTGAGCACGGTGTCGGCGTAGCCTCCGCGACTCACGCCCGAACCCAGCTCGGTGGCCGTGTAGGTGTTGAAGTCGCAGTAGCCGCAGCGCGTCTGGCAGAACGGGATGTGCACGTAGACGCCGAACGGGACGCGCGCGGACTCCTCCAGCACCGCGCGCGGCAGTCGGCCGTCCGGCGGCGCGGGATCACCGTGGGGCAGGGCTGAGGGCACGCTCCCCAGTGTGCCCTGCAGGAAGATCCCGCATGCTGCGCAACGGCGACAGCGTCAGGACGAGACCGGGCAGGATGTTGCCGGCGAGCAGGCTCAGCACGGCGGCCCGGGTGCCGAACAGCGAGGCCAGGCCGCCGCCGAGCAGTGCGCCCAGCGGGATGGTGCCGAACAGCACGAAGCGCATGCTGGCCACGACGCGGCCGAGCAGCTGGGCTGGGCAGTACGCCTGCCGGAAGGTCTGGACGGTGATGTTGTAGATCAGGATCCCCACGAACAGCAGGACGTTGCCGACGACGAAGAACGCCAGCCCGGCGCCACGCGAGGTGAGCGCGATCAGCAGCCCGAACGGCGCGGTCACCAGCGCGCTGACCCAGACGGCACGCGAGGTCCCGATCCGCCGGCCGACGGGCCGGGCGGCGGCGGCGCCTGCGACCGAGCCGAGGCTGACGAGACCGACGAGCAGCCCGACCGACGCCGGGGCGAGGTGCACGCTGCGAACCAGGAACAGCACCTCGATCGCCCCGTAGCCAGTGAAGAACAGGTTCGCGAGGGCCGGCGCGATCGTCAGGACCCGCAGGATCGGGTCCGCGCGCACGTACCGGCCGCCCTCGGCGATCTCGCGCCGCAGGCTTCGCTCGGCCGGCTCCCGCGGCTCTTCCCGCACGCGCACCGCGACCAGCGCGACGGCCGAGACCAGGTAGCTGGCGGCGTCGAGGATCAGCGCGAACGGCGCCCGGAACAGTTGGACGAGCAGGCCGCCGAGACCGGGCCCGACCACGCGGGCGACCGCTTCGCTCCCGTGCAGCTTGGCGTTGCCCTCTGCCAGCTCGCCCGCTCCCAGCAGGGTTGGCAGGTACGACACGTAGGCAACCTGGAAGATCACCGTCGCGAAACCGGTGATCGCCGCGACCACGAACAGCTGAGCAAGCCCGAGCCGGTCGAACGCGGCTGCGACCGGCACGCTCGCGATGGCCACGACGCGTACGAGGTCGCAGCCGATCATCAGTGGGCGGCGGCGCGACCGGTCGACCCAAACGCCGGCCGGCAACCCGATGAGCAGCCAGGGCACCCACTGCGCGGCGGACAGCGCACCGACCGCGAACGGGGTGGCGTGCAGGTAGACGACCGCGATCAGCGGCAGCACCACGCCGCTTACCGCGGTACCCAGGTCGCTCGTCGACTCGCCGGCCCAGAGCAGCCGGAAGTCGCGATGCCAGATCAGGCCACCGCGCCGGCGCCGAACATCACCGCTCGCCATTACCGCGCGCGGATCCGGATCAGGCGTTCCTGGGCGACACACTCGCCGACCGTGCTCAAGGCAACCACGTTGATCCGGACAAACTGCTCGTAATGCCCACATGTGTAGTAGTACTCGCCCCTCGACCCGGCGATGACGCCACGGCCTCGGCGGCCGGCCGGCAGGAGCTGCCCGTCGTCGTGGAACACCGCATCGTGGTCTCCGGCGAAGGGGACGAGGGGTGCGATCGGTCGCCGGAGGTGGCGGCCCTGACGCCGTACCCGATCGCGAGCGCGAGGATCAACGCGATCAACGCGAGCAGCGGACGGCGGGTACGGCGCACGGCGTACGACTCTAAGCCGTACCCGGTCAGGGGCGTGCACAGCTGAACGTGATTGCATCGGTGCATGAGCGATACCTTGAGCGCACGGACCATCCGGATCGCGGGCCACGGCGGTGACGAGATCGAGGCGTACCTGGCCGAGCCGGCCGAGCCCGCGTCCCGCGGCGGCGTGGTGGTCATCCATCACCTGCCCGGCTACGACCGCGCGACGAAGGAGATGACGCGGCGGTTCGCCGAGCTCGGCTACGACGCGATCTGCCCCAACCTGTACTGGCTCCCGGCCCCCGGTCCCGCGCCCGCCGACGCGGCGGCCACCGCGCGCCCCCAGGGCGGCATCCCGGACGAGCAGCTGGTCGGCGCCGTCGCCGGGGC
>JBOGDQ010000097.1:0-6906 GCA_050742975.1 Jatrophihabitantaceae bacterium
CGGCCGGCAGCGCCGACAGCTCCTCCGCAGAGGTAAAACCGGGAACATCGGGCACAGCAGGCAATCATCGCCATCCCGGCCCGTCAGTCAACAACCCTGGCCGCCGGCGTGTCGCGTCACCCGGCCAAACCAGCGCAGTGATCAGCCATAACGTTCTGACACTTGCTGAATAGCTACTCGCGGGCGATCTCGGGGTCCCCTTAGCAGCGGAGCGAATCTGGTCCCTTCCTCCCACAGGTCCAGATGGTTTTCAGGCGGCCGGTGAGCGGAGTGGGCGGTGTCCTTCGCGGCGCCGCTCGGTCTCGACGTCGAAGGAGTAGATGCCGTAGAAGTTGATGTGGTCGTGCTGGGCAGGTGTCAGGTGCGCCGCGGTCCTGTCGGTGACGGGGTAGCCGTCGGCGCTTAGGGCGGTGAGGGCGTCACCGGGGTAGGTCGTGGTCCCCAGCACCGGGCGTTGGTGACGAGAGTCAGGCAGAGCGCCTGGTCAACCTGATCGTCGAGGTGCCGTCGCCGAACGTGGCCTTGGTGGGCGAAGAACAGGTCACGCCGAAGGGCGTGCAGGCTTTCGCCCTTGTTCAGCTGGTGCCGGACCCGGCGTCGGAGTTTCTCATCGGCGACGTAGCGGCATAGGTAGCTGGTGCGGACCAGTCTTCCGTATTCCTGCAGCGCGCGGGCGAGGGAGTTCTGGCGGCTGCTGGCGTGCAGCTTGGCGATGAGCAGGGTCGTGGCGCTGCGCGGCCCAGGTCTCGACGGGGATGAGCAGCGTGGTCGGGCCGGTGTAGCGGCGGGACCCCGGTACCCAGAAGTCGCCAGACCGCAGGCGCGCCTGCACCCCGTACAGCACACTGAGCTCCCAGTAGTGCCGCTACGCGGTGCCACGACCCTGCCCGCGAGCCTGCTCCAGGTAGCCGCGCCAGCGGGTCGGCGCGACCGACGTCGCGCCGTCGGTCGTCCCCTCGTCCGGCACCGCCGTGCGACCAGCGACGTTCAGCTCGCGCAGGACCTCCACCGCGCTGAGCAGCGCGGCAACGTCGGGACTGGCGGTGTTGCCAGTCAGCGGCAGGTGCGCGACGACGGCCGGGGTAAAAGGTCCGCAAGTACGTAAAGCGGGCCGCGAGCTGGTCGAAATGGCCGTGATCACGCGGCTCCCGCTCCGCCACGGGCCGCCGGGCGGCCTGCAGACGGGGCATGCCGAATCCCCCGACCCCAAGGAGCTGGAACGCATGACCACCCTGACCGCCGATGAGCGCCGGCGCATCGTCGATGACTACCTCGACGCCGTCTTCGGCAGCCACCCGAGCGCCGTCGCCGACAAGATGCGCATGGGCACTCCCGAGCTGCCCGACGACCCGGCACCCGACCAGGTCGCCGCGTGGGTGGAGATCGCCGAACTGATGCGCGCCCCCCGACTTCGTCGCCTCCAGTCGGGCGATGGCACAACGGGCGCTGGCGGAAGGACCAGAGCCAGATGTCGCACAGTCCGAGGTGGGCAAGGCGGTCGGCGAGTTCGCCGGCCCCGCAGCCTGTGCTGGAGTCGACCCCGCCTCGCCCGAAGCCCTCGCCATAGTCGAGCGCCTCGAAGCCACGAGCGCCAAGCCAACGGAGGACCCGAGCGCGTCGCCGACCGGATCGAGGCGTTCACCGACCGCCGGGTCGGCCGCTACTGAACACTCGTAGGCATCGTCAACGACTAGGCCCCGACCCAAGCACCCGACGACATCGTCGACTCCTGGGAGTGGTATAGCCGCGCCTTTCGCGCCCACGCATAACGACCGCAGCGCGACGCTGACCCGGTTGCCGATCGCTCAGCGGCCAGGCTTTGGACCCAGCAGGTCCCATCGGTTTCCTGCGACATCGAGGAACACGACGACCTCTCCGTACGGTTCGAGCCGCGGCTCGGTGACGAACTCGACGCCAGAACGAAGCATGCGGGTGTAGCTCTCCTGGAAGTTCTCGACCCGCAGGAAGAGCCCGACGCGGCCTGCAAACTGGTCACCAACGCCGCGGGATTGCCGGTCTCCGTCAGCTTGAGCAAGCAGGAGCGCGGTTTCCGCGCCGGGAGGTCGAACGACGACCCACCGCTTTGCTCGTCCGTCGTTGGTTTGTGACGGTGAGTCTTCGACGAGGTCGAAGCCGAGGACGTCGACGAAGAACCGGATGGCGCGGTCGTAGTCGTCAACTATCAGAGCGAACTGCTCAAGGTGCATCTAAGCACCGTATCCACGAGATCATCGTCCGGCGCCGAGACGCCGATTCCCAAGCGGACCCACTCACGGCCAAGCAAGGGAGTGGAGCACGCTGCGGCTTTCTATGGCGACATCGCCAACTTCAGTCAGACACAACCCGTGCGCGGCTGGGCCGAGGTCACCTGACCGATGGCCGATCCACCTCCGGGACGGCTCGCCCGGCCGCCCTTGCCGCGCCGAAGCGGGACGGAGAGGATCACGATATGGGTGTTCGCCGGGTGGTCCCGGATCTCACCAGTACGTCGCTGGAGGCGGCCAAGGGCTTCTACGGCGACGTACTCGGGCTGCAGCCGGTAATGGACCACGGCTAGATCATTACCCTGGCCGATCCTGAACGGCCTGGTGCCCAGATCAGCCTCATGACCCACGACGCCACCGCCCCCGTCATCCCCGATGTCTCGGTTCATGTCGATGACGTGGACGCCTGCCACGCGGCAGCGGCCCAGGCGGGCGCGGAGATCGTCTACCCGTTGACCGTCGAGCCATGGGGCGTTCGCCGCTTTTTCGTCCGTGACCCTGACGGCCATGTGATCAATGTGCTGAGCCACCCGTAGGGCCGGGCAACGGCACCGTCGGCTGCCGGTGCGTCTCGTTCACCGTTCGACTTGTGAGACGGGTCGCGGAAGCCAGGCGGAGCAATGGCTGCTACTCGGGTCGGTCCCTCCGTCGGGTCAGCGCGGAACCGGGAACACGAGGTGGGTGACGCGGTCGCCCTGGACGCATGTCGTCGGGTTGCCGAGCATGACGTCTTCGGAGGAGAGCTCGCCGAAGAAGGGCCGGTTTCCCTCGCCCATCACCACCGGCACCAGGTCGACGGCCACCTCGTCCAGCAACCCCAGTTCCAGGCACTGCCGGGCGATGGTCCCTCCGGCGACGGCGACGACTCGGTCGTCGGCGAGCTCCTGAGCCCGCGTGATCGCGGCCGCCACTCCGTCGGTCACGAAGGAGAACGGCGCGTCGGGGTGGGCGTCGACCCAGTCCGTCGGGACCCGGTGCGTCACCACGACGACAGGGACGTCCAAGGTGTGCCGGCCCTGCCAGCCCTCGGCCACGTCGAACAGCGTCCGACCACAGACCAGCGCACCCAACGAGGACACCCATCGCCGCCAGTGCTCGGAGCTCGGCGGGGTGAGGTGGACGGTGAAGTCCCCAGCGGGGGTCGGGATCGCGACCTCGCCGTTCTGCAGCCAGTCGAACAACCGGCCGATGGTGTTGTCCTGCTTGGCGACGTATCCGTCGAGAGACATGATCGCCTGCGCTTGCACGGTGCCCACGGGTCTCCTCCTCAGGTGCGCTGCGGTCGGTAGACGTGCACGACGATGCCGCTGGGGAACGGCGTGGCCTCGACCAGGTCCAGGTGCCGTGACTCCGGCAACTGGTCGAATAGGGCCTGTCCGCGGCCCAGGACTAGCGGCTGGACAAGGAGGCGGTACTCGTCGATCAGGTCCGCGGCGGCCAGCGCGCCGGCCAGCCGGCTGCCACCCCAGACGATCACGTCCGGGCCGGGCTTGGCCTTGATGGCGGCGATCTCGGTCGTGAGGTCGCCCCGCGCGACCCGGGTCTCGGGCCAGGTGGCCTCTGCGTCGCTGAGCGTCTTCGAGAACACCACCTTGGGGATGTCATTCATCGGTGCGGCGTACGGGTCGTCGGACTGCGGCCAGTACGACGACATCTCCTGGTACGTGACGCGCCCCATGAGGTGGGCACCGGCCTTGCTTATCCGGTCCAGCTTCCACTGCTTCAGCTCAGCGTCCGAGACCGCGACCCCGGGGTGTTCACGGTCGCTACCGACGAACCCGTCCAGCGACATCGACATGTACAAGATGACAGCTCGCATGACAACCTCTCGTTGCTGGTGCTGCTCCCGTTACTCCTGCGATGGAGCGAGCGGTTCGAGGTATAGACCTGGGACCACCGCGAAACTCATCGCTGCTGAACGAGGCAAACTATCTGCACGGGCCGCTCGCTCCGCATATCAGGATCGAGCGCAACGCAGCACCGCACGCACCTCGGCCTGAAGGTGCTCAGAGGCTCTGCCAGTCCTGCTCCATCCTGCCGCGGTCGACGTCCTGGACGAGGTGCCGTCGGTGTGTCCCGTACGTAGGCGACTGGCTGTCGGCCCGAGCTCGCCCACGACGGCGGCAGCATCTTCGGCCACGGGTGATCGGGTCTCGCTGCTGTGATTGACTCGGCTACTTCGGCGGTGCACGCAGGCGGCAGTGGCGTGGTCCGGCCGACGATGTCCAGCTCGCCGCTGGCCGAACGGTAGCAACCCACGATCAGCTCCTGCGGCCCGCTTCCTCATCGGCTCAGCTGACGCCGTGCTCGGCGCAGAAGGCGTCGAAACCGGCGAACGCCTCGCCGGAGATCCACTCCTCACAGCTCGGGTCGCGGTGCAGGTTCGCCTGCCGGTGGCCGACCTCGAGCGCGCAGCTGAGCACACGGTCACCCTCGCTTGGCATGAACACACGGGAGCACGTGCGCGGGACTTGACCCGCCCGAGCCCCGAGTGCCGACACCGAGCTGTCCGTTTGGGGATCCCTAAGCGGGACGGATGCATGGGCGTCCGGAGGCCGGCGTGACGCGCTACCGCTCGTCGTCCGAAGCAGGACGGCGCGATATGGCGCATGGCGATCTAGCGGTGCCTTCGTTGGTTCATGACGATGTGAGTCACCGCTCGCAGGCGGGCGGTCGCCATGGCTCGTGCTCGTGCGCGAGCCAGACCAGCTCGGGGTCGAGCGCACGTACCCGCAGCTGGCCTTCGGTTTGCGGCTCGTCGAGTTCGCCGAACCAAACCGCCACGTCGCCGCCGACGACGACCGGACGCCCGCCAGTCTCGACTACGACCACCTGCGTGCCGCGTGTGTGGCCCGGCGCCGGGACGAGTCGGAGCCCGGGAAGCAGCTCGAGCTCGCCGTCGACCGGCACGTACCGCACGCCGGGCGCCTCGACCCACTCGCGAATGGTGTAGTCGTCTTCGCTGCGCGCGTCGTCGAGCTCCCGACGCTGGACGTAGACCGGCCTGCCGGCGAAGAGGTGGTTGCCGCCGCAGTGGTCGAAGTGCAGGTGTGTGTTGACGATGATGTTGATGCCGCCGAGGTCGAAGTCCTGCTCGCTTAGTGGTCGGAGGCGGGGATCGAGATCGGCCGCCGCCGGGTGCAGCTCCGTTATGCCGGTGTCGACCAGCACGCGCGCATCGGGATGGTCGATGACGTGGACGTAGACCGGCATCCGCTCGCCCTCGGCGAGCAGGTCGGCAACGAGGACTGGCGTGACGGTGATCGAGGCGGGGGCGTTCATCTCGTACGGTCCGCCGCGCTGAGCATGGCCGGCAGGTCGAAGTGCTCGAACACCGCGCGGTCGAAGGTGACGATCTCGATAACGATCCCGTTCTGCACCCGCAGGACGTCGATCGCCAGCGGTTCGTACGCGGCGTCGCCCGGCTTGCGCACGTAGCCCGCGACCGCGGGCTGACCGTTGGCGCGGGTGACCAGGCACCGCATGCTGCCGAACGCTTCCGATCCGAACCCGCCGTCGATCCAGCCCTGCACGACCGTGCTTCGCCCGGTCCAGACGCCGGGCGTCGGCGGCATCGAGAAGCGGACGTCCTCGTGCATGAGCGCGGCCAGGCCCTCGGCGTCTACGCGCTCGCTGCACTCGACGTAGCGGGCAAGCAGTTCCCGCTCGGCGGCGGTCGCCTCGGCGGCGTGCTGCCACGCCTCGCGGTCTTCGGGCAGGCTCCCCCTCAACCCACCCCGCGCGCGCTGCAGCGCGGAGTTAACCGACGCCACTGTCGTCTCGAGCAGCCGCGCGGTTTCCTTCGCCGAGCAGCCGAGGACGTCGCGCAGCACGAGCACGGCCCGCGGCAGCGGCGCGAGGTGCTGGATCGCGGCGATGAACGCCAGCTCGACGGTCTCCTTGGCGAGCGCCACGTCCTCAGGGCCCTCGCGCCGGTCGGGCAGCTGCTCGAGGAGCTCGTCGGGATAGGGCTGCAGCCACACGACCTCGCCGCTCGCGCTCGGCCGCCGCGGGCGCTTGTCGAGCGCGTCGAGGCAGGCGTTCGTCGCGATCCGGTACAGCCACGCGCGAACCGACGCGCGGCCCTCGTACGTCTCGCGCCGGCGCCAAGCGCGCAGGAACGCCTCCTGGACGAGGTCCTCGGCCTCCTGGATCTCATAGTGTGTATGACGGCGGGCGTCCCGAAAACTCATCACCCGGCGCCATGCCGCGTCTCCAGGAGCGTTGCCGCCGTCGCGGGTGCTTCACTGTGCAGAGCTCCACAGCACGACCCTCCGGTGCGTCGGCGCAACGACACCGTCATGGGCCGAGCATTGCAGGCCAAGCCGTCCGTCCGACAGCCGCTGGCGTCTTGACGCGCAGATCTGTCCGCCCCGTCGCTATCGCATTCCATGCGAGGCGGCAGGCGGAAGCAGTTCGGCCTGCGTCGTCTCGCAAGCCGATCCGCTTGCGCGACGCGCTGACGTATAGCGTGGTCGGCGTGGCTCGCAGACGTCATCCTTGATCGGGTATCGCAGGTGAGTGATGCCATCCGGTGCCGCGATGACATCGGCGCGGTCCGGCGCGAGCGGGCTTGCTGCCGGGATGCTCGATGAGAGCCGCTGTAGGCTGCCGTCATGAGCACGCGCGAGGATTACCCAGC
>JBOGDQ010000098.1:0-2702 GCA_050742975.1 Jatrophihabitantaceae bacterium
GCATCAACACCTCGCCGCTGGCCGGGCAGTCCGGTAAGAAGCTCACCGCCCGCCAGGTGATCAACCGGCTGGAGGCCGAACTCGTCGGCAACGTCTCGATCCGTGTGCTGCCGACCGAGCGGCCGGACACCTGGGAGGTGCAGGGACGTGGCGAACTGCAGCTCGCGATCCTGGTCGAGATCATGCGGCGCGAGGGCTTCGAGATCACGGTCGGCAAGCCGCAGGTCGTCACCCGCACGGTCGACGGCACGCTGCTGGAACCGATGGAGCGCATGACGATCGACGCGCCGTCGGACTACCAGGGTGTGATCATCCAGTTGCTGGCGCTGCGCAAGGGACGCCTGGAGCAGATGGTCGACCACGGCACCGGCTGGATCCGGATGGAGTACCTGGTGCCGGCGCGCGGCCTGATCGGGTTCCGAACCGAGTTCCTCACCGAGACTCGCGGGACCGGCCTGCTGCACCACATCCACGAGAACTACGAGCCGTGGGCGGGCGAGATCCGGACCCGTCCGTCCGGGTCACTGGTGGCCGACCGCCGCGGTGCGACAACCGGATTCGCGCTGGCGAACCTGCAGGAGCGCGGCACCATGTTCGTCGGCCCGGGCACCGAGGTGTACGAGGGCATGATCGTTGGGGAGAACTCGCGCGCGGATGACATGGACGTGAACCCGACGAAGGAGAAGAAGCTCACCAACATGCGGCAGTCGTCGGGGGACGTGCTGATCCCGCTGATCCCGCACCGCGTGCTGTCGCTGGAGCAGGCGCTGGAGTTCTGTCGCGACGACGAGTGTGTCGAGGTCACGCCCGCGACCGTCCGCATCCGCAAGGTGGAGCTGACCGCCGAGGCCCGCGCCAAGGCCCGCAGCCGGCGCAACAAGCAACCCCAGTAGCTCACCTGTGCGCGGCGGCCCGTCGTGGCCTGTTTGCATGCGCTGCGTGCGCCGAGGCGGGCCCGCCCGCGCCTACTACGGGTGCAAACGGTCTGGGTGCACGCTCGCGCGGGGTTGGTTTGCATGCGCAGCGTGCGCCGCGGCAGGCCCGCCCGCGCCTACCACCAAATCCCACCTGGACTGGTACTTGACGTTGCCGTCGGCCTCGCCGACGACCCCGAACTCGGGCCAGTAGAAGTCCGGGCGGGCCAGGAAGTGTCCCCACTCGTCACCGATCGAGACTTGCAGCCGCGGCGTCGCGATGCAGTGCGAGTCCAGGCGCAGGCGACTGATCGATTCCAACGGCGATTCAGCGAGCGCGTCGCACAGTTCGATGGTTGCGCGAGCGGCGGCTCGGCCGGGCCAATTCACACATCGCGCGAAGGCATCCTCCAACTCCACGAGTGTCAACAGCCCGCGGTTGAGTGCGGCGTCGGCGGCGCACACGCCGGCGTCAACGCCGTGTTCTCGCGCGACGTCGAGCACGGTCCGCGCGACGGCGGTGGTTCGAGCGCCGCCCGACTCGACTAGGTCCGCCGCCGAGAGGCTCGCGCGGTGCAGGTGGACGTCGGCAAGAGCGCGCAATGCGGTTCCCGCCGGCACTGTCACACAGGCTCGATCCACTGCGCACACGGTCGGCAGATCATGCGCGATCAGAGCAGAGGCGTGGCTGACTACCGCGCGTTGGCATAGCCGGACGGTTGCTCGCGCACGGGTTAGGTTGGCCACGCGGTGCGTATCCGGGGCGGCGGCGCGATCGTGCTGGGCAGCGACCGCGTGCTCGCGTCCGACTCCGCGGACGAGATCGCTCTCGGCACCGACAAGGACGCCGCGCTTGACTCGAAGGCAACTTTTCGAGGCCACGGCATGGCGAATTGCAGAGTCCGTCCACCCTTCGGTCAGCGCATCGGCCCGGGTGAACATGCCCGCGGCATCGGTGCTGACTGGTGGTCGCCGGCGTGACGGGACCTGGCGTGGGGATAGTGAGCCTTTCATGGGCAGACCGTGTCGCAGATTGCACATGCCCGACCCGCGGCGTCCACACCAGGGCTGGGCATCCACAGATCCCGCTGCGGTCTGGTTTGCATCCGCTACCTCTGCTATCGCGGCACCTCTGCTATCGCGGCACCGCCCGGGTACGGAGCACATGCAATGGCGTCGCCGGTCGGTGGTTTGCACGTGCTGCATGTGCGGGAGGTGCAGCGCGAGCGTTGGCTGCGGGTGCAAACCGAGCCGGAGCGGCGGGAGCGCCGGCCGGCGCGCGCTGCGGGTGCATACACCGCGCCGCCGCGCAGCAACGCGAGCCAGGCACGGATCGCGCCGGGACGCCGAGGCCGCCAGCGGCGCGGATAGGCTTGGCTGCGTGGCGGACCTGCTGGTGGAGCGGATGCGTGGGTTCGGCACCACGATCTTCGCCGAGATGTCGGCGCTCGCGGTGCAGACCGGCAGCATCAACCTCGGCCAGGGCTTTCCGGACACCGACGGGCCGCCGGAACTGCTCGCGGCCGCCGCCGATGCGATCCTGACCGGCCACAACCAGTACCCGCCCGGCCCCGGCATCCCCGAGCTGCGCCAGGCGATCGCCGGCCACCAGCAGCGGCACTACGGGCTCAGCTACGACCCCGACGCCGATTTCACGGACGCCCGCCACTACATGGTGGACGGCCAGATCCGGCCCAATCGGGTCAGCGACCCTCGTCTGCTGAAGGCGCTGCGCGAAATCCCGCGCGAGCGGTTCCTGCCACCCCGTCTGGCGCCGCTCGCCTACAT
>JBOGDQ010000099.1:0-34672 GCA_050742975.1 Jatrophihabitantaceae bacterium
GCAGGCACCTTCGGCCAGCCCCTGTCCTCCGCTCAGATCGGGGGAAGGCTCGTCCTTCGCCGAGACGGCTGATCGGACCCAGTGGCGGTTCATGACCGGCATGCGCTTGGGCGCCGACCTCAACCTCGTCTCCACCCACCTCGGCGAGCTGGCGCCGGCCGCCAAGCGCGGCCGGATCTCCAACCTCACCTTCCTGGTCGGCATCATCGGGCCCAGGTCTCCCGCTGAGCCGGTTCGTCGCGGAAGCGAAGGTCTAGTCGTCGGCGCGGCCGGGCTGGATGATTCCGGTTTCGTAGGCGTAGACGACGGCATGGACGCGGTCGCGCAGGCCCAGCTTGGCGAGCAGGCTGCCGACATGGGTCTTGACGGTTGCCTCGCCGAGGAACAGCTGGGCGGCGATCTGCCTGTTGGACATGCCGCGGCTCAGGTGTAGCAGCACCTCATGTTCGCGCTGGGTCAGGGCGGCAAGGGTGTAGGCAGCGTCGCCGGGGCGGGGTCGGCGCACGAACTCGTCCAGCAGCCGGCGGGTGACGGCCGGCGCGATGAGCGCGTCACCGGCGGCCACGGCGCGGATGGCGGTGATCGATGAGCAGCGTGACATCAGGACCGGCGACATTGCCGATCGGCTTGCCCTCGATGAGCGACGGGATGTCGGACAGCACCCCGATCGCCACCGTCACCCACGCCGCGCGTGCTGCCCGCCCGTCGGCATAGGCCGAGGCGGAGTAGACCGCGATCAGCAAGGCGACGAACGGCTCCAGCGGTGGCTGCTGATCCAGCGGATAGAGGCCGAACAGCCAGATCGACTGCACGACTGCGACGACCAGCAACGTCGCGAGCGGCCACCGGCGGCGCCAGGCGACCGGTGCCGCCATGGCGATGATGAACGGCAGATGCACCCACTGCGAGCCCGGGAAGACACCGCCCAAGGCACCCGTGAACAGGTCGATCAGCCCGGTAGCGAGCAGCACGCCTCCTCTCACCAGCGTCACGTGCCCGTGCGACCGCTACGACAACTGGTCGCCGCCTACGGTATCCCTGCCTGCGCCGTCGGCGGGTGAGTCGGCCGCCCGGTAGCCAACCCGACCAGAAGAGGTGGCCGCGCGAAAGTCGATACGCTTGCGCGCTTGCCCCTGGGGGTGCTACCCCAGCTGGGCGAGTCCTCTTTGTAGGTCGTCCTGGTTCATGACCGGCATGAAGGTGACCTTCGCGCGCAGGCTCGTGAAGGCCGGCTCGGCGATCGCTGGAATGTCGGACGGGTCGGCGAGGTCGAAGAAGATGAATGCGGTACGGCTTCCGGATTCGGTCCCGAAGTAGGTTGCCTCGGGCTTGGCCTTGTCCATGACCTGCTGCAGGATCTTCGGCAAGGTCCCGTCGGCGATCGCCTTGTTGCCGGCCTCGGTGTCCAGTTCCAGTTTGAGCATGCAGCGCATGGCTGATCCTTCCGGATAGGTTGATCGTCGCCGGTGCCGCGGTCGCGGTCCGGGTGAGGCTGCCACCAGCCGCGCCGGCGACATGCACGACGGGCATCGCCGGCGGTGCACAGCGGCTGTCGTCGCGAGGTCGGCGCGGCGACGTGGAACGAGGTCCTGTCACCGGTCATGCCGGCTCCCCCTAGGACCCTCCGGTACTGCGCCGGCTGTCCGGCGATGCCCGCGGGTGCATCGGCCAGGCTAACCAGCTTTCTCTCGAAAAACAAGAGAATCGAAATCCGAGCAAGGCCTCGGATACCCCTATACAGTCGTCTCGCCATGACCATTCGACCCGGGCCCGCCGACGACGTCACCCAACTGCGCGCCCTCCTTCTGGCCGGCCAGCGCTTCCGCCAGGCGATGGCCGGGCACTTCGAGCTCAGCCTGAGCGAGACCGTCGTGCTCGGCCACCTCGCCGACGCCGGCGGGCAGCTCGTACCCGGCGAACTCTCCGAACGCATGCTCATCGGGTCCGGCACGCTCACCGCCGTGATCGACCGGCTAGCGGGTGGCGGCTACGTCCAACGCCATCCGCATGCGCACGACCGCCGGCGAGTCCAGGTCGCACTCACCCCGGCCGGCCGGCGGGTCACCCGCTACGTCCGGCAGCACATGGAACGGGCGCTCGCAGCGGCAAACGCAGGGGCGGCAACGCCGCTGCCTCGGCTGGGGTCGCTCGCGGTGGCGCTCGACGCTGAGACCCGACGCATCCTGCGCCGTCGTGTGTGAGCTGCACGGCCCCGGTCGCCGGTAACGGGGTCGTGGTGGGGTTGACGGCGTTGCTGCTGACGCCCAGCATCCGGCGAGCGCGATCATGGACGGCGGGGAGCCGGGCGGGTCGGTGCACTCGCTCGTTCGGTAGGCGAGAACGACTGCGACGTGGGTAGGGGTGCGGTTGGCTCCTGCGCGGTAGGCGTTCGCGGCGCGTAGCGGGCATCCTGGTTCGCCTCGACGTGCTGTTGGTATCCCCACCCTGCCGCCGCGGCGGCGATCAGGACGCACGCGGCGGCCACCGACTGCCACAGCCACCGGCGTGCTGCGCGGGGCCGAAGCGGCAGCACGTTCTGCCCGTCCGGTGGCAGCAGGCGGACCTGACCGATCGCGGCGAGCACGTCCGCGCGCAGCCCGTCCGGCGGATCGACGGCGCTGAGCTGGCTCAGCTCGGCCGCGGCGCGCAGGCCGCGAGCCCGGTCTCGGTCGTCCCGACCGGGTCCGGAACTGCACCTTCGGGCGGCGGGCACGGCACTGCGCGGGCGAGCACGACGCCGGCCAGCAGCGAACCGATCCTGGCCCGCTCGCTGCCGACGCACCTGTCCATCCCGGCCATCGGCGTTGACTCGGACCTGAAGCAGATCGGGCTCACCGTCGGCGGACAGATCCGGACACCACCGCTGGTCCGCGACTCGCACGCCTACCGGCTGGACGTCTCGCCGACGCCCGGCCAGCTCGGCCCGGCGACCATCATCGGTCACGTCGACTCGGCCGCCTACGGTCCCGGCGTGTTCTTCCGCCTCGGCGACCTGCGCCAGCGCGACACGATCTCGGTCACCCGCTGAGGGGACGGTCGCGGTGTTCGAGGTCGAACGGGTCGTCGAGTACCCGAAGGCCGAGTTCCCGACGCAGGCCGTGTACGGCAACACCGACCACGCCGCGCTACGGCTGATCACCTGTGGCGGCATGTTCGACGCGTCCAAGCGCAGCTACGAGAGCAACATCCGAGCTGCGCCGGTCCTTGCGCCCGCCGCCCGGTCGGCGGACGCTGAGTTGGTGGACTTCTGGACGATCGAGGTTGTCGACGGGCCGACTTCGTCGGCACGCAGTTGGCGCGAAGCCCACGGTGAGAGCCTGGCCGAGGCCGCAGTGACCCACGGTGCGCAGGAGTGGACGTGGGTGGTGCGCGACTGGGGAGTCCTGCTCGAGGTGGCGTTCCGTGACGAGAGCGGCTGGCTCCGCTTCCGGTCGATCGTGGCGGTTCAGGCGGCGCTGGATGCGGTGCCCGATCCGGTCAACGGCATCCTCATCTACAGCGGTCGAGGTGGCAGCAGTGGGGCCACCCTGCCGCGACGGCCACGCCCCGTCCCGCTGGTCGGCGGCGCTGCCTTGCCCGAACCCGAACCCGAATTGCCAGGTAGGACGCCGGGGCTACAACAAGGTCGGTTCCAGCGACCACCGAACGACACCTCGTCCATCCCGGTGACTGTTCCCTCGCTGTAACTCGCCTCCCGCTGGGTCCGGCTCTCCCCCGGACCGGCGACGGCGATGTCCGCAGCAGGATCCGCCTACAGCGGCGCCCGGCGACGGGGCGGCCCAGCGCTATGCTGGGCAACGCGAAGGGGAGTAGTCCCCAATCCGGTGAGTCGACATGCTGGCGCCCCGGCGCCCGGTTCCCAGGCCCGATCGCTCGGGTGGACGAGACCTTCGGCCCATGCCACCACGGCTGGGCCGAAGAGGCCACCCATCCCCTCACCTCGGCCCGGTCACGACCGGAAGCCACCGCAATGACCCTGGGTTTGATCGCGATCGTGTTCGCGATCATTTTGATCGCCGAACTGCCCGACAAGACCATGTTCGCTTCCCTGATGCTCGGCACCCGCTTCGCTGCCCGCTGGGTGTTCCTCGGCGCCGCCACTGCCTTTCTCGTCCATGTGATCATCGCGGTCGGCGCGGGCAGTCTGCTCACGCTTCTCCCGCACCGGGTGCTGGAGTTCGTGGTCGCCGCACTCTTCCTGGCCGGCGCAGTGTTCATGCTGCTCGCCGCACGCGGCAAAGACGACGACCAGCACCCAGCACTGAGTGAGGGTGCCGTTAACGGTTCGGCATGGAAGGCCGTGGCGAGCGCCTTCCTCGTGATCTTCGTCGGCGAGTGGGGCGACATCACCCAGATCGCCACCGCGAACCTTGCCGCCAAGTACCACAACCCGATCGCCGTCGGCATCGGCGCAGTCCTCGGCCTATGGACAGCCGCGCTGCTGGCCATCACTGCCGGCAGGAGGTTGCTCCGCGTCCTGTCGGTGACCCTGCTGCACCGCCTCGGCGCGGCGATCTTCCTCGCATTCGCCATCTACTCGCTGGTCCAAGCCCTGCGCTAGGCCTCGACCTCGTCCTACGCCGGGGTGAGGGTGCCAGCTGTCGGCTAATCGCTCGCCCGTACCGGGCGGTGCGCGAGACCGGCCGCCGCGTGGGTGCTCTGCCGCGCCCGGAGGAGGAGTGCGGCCAACAAAGCCAGCGCTGCCAGCGCAGCTACGCCTTCGGCCCAGGCGCTGAGCGTCTTCTTCGTGTACCAGACGGGCTCGTACATGTTCGGGAGTGGGCCGAACGCGCCCACGTCGACGTACCGGTAGACCACCACCGCCGCCGTCCCGCCCGCGCTGACCAGCAAGGCGAACGCCGCAGTGTAATGACGTGGGCGAACCAACAAGGCCGCGCCCGCGATCACCGCAAGGGTGCCCTCGGCGCGGAACAAGTCCGCCTGGCTCAGCGTGCTGGACTTGACGCCCGCATAGGCGGACGCCAGATCGAAATGCACGAACGCGTCGACTGCGAGACCCGCCACCACAATGAGCGTCAGAACCGTGCGGATCGCCAAGCCGCTTCGTGCACCCATCGCAACCACCATCCCTCGGTCAGCAAGACCCGGTCATCGAACGGCCATCACAAGAGGGTCCTCTTGGTCAGGACACGGCATCGCGCCGCAGCCGGTTCAGTCGAGTGTCGTGTCGGCGCAGGTGGTTGGCCGCAAGGCTGGGAGCTTCCGCGGGCGCTCGGGGTGCCTGGCGCCCTCGGTGAGCCGCTGCGCGTGCGGCCCGGCGAACGGGAAGACGAGCGTGTGGCCGCCGCGCGTGGCCTTGGCCGCGAGGTAGCTCAAGTTCGCCGCGGACAGGTGCGTTCTGGTCGGCACGCGCGCGGTCACGTTCACTCCGAGCCGGGTCAGCTGCGCGGCCTTGTCCGGGTTGTTGCTCAGCACGGCTACGCGCGTCAATCCCAGCGCCTGCATCATTTGCGCCGCTACGGTGTAGTCGCGTTCGTCCTCGGCGTAGCCGAGCGCGCGGTTGGCCTGGTAGGTGTCCAGGCCGGCGTCCTGCAACGCGTAGGCGTCGAGTTTGGCGTAGAGCCCGATGCCGCGTCCCTCCTGCCGCAGGTACAGCAGGAAGCCGCCGGCGTCAGCGATCCGCTCCACGGCCTCACGCAGCTGCGGCCCGCAGTCACAGCGTTGGCTGCCGAATACGTCGCCGGTCAGGCACTCGCTGTGCGGCCGGACGAGCGGCACTGCATCGGGGCCCGCGTCCGGGGTGAGCCGGCTGGCGCGGTCGCCCAGACCGAAGGCGAGATGTTCGCGGCCGTCGGCCAGCCCGTCGAAGGTGAACACGCGTGCGGTCGTGGCGTATCCGTCCGCGAACCGCAACGGCACCATCACCTGGCCGCGGATCGTCGCGGCGCACAACGCTCCTGGCATCGGGCCTCCTCGGTCAGTCCGTCCGACAACGCGTCGAGAGCGTGTAACGCAGCAGCACCACGTCACCGATCCGTCGCACCTCCGCGAGCGCAGCGCGCCGATCCGGATTCCACGGGAACCGGCCGTCATCGACAAACCTGCGGGCGGCAGAGTCGCCGACGAAGACCGGGGCGACGGCAAGGTGCAGTTCGTCGGCCAGGTCGGCGGTCAGGAACTGCGTGAGCACCGACCCGCCGCCCTCGACCATCAGCAGCCGCACGCCCCGGGCATACAGGTCCTCGCTGATCCGCCGCATCGTTATCGGCTCGCCGCCGTCGACCAGGGTCGCCACCGGTTCAAGCTGATCGCGGGCCTCGGCCACCGTCGTGCTCTCGCAATAGACGAGTTTGGCGCTCTCGCCGGTCGTGAAGAAGTTCGCGCCGGGGTCCAGCTTGGCCCGCCCGGTCACGGTGACCTTGATCGGTGTGGACGGACGTCCACTGGCCACCCGCGCATCCTGTCGTGCCTGCGTGCGCACCAGTAGCCGCGGGTTGTCGTTGCGGACGGTGGCCGCACCGACAAGGATCGCGTCGCAGCCGGCGCGCAACGCGTCGACCCGGTCGAGGTCGGCGTCGTTGGACAGCAGCAGCCGCCTCTCGGTGGCGCCGCCGAGATAGCCGTCGATCGACATGCAACAGCTCAGCACGGTGTAGGGGCGCTCAGCCATGCGCGGGCCCTTGCACGCCGACGGTGGCAGGCAGCCGTCCCTCGGCAGGCCTGGCGCGCCCGGCGGTGTTCCGACGCGCCCGCGCCGCGATCATCACGGCGCCGCCGGGCAGGCTGGCGACGAGCGCCATGACGCCGTACACGACGGCGGTGGTGACGCCCAGGGCCGCGCCCAGCCCGGCCACTCCGAACGCCCAGGCGGCCACGCCCTCGCGCGGGCCCCAGCCGGCGATGTTGGTGGGCACGCTCATGGCCAGCAGCACGAGCAGGGCGAGCGGCAACAGCCGGGCCGTCGACGCGGTCGAGCCGGCTGCTCGTGCGGCGATCAGAAACGTCGCGGTGTGGCCGGCCACGACCACCGCGGACGCGAGCACGACCCCGGGCCAGGCGCGCCGCGCCATCAGCCCGTCGCGGACGTCGCTCGTCGCCGCGCGCACGATCCGCGCCCAGTGCGACGGCCCGCCAAGCAGGGCTCGGATCAGGAGGACGATGCCCGCCGCGCCGGTGAGAACCGCGGCCGCGACGATCGGCATGGCTGAGCGCACCGGAGACGGCAGCACCAGCAGCAGGAGCACCGTCAGCACGGCCTGCACGAACTGCCCGGCGACGCGTTCCCAGGCGACGGCGCGCAGACCCCGTCCGACATCGCCGACGTCGCGCCCGTGACGCACCCCGCGATGCACGTCGCCGAGCACGCCGCCGGGCAGGGTCGAGTTGAGGAACTGGGATCGGTAGTACGCCGCGACCGCGACCGGCATCGGCACGCCGACGCCGAGACCGTCGGCGACCAGGCTCCACCGCCACGCGCAGCACACGGTGGTCAGCAGGGTGATGCCGACGACCGCGGCCAGTGACCACCCGTCGATGCGGCCGAGGGCGTTGAGGAACGGACCGGTGCCCAGCCGCCAGAGCAGCACGGCAAGGATCGCGACGCCGCCCAGCAGGCGCGCCCACGTCCACCACGTCCGGGTCATCCGATGCCCTTTCTGACGTGATATACGCGTGCCGCGGTGCGGCGGTTCATGGCCTCCGCGGGCGGTCATCGGGGTAGTGCCAGCAGGTCTTGGTGGTGCACCGTGACGCGCAGCCGGCCGGCACCCGACTCGGCCATGCGGCGCCGGGCGTACGGCGCGGCGGGCACGGTCAACTCGGGTCGCTGCGCGCACGCGGCGCCCACCCAGCCGGTGAACCACTCCCCCACCAGGTCCGCGTCCGCTGCGTCGAGCCGCCACGGGCCGGGACGGACCAGCACGTCGGCGCCGTGCCGGGTGAACGCGGCGACGGCAGCGCCGACCGCGTCCGGGCCGAGAAGCCGCCGGCCGCCGGACGTGCGGCGCTGGTGGGTGTTGAACGCGCTGGCAATGTGCTCGTCCAGCGGCTCGGCCGGCGTGAGCTCGACGCGGCCGATGACGGAGGCGGTCACCAGGACGGGACAGCCCGCCGCGGCGCACGTCGTCACGAAACGGTCCAGCTCGTCGGCGGTCAGGATGTCGAGAAGTGCCGAGGCGGTGATCAGCGAGGCGTCGGTCAGCTCGCCAGGGTCCAGCCGGGTGATGTCGCACTGCCGGGTCTCGATGCTCACGCCCGCGCCGTCGAACGCCACGCCCGGCGGGTCGGCGGCGGCGTGGGCGAGCAGCTCTGCATCCCGGTCGTGCAAGATCCAGTGCTGCGTCCCGGACAGCTGCGGGGCGAGCCAGCGGCCCATCGACCCGGTGCCGCAGCCGAGGTCGTGGACGATAGCGCGGCGACCGGCGGGCAGACGCTGCCTGACCCGTTCGACCAGTTCGGGTGCGCGCGCGGCAGCGTCGGCCGCCTCCCGCAACCACAGCCACTGAGGACTGACCCGGACCGTCGCGGTGCTCACGCCGCGACCTGGTCCAGGATGCGAGAGATCCGAGCAGCGGTCGCCGACCAGTCCGACAGCGTCGCGCGGCGTTCGCGCGCCACGGCCCGCAAGCGCCGGCGCAGCACGGTGTCGCCGAGCCAGCGGCGCAGTGCTGCGGCCAGGGCCGCCGGGTCGCCGGGCGGCACCAGCAGGCCGGGGATGGTGCCGTCAGCCCCACGGCCCAGTGCCTGCGGCAACCCGCCGACGCTGGTCGCGATGACCGGCAGCCCGCACGCCAGCGCCTCGGTGACGACCATGGCGTAGGTCTCGGCGCGCGAGGCGAGCACCAGCACGTCCGCCGCGGCGTACGTGGCGCGCAGGTCGGCGCCTGAGCGCGGCCCGGCGAAGTGCACCCGGTCCCCGATCCGGTAGTGCCGGGCCAGGCGGTCGCCGAAGCCCGGCTCGCGGTCCAGAGCGCCTACGCAGGTGCAGCGCCACGCCAGCTCGGTGATGGTGGCCAACGCGTCGAGCAACACGTCGTGCCCCTTGTGCCGCGCGACGGCAGCGACGCACAACAGCTCCCCGCCGGTCGCGGTTCCGGGCGCGAGGTCGGCGGCGTCGACACCGGGTTCGGCGACGTGGACCTGCGCGGGCGGCAGTGCGTATCGGCCGAGCAGCCGGCTCCGCGTCCACGTGCTCGTCGTGACAACCGCCGCCGCGGCCGACAGGACGGCGCGTTCCTTCGTACGTGCTTCGGCGAGCTCCCGGCCGGGCTGCCCCTCCCCCAGCGGCATGTGGACGAGGACGACCTCGCGCAGCCGGCCCGCCTCGGGCACCACTACCTCCGGAAGCGTCGAGGCGATCAGGCCGTCGAGCAGCACGAGACCGCCGTCGGGGATAGTCGCGTACACGCTCGCGAGGGCGCCTCGCGCCGCAGCATCAGGCCACGGCCATGAGCCCGGAACGACGCGCACGTGCACCGACCATCCGATCGCACCGAGCCCGCAGCTGATCCGACGGTCGTAGGCGTTGCCGCCGCTCGGCCGCGCCGGATCGTCGAAGCCGTCCGGCACGATCACATGTACAGAGCTCACAGCGCTCGCTCGTAACTGGCCGACGCGATATGCGATTCGTGCAGCGTGACTGTGATCCCGGCCAGTCCGCGGGCGCCGTCCCCGAGGGCGCCGGCTGCGATGCACTCGGCCAGTCGATCGGCGATCACCTGGGCCAGTGCCTCCGTCGACGTGTTCACGCCGGCGAACGCGGTTTCGTCGTCGAGGTTGCGATAGGTCAGCTCACCGACGACGGCGTGCAACTGCTCGGCCGCCCGTCCGATATCGACGACGATGTTGTCGGCGTCCAGAGCCGCGCGCCGGAACGTCGCGTCGACGACGTAGGTGGCGCCGTGCAGGCGCTGCGCGGGTCCGAACACCTCGCCCCGGAAGCTGTGGGCGATCATCATGTGATCCCGGACGGTCACGCTGAACATGGCCTCACCCTTCGCCGTAGGTCAGCGTGTGGCAGAGCGCGGGCAGGCTCCCGTCCGCCAGCCTGGTCATGACGTCGGGCAGTTCGTCGAAGCGGGACGTCCCCGTGATCAGGGCGTCGAAGGTCGGGTCGCGCAGCTGCTCCAGGGCCAGTGCCAGTCGATCGGACGCAGTGCGGCGTCCGCGCCGCGCCGCGGACACGGTGCCGACCTGGCTGGCCCGAATGGCCAGCCGGCCCGAGTGGAAGGCCCCGCCGAGCGACACCCGGACCTCGGCGTCGCCGTACCAGCTGAGGTCGATGACGGTGCCCTCCGGGGCGAGCAGGTCGAGCGAGCGTTGCAGCCCTGCCGACGTCGCGCTGGTGTGGAGGACAAGGTCGCGGCCGTCGGCGGCATCGGCGGGCAGCGCGAAATCGACTCCGAGCGCAGCCGCGACGTCGGCCCGTGCGGCGTCGACGTCCACGAGGGTGACTCGGACCGCGGGGAACGTGGAGAGCAGGCGCGCGACGCAGCAGCCGACCATGCCGGCGCCGACGACGGTGATCCGGTCACCCAGGAGGGGAGCGGCATCCCACAGGGCATTGATCGCGGTCTCCACGGTCCCGGCGAGTACCGCGCGTGCCGGCGGCACTGCATCGGGCACGACGGTGACGGCCTGGGCCGGCACCACGTACGCGCTCTGGTGCGGAAAGAGGCAGAAGACCGTGCGACCGTGCAGCTCAGCCGGGCCCTGTTCGACGACGCCGACGTTGAGGTAGCCGTACTTGACCGGCCCGGGGAATTCGCCCTCCTGAAAGGGCGCGCGCATCGAGGCGAACTGGTTCGCCGGGACGCCGCCGCGAAACACCAGCGTCTCGGTGCCGCGGCTTATCCCGGACCGCAGCGTGCGTACGAGGACCTCGCCGGGACCTGGCTCGGGTAACGGCGCGGGCCGGATCTCGCCCACGCCGGGTTCACGCACCCAGAACGCGAGCGAGTCTGTCCTCATCGGCTTCTCCCTCCGCGGGCACGTCGTGAACCGGAGCATGACCCCGGCCGTATAGAGCCGTACCACCCCTGACCACGGAGGCACTATGCGTGTGGTTCAACCGGGCCCGATAGCGGGGCTGCTCAGCCAACTCGCCGTCATCGCAGCGATCGCCGCGAGTATCGGACTCAGCGCGCGCGGCTGGATTGTCGGTATCAGCTTCGGGGTGATCGCGAACCTGCTGCTGGCTCGGGGCCTGGCCCGCCACGGCGCAGGCGGGTTGCGGCCGGCCGACCGCGTGACCCTCACACGGGCCACGCTCGTCGGTGGCGTGGCGACGCTCGTGGCGGACTCGTTCGGCAGGCCCACACCCGTCGCGATGCTGCTGGGGCTCACCGTCCTGGCGCTGGTGCTGGACGGCGTCGACGGCTGGGTCGCGCGCCGCACGAGGACGGCGTCGACGCTCGGGGCGCACTTCGACATGGAGGTCGACGCGTTCCTCATCCTGCTACTCAGCGTGTACGTCGCACGCTCGAGCGGCGCGTGGGTGCTCGCAATCGGCACCGCCCGATACGCCTTCCTCGCGGCCGGCTGGGTGTTGCCGTGGCTGCGCGAGACGTTGCCCGCGCGGTACTGGCGCAAGGTCGTCGCCGCGATCCAAGGCATCGTCCTCACGATCGCCGCCGCCGGGGTCCTGCCCGGCCTCGTGACCGAGGCCGCGCTTGTCGTGGCGCTCGGCCTGCTCGCCGAGTCGTTCGGCCGTGACGTGTGGTGGTTGTGGTGCCGCCACCGGGTGCTGCCGCATCCGGTCGCCGGCCCCCGGCCGGTCGCCGTGGGGGTGCACCAGTGAGACACCCATCGATGACACGCGCCGAAAAGCTCCGCACCGCAGCGAGCTGGATCGTGACGGTGGTGGCGTTCCTGCTCGTCTGGTTCGCACTCGTTGCTCCGAATCAGCTCGATGAGCTCACGATCGGCGCGTTCCTTCGCATCCCGCTCGAGGGATTGATCGTCGTCGCCGTGGGCCTCGTCCTGCCACCTCGAGCGCGTCCGGTGATGGCGCTGGTCGTGGGCGTCGTGCTCGCTCTGCTTGCGATCGTCAAGCTGCTCGACATGGGCTTCTTCGCGGAGGTCGACCGGCCGTTCAATCCCGTCACCGACTGGGTTTCCTTCGGCCCGGCCTTCGGTGTCCTGCGCGACTCGGTCGGCCAGGGCTGGGCCGTCGCCACGGTCGTCGGCGTCATCGCCCTCGTTCTGGCGCTGCTCGTCCTCGTGCCGCTGTCCGTGCTGCGCCTGACCCGACTGACGGCCCGGCATCGAGCCCGGTCGACGAGGGCGGTCGCCGTGCTCGGAGTCATCTGGGTCGTGTGTGCAGCATTCGGGCTCCAGGACTTCGGCGGCACGCGGCTCGCGTCGACGAGCGCGGCCGGACTTGCGTACGACCAGGCCAGCGCCGTGCGCACCGCCATCCGCGACCAGCACACGTTCAGCGCAGCACTCACGTCGAACGACCCGCTCCGGTACCAGCCCGCCGACGACCTGCTGACCGGCCTGCGCGGCAAGGACGTCCTGGTCGTCTTCGTCGAGAGCTACGGACGCGTCGCGGTCCAGGACTCGGCATTCTCGCCGGCGGTCGACGACGTGCTCAGGGCCGGTACCAAGTCCTTGGACGCGGCCGGATTCGCCTCCCGCAGTGCGTTCCTGACGTCACCGACGTTCGGCGGCATCAGCTGGCTTGCCCACTCGACGCTGCAGTCCGGCCTCTGGGTCGACAACCAGCAGCGCTACAACCAGCTCGTCGCGAGCAACCGCTACACGCTGAGCGACGCGTTCAAGCGCGCTGGCTGGCGGACGGTCAGCGACATTCCGTCCGACAACCGCGCCTGGCCGCAGGGCACGTCGTTCTACCACTACGACAAGCTCTACAACAGCCTGAACGTCGGGTACGAGGGTCCGAAGTTCAGCTATGCCCCGGTGCCCGACCAGTACACGCTGTCGACCTTTCAGAAGCTCGAGCTGGACAAGGCCAACCGTGCGCCGATCATGACGGAGATCGATCTCGTGTCGAGCCACACGCCGTGGACTCCGCTGCCGCACATGGTCGGCTGGAACCAGCTCGGCGACGGGTCGATCTACGACGGCATGCCTGAACAGGGCCAATCGCCGAGCGTCGTGTGGCGCCACGCCAGTCAAGTACGGACCCTTTACGGGCAGTCGATCCAGTACTCGCTGAGCGCACTAATCTCCTTCGTCCAGACCTACCACGACAAGAACCTGGTGCTCGTCGTTCTCGGCGACCACCAGCCGGCGACGGTCGTCTCGGGATCGGGCGCCGGTCACGACGTCCCGATCTCGATCATCTCCCACGACCCGTCCGTCCTGAACCGGATCTCCTCGTGGGGTTGGCAGGACGGGTTGCTGCCCAGCCCGGATGCACCGGTCTGGCCGATGGACTCCTTCCGCGACCGCTTCCTCCACGCCTACGGCACGCATCCGCCGACACCCGCATCGCCCTCGGAGTCCCCGCCGCCGCACTGACCGGTGTCGCTCAGGGAGCTGAGATGGCGCTCGGCGCAGTTCTGGCGCTACGCCGACCGGGCCGGTTGCGAGCTTGCCGGAACGGGGTCTCGAAGACCGCCGCGAAGACCTTCGAGAACGCGATCGCCAGCGGCAGCAGCACAGCGAGCGAGACGAGGAACGCGGGAACACCCTGGCGCACCCGGCCGGCCACGATCCGCTCGTACACGAGGACGACGATCGGCCCGTGCGTCAGGTACAGGCTGTACGAGGACGAGCCGAGGCTGCGCAGCGCTCGCGTGTCGAGCAGGCGCAGCAGCGGAGCAGGACGACCGGAGGCCAGTGCGGCCAGCAGGAACCCGACGGACGGGCCCAGCGTGAGGTCGACCCAGAACAGATGATCGAGCGTCCACACCGAGCCCCGCCAGCAGATCGTCGCGAACGCGGGGGCCGCGGTGGCCAGTGCGAGCCAGGCCCAGGGCCACGACGGACGGGCGCGGCTCGAACCCACGATGCCGGCGCACAGGATGCCGATCGCGAACAGCGCGGCGAGGTCCGGTGGCGACTGGATCACGAAGACGTTCAAGCGGGTGAAGTGCGGCCCCAGGATCCCCACCGCCGCCACGACGAGCGTGACGGCAGCGACCATGAGGATGGTGCCCCAACGGCGAACCATCAGCAGCAACATGGGGAACACGACGTACAGCTGGGCCTCGACGGCGATCGACCAGAACGAGCGGTTCGGGCTTGGCGCGCTGATGAGGTTCTGCACCAGCAGGCCGTTGATGACGACCGAGTGCGCGTCGGGCGCTCGCTGTCCCGGCGGAGGGACGACCAGCCATGCGATGGCAAGGCTGAAGGCGAGGGCGGCCCAGTACGGCGCAAGGATGCGCCGGGCCCGCCGGCGCGCGAACCGCAGGACTCCATCGAGCCGCCAGCCGTGGCGGGCCGGTGACAGGGCCAGCGAGAAGCCGGACAGGACGATGAACACGACGACGGCGAACCGTCCGTAGATGAACCAGCCGGCCCAGAACGGGGCGTGGTCCACCGGGTAGCCGGGGAACGCGCGCAGGAAGACGTGGTTCACGACCACGAACAGCGCGGCCAGCCCCCGGATGCCGTCCAGGCCGGCCAGTCGCTGCCGCTGATCCCCGCTCGACCGGTTGGCCTGAACCGCGTGCACCGTGCCTCCGTGTCAGTGGTATGTGGGCTGACACGGGCAAGACCGAGATCGGGTTCACTCCGCGCCGCAGGCAGGGATGAAGTCGAAGACCGTCGACTGTGCGTGCGTGGAAACGCGATGAGGCAGGACGAGCGCGCTCCGTTCGCCCAGGCCCTGCAGCGAGCCCGCCTCTCGGCGTACGCCCCAGGCGAGTTCGTCGAGCAGGAGAGCTTCATGCGTGCCAGCGAGATCCGGGCGCTGGCGGGTCGGGCCGGCATCGCACCCGGGGTCGACGTCTTGGACCTGTGCTGCGGAGTTGCCGGGCCCGGACGGTTCATCACTGCGGAGCTGGGTTGCACGTATCTGGGCGTGGACTTCAGCGCCAGCGCGATCGACATCGCGCGCGAGAGCGCCGGCGAGCTTGCGTGTCGCTTCGAGGTCTCGCCGATCCCCCCGATCCCTGCAGGCCCGTTCGACGTGGTGCTCCTGTTCGAGACCATGCTCGCCTTTCCCGACAAGGAGCGGCTGCTTCAGGACATCGCCCGGGCGCTCACGACCGGCGGACGGTTCGCCTTCACCCTGGAAGCAGGCCTGCCCCTCACCGAGGCAGAGCGCGAGAGCATGCCTGACGCCGACACAGTCTGGCTCACCCCACTGCCGGAGCTGCTCACCTGCTTGAGGCGGGTCGGGTTGGTTGTCCGCTGGCAGGGCGACTTCAGCCGATCCCACCGTGCCGTCGCCGATTCGTTGAGCAAGGCGTTCGCCGCCGATGCGACGGCCATTGCCGCGCAGATCGGACACCGCGCACTTGACGAGCTGCTGAGCGCCCACCGGCTCTGGAGTGACTGGCTGGCCAATGGGCGGGTCCGCAAGGTCGCTGTCGTTGCGGAGAAGACGCACTTGCCAACGACAACAACCGCGGACGTCGCAGGGGCACGCGGTTAGCGGATCAACCGCACGTGGCGGCCAAGGTCCCTGGCTCGGGCGAGCCGGGCGTCGGACGTGTACAGCCTGCAGTCGAGTTGCTCGGCGACCGCGACGTACGCCGCGTCGTATGCGGTCAGGTTCTCGCGTAGCTGCCAGATCCGATTCGTCAGAGGTTGCACGTCGATCTGGGCGATCTCCAGGTCTGCCAGCGCGTCGATAGCTTCCTCGGCGCGTAGCACCGTCAACTTTCCCCCTAGCACGCGACCTCGGACAACCGAGACCACTTCCACGACCAGATGCGCCGGAGCCGCCCAGTGCAGGTCCTGCGATATCGACTCCCGGGCCCGCTCGCCCACCGGGCCATCGTCGATCAGGGCATCGGCCAGCACGCTGGCGTCTAGGACGATCAAGAGCGAGCGCCCTCACGACGCTTGCGCACCCTGGCGACCTCGGTGGCTGTCTCGCCCGACTTTGCCCGACTTCCGTCCGAACGTCCCGAAAACCGTTGCAGCGCCTGTGCGTTGCGGCCTCGCCGCGCCTCAGCGGAGACAAGATCAAGCAGGAATACCTGAAGAGACTGACCACGGGAGGCCGCCCGTTCAGCGAGGGTGTCGCGAATCTCGCCCGGAACGTCCCTGATTTGCAGAGCAACCATGCATGCATAATACATGCAGCATCGGCTCAACGTTGAATTGTCGTCCCAGTGCGAAGACGAGACACCTGACCGGGCACGCATCGTCGGCTTCGCCCGGAACGACCCTGCTTTGTCAACGCATTCGCTGGACAATGCCAGACTCTGCGCGGGACACTGCGCTCTCGGCGATCGCAACTCGCGGCGGCGGCAGGCGATCGGGGGACGCATGACTGCGACGGTGAGCGGCGGGCTGGAAGCACTGCGGAGCGCGGTGTCGGGCAAGGTCTGTACACCTGAGGACACCGACTACGACGACTGCCGCCGGGTGTGGAACGCGCAGGTCGATCGCAAGCCCGCAGTTGTGGTGATGTGTGCCGGCACCGATGACGTGGTGGCAGTCATCGCCCATGCACGAGAGCACGGCCTGGAGATCACCGTGCGCGGTGGCGCTCACAACACGTCCGGTTCCGCGGTCTGCGACGGCGGCCTGATGATCAACCTGGCCGAGATGAACGGCGTGCAGGTCGACCCGCAGGCCCGGCGGGCCCGGGTGGGTGGAGGTGCGCTGCTCTCCGACCTGGACGGCGCGACCCAGCAGCACGGACTCGCGACGCCGGGCGGGATGATCAGCCATACCGGCGTCGCCGGACTCACGCTCGGCGGCGGGATGGGATGGCTCTCGCGCAAGCACGGGCTCTCGATCGACAACCTCACCGGCGCCGAGGTGGTGCTGGCCGACGGTTCGGTCGTCTGGGCCGACGAGGACCAGCACGCCGACCTGTTCTGGGCCCTGCGCGGTGGCGGCGGCAACTTCGGCGTGGTCACGACGTTCGAGTTCGCGCTGCACCCCGTCGGGCCAATGGTCCAGCTGGGCATGTTCTTCTGGGCGGCCGAGCGCGGCGCAGAGGCGCTGCGATCGATCCGGGACATCGTCGCGACCCTGCCCCGGGAACTGAACGTGCTCGTCGCTGCGCTCAGCGCGCCGCCGGCACCGTTCGTGCCCGAGGAGCACGTGTTCAGCCCGGGCTACGCGGTGATCCTGGTCGGGTTCGGCACCGCCGAGGAGCATGCCGAGTATGCGGAGCGGATTCGCAGCGGGGTCCCGCCGCTGTTCGAGTTCGTCTCGCCGATGCCCTACGCCGCGCTGCAGCAGATGCAGGACGAGGCAACCGCATGGGGCCAGCTCGCCTACGAGAAGGGCACCCAGGTCGCCGACCTGAGCGAGGAGGTGATCGCGGTACTCACCGAGCACTTCGGCAAGCGCACCTCCCCCATGTCGATGGTGATGTTCTATCGCCTCGACGCGGCTTACTCCGAGGTTCCCGAGGACGCCACCGCGTACGGCGGCGGACGCTCTCCGCGCTACGCGACGATGCTGGTTGCGGTCGCGCACGACATGGACACCTGGACGCGCGATCGCGCGTGGGTCAGGGCACTGTGGGACGCGTTGCAGCCGCACTCGCTGGGCATCGGCGACTACGTCAACAACATGGTCGAGTTCGACGAGGACCGGATCCGCGCCTCGTACGGCCCGGATAAGTACGCGCGGCTCGCGCTGATCAAGGCCAAGTACGACCCGCAGAACACCTTTCACCGCAACGTGAACATCCCGCCCGCGCCGGTGTCGGCCGAAGCGGACTACTCGTTGTCAGAGCGGTAGCCGAGGTTGGGCGAGAGCCACCGCTCGGCTTCGGCGACGGTCCAGCCCTTGCGCTTGGCGTAGTCCTCGACCTGGTCGCGCCCGATCTGCCCGGCCACGAAGTACTGCGACAGCGGGTGCGAGAAGTACAGACCGCTGACCGCTGCGCCCGGCCACATCGCCATGCTCTCGGTCAGCTCGATGCCGGCGTTGGCGGTCACGTCCAGCAGCTCCCAGATCGTCTGCTTCTCCGTGTGCTCGGGGCAGGCCGGGTAGCCCGGTGCCGGGCGGATTCCGACGTAGCGCTCCTTGATCAGCGAGTCGTTGTCGAGGTCCTCGTCCGGCTGGTAGGCCCAGAACTCGGTGCGGACACGCTCGTGCAGTCGCTCGGCGAAGGCCTCGGCAAGGCGGTCGGCGAGGGACTCGAGCAGGATCGCGCTGTAGTCGTCGAGTGCGGCCTTGAACTCGGTGATCTTCTCGGTGCTGCCCAGGCCCGCGGTCACGGCGAAGGCACCGACGTAGTCGTGCAGTCCGGTGTGCTTGGGTGCCACAAAGTCGGCGAGCGAGCGGTGCGGGACGCCGGGCCGGTGCTCGGTCTGCTGGCGCAGCTCGTGCAGCGTCGCCCGCAGCTCCGAGCGCCGCTCGTCGGTGTAGACCTCGATGTCGTCGTCGTTGACGGCATTGGCCGGGAACAGCCCGATCACGCCGGCCGCGCGAAGCCACCTCTCCGCGATCAGCCGCTCCAGCATGACCTGCCCGTCGTCCCAGAGCCGGCGCGCCGCCTCGCCCGACGCCGGGTTGTTGAGGATGTCGGGGAACTTGCCCTTCAGCTCCCAGGAGTTGAAGAACGGCTGCCAGTCGATGTACTCCCGCAGCTCGGCCAGCGGGTAGTCCTGGAAGGTCTTGACGAACTGCGTCGCCGAACTGGCCGCCCGCTCGCCGTCGTGGTGCAGGTCCGGCGCCTGCTGCGCGAGCATGCGCGGGCGCGGCGGGTGGTAGCCGGTCCAGTCGATCGACGTCCGGTTGGCGCGCGCGGACTCGATGGGCAGGATGACCTTGGCGTCGTTGCGGGCCGCGTGCCGTTCGCGCAGCGAGGCGTAGTCGGCCTCGACGTCGGCCAGCAGCCCGGGGCGCTGCTCGTCCGACAGCAGCGCGGCAACGACCGGCACCGATCGGGACGCGTCCTTCACCCAGATGACCGGACCGTGGTACTTCCGGTCGACCTTCACCGCGGTGTGCGCGCGAGAGGTCGTGGCGCCCCCGATGAGCAGTGGGATCTCGAAGCCCTGGCGCTCCATCTCCGCCGCGAAGTTGACCATCTCGTCGAGCGACGGCGTGATCAGGCCGGACAGTCCGATCGCGTCGGCGTCATGCTCCTTCGCGGCGTCCAGGATCTTCTGCGCCGGGACCATCACGCCCAGATCGATGACCTCGTAGTTGTTGCACTGCAGCACGACACCGACGATGTTCTTGCCGATGTCGTGCACGTCGCCCTTGACGGTCGCCATGATGACGGTTCCGTTGTTGCGCCCGGCGTCCTCGGGCGACTTGCCCGCCTCGATGTACGGGATGAGGTAGGCGACCGCCTTCTTCATCACCCGGGCCGACTTCACCACCTGCGGCAGGAACATCTTGCCCGCACCGAACAGGTCGCCGACGACGTTCATGCCGGCCATCAGCGGTCCCTCGATGACCTCGATCGGCTGGCCGCCACGGGCCTCGATGAGCGCGCGAAGCTCCTCGGTGTCCGTCTCGGCGAACTCGTCGATGCCCTTCACGAGCGCGTGCGTGATGCGCTCCTCGACCGGGAGCGCGCGCCACTCGTCGTTGACCGCTTCGGCCTTCGTCCCGTCGCCGGCGAACTCGGTGGCGATCTCCAACAGCCGTTCGGCGGCTCCCCCGTCGGCTACGCCTCCATCGACGGGGGGATCCCCACTGGGACGCCGGTTGAGGATGACGTCCTCGATGCGCTCGCGCAGCCGCTCGTCCACCTGGTCGTAGACGACGAGGGCGCCGGCGTTGACGATGCCCATGGTCATGCCGGCGGCGATCGCGTGGTAGAGGAAGACGGCGTGGATGGCCTCGCGTACCGCGTTGTTGCCACGGAAGGAGAAGGACACGTTGGACACGCCGCCGGAGACCATCGCTCCGGGCAGGTTCGCCTTGATCCAGCGGGTCGCCTCGATGAAGTCGACGCCGTAGTTGACGTGCTCCTCGATCCCGGTCGCCAGGGCGAAGATGTTCGGATCGAAGATGATGTCCTCGGCCGGGAAGCCCACCTCGTCCACGAGGATCCGGTAGGCGCGCTCGCAGATGCTCTTGCGGCGCTCGAGGTTGTCGGCCTGCCCGTCCTCGTCGAAGGCCATCACCACGACCGCGGCACCGTACTTGCGACACAGCCGGGCCTGGTCGCGGAACCTCTCGACCCCTTCCTTCATCGAGATGGAGTTGACGATCGGCTTGCCCTGCACGCAGCGCAGCCCGGCCTCGATCACCTCGAACTTCGACGAGTCGATCATGAGCGGGACGCGGCTGATGTCCGGCTCGCTGGCGATCAGCTTGACGAAGCGGTCCATCGCCGCGACGCCGTCGATCATGCCCTCGTCCATGTTGACGTCGATGACCTGGGCGCCGTTCTCGACCTGCTGGCGAGCGACGGACAGGGCCGCGCCGTAGTCACCGTCGCGGATCAGGTTGCGGAAGCGCGCCGAGCCGGTGATATTGGTGCGCTCGCCGACATTGACGAACAGCGAGTCCGCCGTGATCGTCAGCGGCTCGAGCCCGGACAGCCGGCAGGCGACCTCCCGCTCGGACGGCACATGTGGACTCACGCCGTCGACGGTGGCCGCGAGCGCAGCAGTGTGGTCGGGCGTTGTCCCGCAGCAACCGCCCAGGACGTTCAGCAGGCCGCTCTCGGCGAACTCGCGGACGATCGCAGCCGTCTGGTCCGGCGACTCGTCGTACTCGCCGAAGGCGTTCGGCAGGCCGGCGTTCGGGTAGCAGGACACGAAGCAGTCGGCGATGCGCGCGAGTTCGGCCAGGTACGGCCGCATCTCCTGCGCGCCCAGGGCACAGTTGAGGCCGATGAGCAGCGGCCGGGCGTGCCGCACCGAGTTCCAGAACGCCTCGGTGACCTGGCCGGACAGTGTGCGCCCGGACGCGTCGGTGATCGTCCCGGAGATCATCACCGGCCAGCGACGTCCGCGCTCCTCGAACAGCGTCTCGACGGCGAAGATCGCGGCCTTGGCGTTGAGGGTGTCGAAGATCGTCTCGATCAACAGCAGGTCGGCACCGCCGTCGACCAGGCCGTTCGCCTGCTCCAGGTAGGCCTCGACCAGTTCGGCGTAGGTGACGTTGCGCGCGCCCGGGTCGTTGACGTCCGGCGAGATCGACGCGGTGCGGTTGGTGGGGCCGAGCGCGCCCGCGACGAAGCGTGGCCGGCCGGGCTCGGCTGCGGCGTCGCACGCAGCGCGCGCCAGCCGCGCGGACTCGAGGTTGAGCTCGTAGGCCAGCTCCTGCATCCCGTAGTCGGCGAGCGAGATGCGCTGCGCGTTGAACGTATTGGTCTCGACGATGTCGGCGCCGGCTTCGAGGTAGGCGCGATGGATCGAGCTGATCGCGTCGGGCTGGGTGAGGGTCAGCAGATCGTTGTTGCCGACGAGATCACGTTGCCAGTCCGCGAAACGTTCGCCGCGGAACTCGGCCTCGCTGAACCCGTGCCGCTGGATCATCGTCCCCATGGCGCCGTCGAGCAGGAGGATCCGGGATCGAAGCAACTCGGAGAGCGTTTCGGTCGCGTCAGGACGTAGGGACGGCGATGCAGGCACGGGCATTCCTCGGTCGTCAAACGGCAGGAGTGCGCGGAACATCCAGCATACGGCGGGCTCGCCTCTGCCTCGGGAGATACCGGGCTGTGCAGCCATTGTCGCACCAGCGCTGGATTTTCGCTTCCGCGAATCGTGCGACGGCGCGCGTCGCTGAACGCTGCCGGCTCCCGTCGTAGGGTGGACGCATGGAGGACGAGGGCTGGCCCAAGCTCAAGGACCCGGTACTCGTGGCCGCGTTCGAGGGATGGAACGACGCGGGTGATGCCGCCAGCGGGGCCGTCGAGCACCTCGAGTTGGTGTGGGATGCCAACGTGCTTGTCGAGATCGGGCCGGACGACTATTACGACTTTCAGGTCAATCGGCCCACGGTCTCACTCGTCGACGGAGTCACGCGGCGGATCACCTGGCCGACCACCCGGTTCTCGGTGTGCCGCCCGCCCGGTGCGGAGTTCGATCTCGTCCTGGTGCGCGGGATCGAACCGAACATGCAGTGGCGCGGGTTCTGCGCGGAGCTGCTCGGCATCATCACCGAGCTGGAGGTCAGGATGGTCGTGACCCTCGGCGCGCTGCTGTCGGACACGCCGCACACCAGGGCGATGCAGGTGACCGGCACCGCCTACGACGCCGAGTCCGCCGCCAAGTACGGGCTGGAGAAGTCGCGCTACGAGGGACCGACCGGCATCGTCGGCGTGCTGCAGGACGCGTGCGTCGGGGTCGGGATCCCGGCCATCTCGTTCTGGGCCGGAGTGCCCCACTACGTCTCGCAGCCCCCGAACCCGAAGGCCACGCTCGCGCTGCTGCACTCGGTCGAGGAGGTGCTGGACCTGCCCGTCCCCCTGGCCGAACTGCCCCAGCAGGCGGACGAGTGGCAGAAGCTGGTCGACGAGATGGCGGCCGAGGACGACGAGGTCACCGAGTACATCCGCAACCTCGAGGAGCGTGACGACGAGATCGATCGGACCGAGCTGAAGGCGACGTCCGGCGACGTCATCGCGCGCGAGTTCGAGCGTTACCTCCGCCGGCGCGATCGCGGCGGAGGCCACGCCGGGCAGTAGCCCGCTCAGCACGCCGGGCAGTAGCCCGGCCGGCACGCCGGGCAGTAGGCCGGCCGGTCAGAGGGCGATGCCGAGCAGCGCGTCGACCAGCTCGCTGACGAGGGCGGGCGCCGTGGCGTCGCCGCCGACCGGTGCGTCCGCGACCCACCGGTCGATCGCGGCCATGGCGCCGGCCGTGTCGAGGTCCTCGCTGAGCCGCGCGCGGACCTCGCTGAGCAGGGGCTGCGCGTCCGGCCCGGACGCCTGGGCGACGGCCGCGCGCCACCGGGCCAGGCGCGCCTCGGCGGTCGGCAGCCGCCCGCCGGTCCACTCGCGGTCCGCCCGGTAGTGACCGTCCAGCAGGGCCAGCCGGACCGCCATCGGGTCGACGCCCGCGGCACGCAACTTGGACACCAGCACGAGGTTGCCGCGTGACTTGCTCATCTTCTCGCCATCGAGCCCGATCATGCCGGCGTGCACGTAGTGCTTGGCGAACGGCTGGTCACCGGTCAGCGCCTCGGCGTGCGCGGCGGAGTGCTCGTGGTGCGGGAACGCGAGATCCGATCCGCCGCCCTGCACGTCGAACGTCATGCCGAGCCGGTTCAACGCGATGACCGAGCATTCGATGTGCCAGCCCGGACGCCCGGCGCCGAGGGAGGTGTCCCAGAACGGCTCGCCCGGCCGCTGGCCGCGCCACAGGAGCGAGTCGAGCGGGTCGCGCTTGCCTGCGTGCGCCGGGTCGCCGCCGCGCTCGGCGAACAGCTCCAGCATCGTGTCCCGGTCGTAGCCCGACTCGTACCCGAATCGTCCGGTCGCGCTGACGTCGAAGTAGATGTCCGCGCCGACGTGGTAGGCCGCTCCTGACTCGAGTAGCCGACCGATCGCCTCGGTGATCTCGGGAACCGACTCGACCGCGCCGATGTACTCGTCCGGCGGCAGGACGCGTAGCGCCGCCATGTCCTGACGGAACAGCTCGATCTCCCGCTCGGCCAGGCGCATCCAGTTCTCGCCGGTGTGCGCGGCCCGCTCGAGCAGCGGATCGTCGACGTCGGTGACGTTCTGGACGTACTGCACGGCATGGCCCGCGTCGCGCCACATGCGCTGGACCAGGTCGAAGGCGAGGTAGGTGGCCGCGTGGCCGAGATGCGTCGCGTCGTAGGGCGTGATGCCGCAGACGTAGAGGCGCGCGGTCGACCCCGGCTCGGTCTCGCGCACCTCGCCGGCGGCGGTGTCGTACAGGCGCAGCGGACCTCCGTCGCCGGGCAGCGCGGGAACGGTCGTCGAGGGCCAGGCGTCCATGCCGTCACGCTATCGGGCACACTCGGGGCGGTGAGCGCCTACCTGGTTTCCGAGAGCAAGGTCATCGCGGCCGATCCGCAGCGCCTGTTCGACATCGTCGCGGACCCGGCAATGCATCCGGTCATGGACGGCTCCGGGTCGGTGCAGGCTGCGCGTGAGGGCGGGCCGGAGCGGCTGTCGATCGGCGCCAAGTTCGGCATGGACATGAAGCTGGGCGCGCCGTACAAGATCGTGAACACCGTCGTCGAGTTCGACGAGCCGAAGGTGATCGCGTGGCGGCACTTCAACGGCCATGTCTGGCGTTACCTGTTCGAACCGGTCGACGGCGGCACGCGAGTCACCGAGCAGTGGGACGCGCGGCCGGCCAAGAACCGGATCTTCCTGCGACTGGTCGGGTTCCCGGCCCGTAACCGTAGGGGCATCCTGGCCACCCTGGATCAGCTCGCGAAGCTGGTTGCCGCCCGCTGACGCCGCACCCGCGGTCGGCCGCCCGCCGGCTGGCGGATCTTGTTGCGTTGACGGCGCCGTGGCAGCAGCCGCGCAACAAGATCGCGGGCTGCGGCCCACTTCACATCACATGGGGGGCCAGGGCACGGGGGGCCAGTCGCCGCTCGGCTCGGGATGCCGCCCGATCGCGAGCAGGTCGTCGACCCGACGGATCGTCCGCCGCACCTCGCGGATGGTGAGCAGCTCACGAAGCCGCTCCCCCAACTCGCGGTCCAGCCGGCCGCGCAGCTCGACCAGCGTGTCGACCGCGGCCTGCGGCAACCGCTCGCCGGCCCACTGCCACAGCACGGTGCGCAGCTTGTCCTCGACGTGGAACGTGACGCCGTGATCGACACCGAAGATCGCGCCGTCCGCGGTCGGCAGCAGGTGACCGCCCTTGCGGTCGGCGTTGTTGACCACCGCGTCGAACACCGCGATGCGGCGCAGCGCTTCCGAATCGCCGCGCCGTAGCAGCCGGACCAGGTCCACATGCTCGTCCTCGGCGATCCACAGCTGCACCATGCCGGGGCCGGCGGGACCATCGCGATAGACCGTCGGCGGCACGATGTCCCAGCCCGTCGAGGCCGACACCTCGTAGGCCGCCACCTCGCGCTCGGCGAGCGTCCCGTCCGGGAAGTCCCACAGCGGGCGCTCCCCCGCGACCGGCTTGTAGACGCACGCGGCGGACACGCCGTCGGCGGTGATCGAGCAGTACAGGGTCGCGTTGGACGCGTCGACGAGGCGGCCCTCGACCGCCAGCTCGCCGTTGCGCAGAAGCTCCAGCGCCGCGTCGACGGGCAGCGCGCGCGGCGGGGTCAGGCCGTCCGGGATCACGGACCGAGGCTGGCGCTTCGGTGGTACCCGTTCTGGCGCGGGCAGACATGACCTGCCGGGTCCAGCGCCTGCCCGCACAGCGGGCAACTCGCGCGGCCCGCGGCGATAACCAGGCGCGCGCGCTGCACGAAGGCGCGTGCGCGGCGCGGTTCGAGCCGGACCCGCAGCGCGTCCGGGCCGTCCTCGACGTCCTCGAGCAGCGTTTCCTCCGCGACACCGGGATCCTCGGCCTCACTCTGAGCCTCGATCACGACCAGGCCCGAGTCGCCGTCCCACGCCAGCGCCATCGCACTGACCCGGAACTCCTCGTCGATGGGCTGCTCGAGCGCCTCGACGTCGGTCTCGGCCGCCGGCAACGCGGTCCCGGTCCGGGTGACGATCTCGTCGAGCAGCTGCTCCAGCCGGTCGGCCAGCACGGCGACCTGCTGCTTCTCCAGGGCGACCGAGACGATGCGGGCGGTGTCGCTGGCCTGCAGGAAGAAGGTGCGCTCGCCAGGCTCGCCGACGGTCCCCGCGACGAAGCGGCGGGGACGGTCGAACAGGAAGATCTGGCGCGGCATGATGCGGTAAAGCCTAATCGTTCAGACCGAGCCGCCGCCCGCGCCTCCGCCGACCGTGGCGTCGTCCGCGCGCTTGCGACGGCCTTTGCGCTTCGGCGGCGCGAACGGGGACAGGTCGCCGCCGGTGTCGTTGGACCGCAGCACGTAGGGCCTGGTGTCGGTGTACCGGATTACCGAGACCGAGCACGGATCGACGACGATGCGCTGGAACTGATCCAGGTGCAGCCCGAGCGCGTCCGCGAGGATCGCCTTGATCACGTCGCCGTGACTGCACGCGACCCAGAGGGCCTCGGCACCGAGCCTGGCGTCCCAATCGCGCACAGCCGCCACCGCGCGGGCCGAGACGTCCGTCAGCGTCTCGCCGTCCGGGAACCGGGCAGCGGACGGCTGGGTCTGGACGATCTTCCACACCGGGTCCTTGGCCAGCTCCTTGATCGGCCGGCCCGTCCAGGAGCCGTAGTCGCACTCGACGATCCGCTCGTCGACCTCCCACTCGGGTGAGCGTCCGGCCACCTGCTGCGCGGCGCGAACGTAGGAAGCGGTGTCGAGGCAGCGATCCAGCGGGCTGGTCACGATCGCGGACAGGGGCAGCACCGCCAGCCGCTCGGCCACGGCTGCGGCCTGCTTCTGTCCGCGATCGTCCAGATGCACTCCGGCGGTGCGCCCAGTGAGGACCGGCCCCGTCTGCGCGGTGAGGCCGTGGCGCACGAGAAGCAGCGTGGACATCTAATTGGTCGCATTCAGCACGCCGGTGCTCAGGAGCACGATCAGCAGCACACCGAGTGCGATCCGGTAATAGATGAAGACGAACGTGCTGTGGTTCGCCAGCCATTTCATCAGCCAGGCGATGGACCCCAGCCCGACCACGAACGCGATCACCACGGCGACACCGATCAGCCCAGTTCCCGGGTGGTGCTCGTGCTTGCTGCCGATGCGCGCGGCCTCGTACAGGCCGGACAGCACGACGGCGGGGATGGACAGCAGGAACGAGAACCGCGCGGCCGCCTCGCGGGTGAGGCCACGGAACAGGCCGGCCGTGATGGTGGTGCCCGAGCGGGACGCGCCCGGGATCAGCGCCAGGGCCTGCGCGGTGCCGACGACGGCGGCGTCCCGGGCCGAGATCTGCTCCTCCTCCCGCTCGCGCGTGCCGAGGCGCTCGGCCGCGAACAGGAAGATCGCCAGCCCGATCAGCGCGCACGCGATCAGCCACAGGTTGCGGGCACCGGTCTCGATCTGGTGGCTGAAGATCAGGCCGAACACGCTCACCGGCACGGTCGCCAAGATGAGGTACCAGCCCATCTTGTACTCCAGCGACTCACGCACCGTCCGGTCGTACAGCCCGCGGAACCAGGCCACCGAGACGTGCAGCAGTTCGCGCCAGAAGTACACGACGATCGCCGCGGTGGTACCCAGCTGGACCACAGCGGTGAACGCGGCACCGGGATCGTTCGTCGTCCCGTGGTAGAAGTGCCAGCCGAACAGCGCGGGCACGATGCGCAGGTGCGCGGTGGAGGAGATCGGCAGGAACTCGGTGAGCCCCTGCACCAGACCGAGCACGATCGCCTGCAGCAGCGTCATGCGGCTGCCCCGGAGAGCTCGAGGGCCTCGAGCGCCACGGTCAGCGTCCGCAGCCGGTCCGCCATGGACTCTCCGTACGGCGTGATGGACAGCGTGGTGACACCCGCCGCGGCGAACTCGGCCATCCGCTCGGCGATGCGCTCCTTAGGGCCGAGCAGCGACGTGGCGTCGACGAACTCGGCAGGAACCGCAGCTGCGGCCCCCTCGTAGTCGCGGGACAGGTACAGGTTCTGGATGATCGCGGCCTCGGTCCGGTAGCCCATCCGCGCGGCCAGGTTGTTGTAGAAGTTCTGCTCGCGGCTGCCCATACCGCCTATGTACAGCGCGGTGTACGGACGCACCGGCAACGCGCAGGTAGCGACGTCCGTTCCCACGCTCATCGGCACGGACGGGACGACGTCGAACCCGTCCATCGTCCGGCCGGCCCTGGCCCGCCCGGCCGCGAGGTGGCCGAGCACGTCGTCGGCGAACGCCGGCGCGAACAGCACGCCGAGCCAGCCGTCGGCGATCTCGCCGGTCAGCTCGAGGTTCTTCGGCCCGATCGAGGCCAGGTAGATGGGGATGTGCTCGCGGACCGGGTGCACCATCAGGTGCAGCGCCTTGCCCGGCCCGTCCGGCAGCGGCAGCACGTAGGTCTGGCCGTCGTAGCGAACCCGCTTGCGTGACAGCGCGAGGTTGACGATCTCGACGTACTCGCGCGTGCGCGACAGGGGCCGGGCGAACCGGACGCCGTGCCAGCCCTCGGACACCTGCGGCCCGGACACGCCGAGCCCGAGCCGGAAGCGCCCGCCGGACAGGGTGTCCAGCGTCGCAGCGGTCATCGCGGTCATCGCCGGCGTGCGCGCCGGGATCTGCAGGATCGCGCTCCCGACGTCGATCCGCTCGGTCCGTGCCGCTACCCAGCTGAGCACGGTGACCGCGTCGGACCCGTACGCCTCGGCCGCCCAGGCCACCGAGAAGCCCAGTTTGTCGGCTTCCACGGCCAGTGCGAGGTTGTCGGAGTCGCTCCCCATGCCCCAGTAGCCGAGGTTCACGCCGAGCTTCACCGCGCCACCATAGCGAGCACCGTGCGAGGGCCCCGGATGACGAGCCGGTAGTTTCGCGACGTGAAGCAGCGCAGCGTGGGCAGCAGCGGCCTGAAGGTGAGTGACCTGGGTCTCGGCACGATGACGTGGGGCGTCGAGACCGATGCCGACGAGGCGGCCGCCCAACTCGTCGCTTTCCACGACGCCGGCGGGACGCTCGTCGACACCGCCGCGGCTTACGCGAACGGCGAGACCGAGCGGGTGCTCGGCCAACTGCTCGCCGACGTGGTTCCGCGCTCGGACCTGGTTATCGCGACGAAGGCCGGCATCGTCCGCACGCCAGAGGGGCGCGTGGTCGACTGCTCGCGCGGCGGCCTGCTGCGGCAGCTGGACAACTCGTTGCGCTCGCTCGGGACCGACTACATCGATCTCTGGTACGTGCACACCGTCGACGACACCGTGCCGCACGACGAGACGTTGTCGGCGCTCGACGCGGCGGTGTCCTCGGGCAAGGTCAGGTACACCGGGGTCTCGAACTACTGCGGCTGGCGGCTGGGGCGTGCGGTCACCTGGCAGCGCACCGTTCCGGGCCGGGCTCCGGTCGTCGCGAACCAGGTGCGTTACTCGCTGCTGGATCGGGGTATCGAGCGGGAGGTGGTGCCGGCGAGCCTCGCCCTCGGCGTCGGCATCCTCCCGTGGTCACCGCTCGGAGGTGGGGTGCTCACCGGCAAGTATCGCGCCGGGGTGCCGTCCGACTCGCGCGCATCGACGGCTGCGCGCGCCCTGCCGATCGATCAGCAGCCGCACGCGGCTGGCATCGTCGAGGCGGTCGCGACCGCCGCCGACGGGCTGGCGACCTCGGCGGTGGCGGTGTCGCTGGCCTGGGTGCGTGACCGGCCTGGTGTCACCGCACCGATCCTGGGCGCGCGCACGCTCGGCCAGCTCACCGCCGCCCTGGTCTGCGACACGATCACACTGCCGGAGGAGATCCGCGATGCGCTCGACGACGTCTCTGCGCCGTCGGTCGGTTACCCGGAGGACGTGAACTGAGCGGCTCTGTGAACGAGCGACGCGTGCGGAGCGAGCTGTGACGGGCGATCCGGTGTTCGCCGCGTTCTGCGAGGCGCGCCTGTGGCCCGGGCTCGGTCCGATGCTCGCCGGGCAGCTGGCCGGCGCGGGCATCGACGGCCCCGAGGACGTCAGCGCGACCAACCTCGCCGCGCTGCCGAAGGTCGGACCGACCCGTGCAGGACGGCTGCTCTCCTCGTTCATCTCGACCGGGCCGGTGTACGACGTCGTCGGGCTACTGGTACCGGCCGGGCTCGACGCGCGCGCTGCCGGCCGGGCGGTCGACACGCTCGGCCCCGGTGCGGCGCGGGCCCTGCGCGACGACCCCTGGCAGCTGCTCGCCGTCTACGGCATCACGCCGAACGACGCGGATCGCCTTGCGCGCACGACGATAGCGGGCGTGACCAGGGATGATCCGCGCCGCGCCCGGGCCCTGGTCGGTTACGTCCTGAACCGGCAGGCTCGGGACGGCCACACGGTCTCACCCGCTGACCTGGTCGCACCAGCGTTGCGCGAGTTCGACGTCGGCGACGCGACTCAGGCGATCGCTGCAGCGCTCGAGGCCGGGTCGGTGCTGGAGATCGAGTCGTCCGACGGTGACTCCCAGCTCGGGCTGTCCCGCTACGTCGAGGCCGAGGACGCGATCGCGCAGGGCATAGCCCGGCTGATGGCTACAGCGGAGCCGGTCCGGGTCGATTACCGACGCGCGGACGTGAAGACGCTCGACGACGCGCAGCAGTCGGCGGTCCACGCGGCGTTCGAGTCCGGAGTCAGCGTGCTGACCGGCGGACCGGGTACTGGCAAGAGTCGTACCGTCGCCACGATCGTCACGCTGGCGGAGAGGGCCGGCAGGACGGTCGCGCTCGCCGCACCGACCGGGCGCGCCGCGAAGCGGTTGGAGGAGTTGTGTGACACTCCTGCGTCGACGCTGCACCGGCTGCTGGGTGCGCAGGCGCGGCAGAGCGGTGAGCAGGTCAGCTTCGACGGCGGCTTCGCGCGCAACGAACAGTGGCCGCTGGACGAGGACGTCGTCGTCGTGGACGAGGCGTCGATGCTCGACGTCGAGCTCGCGGACGCGCTGTTGAGCGCCTGCAGCGACGGCACCCACCTGGTGTTCGTGGGTGACGCGGCCCAGTTGCCGTCGATCGGTCCCGGCCGGGTGCTCGGCGACGTGATCGACTCGGGCACCGTTCCCGTGACCGAGCTGCGGACCCTGTACCGGCAGGACGAGGGCGGCACGATCGCGCGACTGGCCCGGGCGGTGCGCGAGGGTGAGCTGCCGCCGGTCGACGACCCGACGCACGAGGTCGTGATCGTGCCGGCGCGCGGCTCGGCCGAGGCGGCGCACCGCGTGGTTCAGCTGGTCACCGATTCGATCCCGCGCGCGCTCGGCATCGCCGCGGGCCAAGTGCAGGTGGTGACGCCGGTGCACCGCGGCGCCGCCGGCACGCTCGCGCTGAACGCCGCGCTGAAGGCCAAGCTCAATCCCGGCAACGGCAAGGGACGCTTCGACGTGGGCGATCGCGTCGTGGCGACGGCGAACCATCTCGAGGCCGAGCCGGTGGGTTACGCCAACGGCGAGGTCGGCGTGGTCTCCGAGCTCGAGGGCGGCGGTGCGGTCACCGTCGACTTCGCCTCCGGACCGGCCGAGGTGAAGGGCAAGGCGCTGGCCGACCTGGTCCACGGCTGGGCCATCACCGTGCACCGGGCGCAGGGATCGGAGTTCCCGGCCGTCGTGGTCGTCGTGCCACCCGAGGCCGGCGGGATGCTCTCGCGCCCGCTCGTCTACACGGCGATGACACGCGCGCAGAGGCATCTCTCGGTCGTCCACGCAGCCGGGCCGATGCTCGCGCACGCGGTGCGGCGGATCGGCACGCTCCCGCGGCGCACCCGGTTGAAGCAACTGCTCGGCGAGTACGTCCAGCCGTCCTGATCGCGATCAGTCCGGCAGCAACGGGACGGTCAGTCCGGGGTCGCGCCCGAGCAGCACGCCGCGCGTGATCGAGCTACCGCCGAAGCGCTCGCGGATCCCGTCGACCGCGCCGTCCAGGCCGGTGAGGTCGCGCTCGAACGGCAGCTCCAGCTGGACGGCGCCCGCGTCGTCGAGGTTCGCGATCGAGACGCCGAGCAGGGTGAGCCCGCCGGTCCGGATGAGCGGGCTCGCCCCGGCGAGCAGTGCACGCAGCGCGGCGAGGAGTTCGGCGGTGTCGTCGGTCGCGCGGGGCAGGGTGTGCGAGCGGGTGATCCGCGAGAAGTCGTCCAAGCGCAGGCGCAACACGACGGTCCGGGCCAGCCGCTCGGCCGTCCGCAGCCGCCGGCTGACCCGGTCGACGAGTGCGATCAGGGTGGCGTCGACGGCGTCGGGCGAGAGGCGGGAGCGACCCAATGCCCTTTGCGCGCCGATGGATCTGCGCCGCCGGCCGACCTGAACCGGACGCGGATCGCGCAGCAGGGCGAGCGCGTGCAGGTGCCGGCCCGACGCCGGGCCGAGCATGCAGACCAGCGAGCGCTGCTCGAGCTCGGCCACCTCGCCGACGGTCGAGATCCCCCGAGCGTGCAGCTTGGCCGCCGTGACCCGACCGACGCCCCACAGTCGCTCGACTGGCAGCGGATGCAGGAACTCACGCTCGCGGTCGGCCGGCACGAGCAGCAGGCCGTCCGGCTTGGCCACGGCGCTGGCGACCTTGGCGAGGAACTTGGTCCGCGCGACGCCGACGGTGATCGGCAGCCCAACCCGTTCGCGGACGGCGGCGCGCAGCCGGCGCGCGATCTGCAGGGGCGTGCCCGAAACTCGCAGCAGGCCGCCGACGTCCAGGAACGCCTCGTCGATCGACATCGGCTCGACCAGCGGCGTGGTGTCACGGAAGACCTCGAACACCGCCCTGCTCGCCGCCGAGTAGGCCTCGAACCGCACCGGCAAGACGACGGCCTGCGGGCACAGCCGCCGGGCCTCGGCACCGCCCATCGCGGACCGGACTCCGAACGCCCTGGCCTCGTAGCTCGCGGCGAGCACGACTCCCCCGCCCACGATCACCGGCCTCCCGCGCAGCGCCGGGTGATCGCGCTGCTCGACCGACGCGTAGAACGAGTCCAGGTCGGCGTGCAGGATGCGCTCGCGGAGCAACGGCACGAACATACGTTCGCATAGTACAACCGTTCCGGCAACCGGCCGGACGGAGCAGCCGCTGAGCCTGCCCTGAACCGATCGGCAGCCGGGCTGCATCGCGCCGCTGCCCGGGGTGGAGTTCGACCCGCTCTGGGCGTTCAATGAGCCCATGAAGACCTCCACTGAGGAGGGCACCGATCCCGACCGGGACTCCGATGCCGTCTGGGAAACCGTGCCGCTGCGGATTCCGGCTGAAGTGGGCCGGGTGTCAGCAGCGGCACAGCTGTCTCTGCACGCCGAGTTCGGCGGCTGGGAACTGGCCCGGGTCGCGCGTTACAGCGACGGCACCAGGCGCGTGTGGCTCCGCAGGAAACGCCGTCCCGCAGCCGCGCTCCCGCTGCCCGGCCTGTACGTCTGACGTCGCTGTCGATCGGTGCCGGGGAGCGCGGCCGTCCGCGGACCCGAGCTGCCGACCATCGGTACCGGCTGAGTCCGGTCACCTGCTCTGGTCCGAGCAGATCCCCCTGGACTACCCCACGTAGAGCGCCCGGACCGCATCGATGGTGTCCGCCTCCTCGGCGCGCTTGTCGTCGCGGTAGCGGACGACGCGGGCGAACCGCAGCGCCAGTCCGGCCGGGTACCGCGACGAGGCCTGCAGTCCGTCGAAGGCGATCTCGACAACCTGCTCCGGACGGACCGTCACGACATACCCGTCTATCGGCCCTCCCCCGCCGGCTACTCCCCCACGGGCTACGCCCTCATTCGTGGGGGCGCCCCCATCCTCACCGGCGGGGGGACCCCCACTTGCCAGCTCGGTGAAGCGCGCGGTCTGCCATTCGAGCATCGCGTCCGTCATCCCCTTGAAGGTCTTGCCCAGCATGAGGAAGCCGCCCGTCTCGGGATCGCGGGCGCCGAGATGGATGTTCGACAGCCTGCCCTTTCGCCGGCCCGAGCCCCACTCGACGGCGAGCACCACGAGATCGAGTGTGTGCACCGGCTTCACCTTCAGCCAGCCCGCGCCGCGACGACCCGCCTCGTACGCAGCAGTGAGGGACTTGGCCATGACGCCTTCGTGGCCGGCAGCGAGCGTCGCGTCGAAGAACGCCCGCGCCGCGGTGGCGTCGGCCGTGGTCAGCCGCTGCACGCGCGCCTCGGCCGGGACGATCGAGTCCAGCGCGCCCAGCCGCGTCGACGTCGGCTCGTCGAGTAGGTCTCGCCCGTCGAGGTGCATGACGTCGAACAGGAACGCACGTACCGGTTGCGATTCGCGGGCTGTCGCGATGTCGACACGTCGACCGAATCGTGACGCCGTGACCTGGAACGGGTACGGCCGCCCGTCCGGCCTCAGCGCGATCACCTCGCCGTCGGCAACGAGTGTGTCGACAGCCAGCGCGCGCACGAACTCGACGACCTCGGGCAGCCGCTCGGTGATGTCGTCGAGGGTCCGCGTGTAGATCGCGACGTCGGCGCCACTGCGGTGGATCTGCACCCGCGCGCCGTCGAGCTTGGTCTCGAACAGCGCCTCGCCGCCGAGCCGGGCGAGCGCGTCCTCGACCGACGCCGCGGTCTGCGCGAGCATCGGCCCGACCGGGCGCCCGACCTGCAGCCTGAACTCGGCGAGTGCCGCAGCGCCACCAGTCATCGCCGCGGCAGCGACGGCCGGCAGGTTCCCCCCGAGCATCGCCGCGCGGCGCACCGCGGCGACGGGTAGCCCGGCCACCCTGGCCACGCCTTCGGTCATCACGCCGAGCAGCGCGCCCTGGCGCAGTTCACCGCCGAGCAGCCGCCGCAGGAACAGCTGCTCATCGACGGTTGCGGCGCTGAAAACGGCTGCGAGCCGCCCGGCCCGCAGCGCCTGGGAGCCTGGCCCGCTCGCACCGCCGATCGCGGTGAAGGCGGCATGCACCTCGGCGACGGACAGCACCGCAACCGCCGCCGGAGCGGGCAGCGAGCGCAGCGCGGCCCAGCCGACGCCGATCTGCCGCTGCGGCAGCTCACCCGACAGATACGCCACCGCGATCGGCACCTCGAGCGGCCCGGCCTCGCGCAGCGCCGCGGCCAGCGTCTC
>JBOGDQ010000100.1:0-32010 GCA_050742975.1 Jatrophihabitantaceae bacterium
CGCGGTGACCGCGCCGGTACGTCCGGGCCGCGGAGCCAGCACGCCGCGCGCCTCGATGGTCTGCACCGCCGCGCGCAGCCACTCGCGCAACGCCTCGGCGCGCTTGCCGTCCGCCGTGAACTGCGCCGCCCGGCGGCGGTGGTCGACCGTAGCCGCGGGCCGGAGTGGATCGTCCTGGCCCTGCTGCCGGGACCGGGTGCGGGGCGGCCCGGCCCGGACGATCGCGAAGATCACGACGGCGGCGACGATGACGAGCAGCACGAGCAGCGCATTCCCGGCCGGGCTGCCGCTGAACAGCGAGTCGAGCCGATCGAGGATCCAGCTTCCGATGCGATCGAAGTAGCTCGGATCGTCGCGGTGGTATTCGGCCTTGCGCAGCTGTTCGAGCACGGCGTGCTGGGCGTCCGGCCCCGGAACCGGGTCGAGCGGCAGCCGCATCAGAACGCCGTCGCTGCCGGCGGGGTGGTCGGCGCAACGGGCGCCGTCTGCAGGACGAAGTGCTGCAACGCGATGTCCAGCCCCTCCTTGCGCATCCGCAGGTCGACGTAGAGCAGCGAGTCGATGCCGGCCCGGATCGGCGCGGTGAACGTCGCCGACAGCGCCGAGCCGATCGCGGTGAGCACCAGGAACAGCAGCGGGACGTGGTTCGCTCCGGCGGACGGGGAGAACATGTCGTTGTCCACGATGAACCCGACCACCTCGAACGGGACGACCAGGAAGCCGCCGATGACCGTGGCGATCAGTGCCCCCAGCGCCCGCACACCCCAGACCCGCCAGAACGTGCCGTCCACCAGCTGCCTCGAGCGCCGCAGCGCCCCGCGGATCGTGGTGTTCTCGACCATCAGCGCGGGGACGGCGACAGCCCAGATGCCCCAGAGCCACACGCCCGGTGCGATGCAGAACAGCAGCCCGACGAACTCGAGCACGGTGGTGAGCAGCGCGACCGCGATCAGTGGCCAGATCCGCCCGCGCACCCGCTGCCACACCTGGCCGATCGTCAGCGTGACGCCCAGGACGTCCTGCGTGATCGCGATCGTGAGCATGCCGGTGAGGATGCTGCCGAGCAGCGTGCTGGCGACGATGCCGACGAACTGCACGCTCTCGGTCCCGACCAGCGGCCCCAGGCCGGTCGTACCGGCCGCGTTGCCGGTACTGGACACGGTGATGTTGCCGAGCGAGGCGAACGCGAACAGTGAGAAGGCGGCGACGAGTACGGCCTGCGCGATCGCGATCAGTGCGGACAGCCCGAGCATCACGCGCGGGTTGCGCCGGATCGCCTTGAAGCTGCCGTCCAGCAGGTCGCCGAGCCCGAGCGGGCGGAGCGGAACGCAGCCCGGCCTCGGGGCGGGGGGCGGGCCCCACATCGCGGGTGGCGGGCCCCACATCGGCTGTGTCACGGCGCCCTCTCGCTGGCCCGGCAAGGTCTGATCGGTCAATCTTGACATCCGCGCCGCACCGGTACCCGGTGTCTTGTCTGCTTCGGCGGCTTTGGAGTGCCACCATAGGGGCGTGAAACCGCGCGTGTTGGTAGTCGACGATGACTCCGCCTTGGCCGAGATGCTCGGAATCGTGCTTCGTACCGACGGTTTCGAGCCGTCGTTCGTCGCCGACGGCAGTCGAGCCATGACCGCGTTCCACGAGAGCAAGCCCGACATCGTGCTGCTCGACCTGATGCTGCCCGGCCTGTCCGGCATCGACGTGTGCCGCGCGATCCGCGCCGAGAGCGGCACGCCGATCATCATGCTGACGGCGAAGAGCGACACGGTCGACGTGGTGCTCGGGCTCGAGTCCGGTGCCGACGACTACGTGGTGAAGCCGTTCAAGCCGAAGGAGCTGGTCGCCCGGATGCGAGCCCGGCTGCGCCACCACGAGGACCTGGCCAGCGAGACCCTGACGATCGGGCCGAGCGAGTCGCCGGTGTACATCGACGTGCCCGCGCACCAGGTGACGCGCGACGGCAAGGCGGTCGGCCTGACGCCGCTCGAGTTCGACCTGCTCGTCGCCCTGGCCCGTAAGCCGCGTCAGGTGTTCACCCGCGAGGTGCTGCTGGAGCAGGTCTGGGGCTACCGGCACGCCGCCGACACCCGCCTGGTCAACGTCCACGTGCAGCGGCTGCGGTCCAAGGTCGAGCGTGACCCCGAGAAGCCCGAGGTGGTGTTGACCGTCCGCGGTGTCGGGTACAAAGCCGGACCTCCGTGACCGAACCGCACTTCTTGGCAGAACCGCACTCCGTGCCCGACCAGCACACCGTGCCCGACGAGCACGCCTCGGCCGGACCGCACGGTGTAGATCGGTGGCGACGGGCAGCGCTCGCACGACTGAAGTCCCTGGGCGCGAAGGCGCTGCAGACGTGGCAGCGCTCGCTGCAACTGCGCGTCGGCGCGAGCACGTTGCTGGTCACCACCGTCGCCGTCCTGGTGATCGGCATCTTCATCGTCGACCAGGTCGCCGGCGGGGTGCTGCACGCCAAGCGGGACGCCGCGATCAGCCAGGCGAAGGTCGGCCTGGACACGGCGCAGCGCGTGCTGGCCGGCGTCGATGCGAGCGTGGTTGCCGACGTCGCCGACGCGCAGCAGCAGATCACGTCGGACCTGACGGCGAGCGGCCGCAGCGCCGGGCTGTTCAGCATCGCCATCGAGTCCGCGTCGGCCAAGATCGCCACCGACGCGGGGGGCCCGACGATTCCCGCCGCGATGCGCCGCGCAGTGCAGAACAGCAACATCGCCGTCCAGTACGACCGGGTAAGCGCCGCGCCGGACAGCAACCAGCTCGTCCCCGGCCTCATCGTCGGCGAGCCGGTCTCCGCCCGGACCGGCCTGTTCGAGCTGTACTACCTGTTCCCGCTGACGGCCGAGCAGCAGACGATCGCCTTGCTGCAACGCACTGTCCTGCTCTCCGGGCTCGCGCTGGTGCTGCTCGTCGTCGCGATCGCGCTGCTGGTGACCCGGCAGGTCGTGCGCCCCGTTCGGGTCGTCGCGCAGACGGCCGGGCGGCTGGCGGCGGGCGACCTGTCGCAGCGCATCAAGGTGCGCGGTGCCGACGACATCGCGCGGCTCGGGCGCTCGTTCAACGACATGGCGGGCAGCCTGCAACGCCAGATCCGCCGGCTGGAGGACCTGTCCCGGCTGCAGCGGCGGTTCACCAGCGATGTCTCGCACGAGCTGCGCACCCCGCTCACGACGATCCGGATGGCGACGGAGCTGCTGCATGGCCGGCGCGAGGCGTTCCCGCCCGAACTGGCCCGCTCGATCGAACTCCTGCAGACCGAGCTGGACCGGTTCGAGTCACTGCTCGCCGACCTGCTGGAGATCTCGCGGTACGACGCGGGCGTCGCGCACCTTGAGTCCGAGACGGTCGACATCAGGGGCATCGTGAACTCGACGGTGGCCGCGAACCGGTTGCTGGCCAAGCGGCACGGCAGCGAGCTGGTCGTGCATGTGCCCGAGGATCCGGTGACCGTCGACATGGACTCGCGGCGGGTCGAGCGGATCCTGCGCAACCTGGTCGGCAACGCGCTCGACCACGGCGAGGGGCGCCCGGTCGAGATCACCGTCGGCCACGACTCGGACGCGGTCGCGGTCGTCGTGCGGGACCACGGGGTCGGCCTGCGCGCGGGGGAGGCCGGGCTGGTGTTCAACCGGTTCTGGCGCGGCGACCCGTCCCGGAGCCGGCTCACCGGCGGCTCGGGTCTGGGCCTGGCGATCAGCCTGGAGGACGCCCGGCTGCACGACGGCTGGCTGCAGGCGTGGGGCGAGCGTGGCCGCGGTGCACAGTTCCGTCTCACCCTGCCGCGGCGTGCCGGTCATACGCTGATGTCCTCGCCGCTGCCGCTTCACCCCGACGACGAGGAGGACGAGTGATGACGCCGCCCATCCGTCCTCGCCTGCCGCGTCCGTGGACCGTGCTCCGTCGCCCGGGGCGCCGGTGGCTCGTGCGCCGTCGCCCGGGGCGCCGGTGGCTCGTGCTCGGGGTGCTCGTCGTGGTCGCGACCGTGCTGTCCGGATGTGCCGGGATCCCGACCTCGTCCAAGCCCCAGGTCGTGCAATCGCTTCAGCTGCAGCCGCAGCCGCCGCAGGGGATCACGCCACTGGCGGGCGCCGATCCGCGCAGCATCGTCGCGGGCTTCCTGGACAACAACGCATCCGACGACGCGCACCACTCGGCCGCGCGTGCGTTCCTGACCCCCGAGGCCAAGGCGCGGTGGTCGGACTCGACGCAGACCCAGGTGTTCGACGCGCTGCAGATCGGCAACTTCGACAGCGGCACGATCAACGTCACCGGTCACCTGATAGGAACGATCGACCCATCCGGCGCGTACTCGCCGAGCCTGCCCGGCGAGGGCGACGGCGTTCGTGGCACGTCGGTGCCGCTGCCTTTCACGCTGACCAAGGTCGAGGGCCAGTGGCGGATCGACTCGCTGCCGAGCGGCCTGCTGATCACGTCCGCGCAGTTCTCGCAGTTCTACACGCAGGAATTCGTCTACTACTACGACCAGGCCGAGACGCACCTGGTGCCCGACCCGCGCTGGACGGCGCTGCGAGACCCGGACCTGCTCGCGACCTGGCTGATGACGCAGCTGCTTGTCCAGCCGCGCTCGTCGCTGAGCACCGCGCTGCCGTCGATCCCGAACGCCAGCCAGGTCAAGGTGAGCCTGACGCCCGTCCTGACCGTCGACGTCCCCGGCGCGAGCCAGCTCGATTCGGCGACGCGCAACCGAATGGCCCAGCAGGTCGCGGTGACCCTGGATCAGGCCGCTCCGAACAGCCAGATCAGCATCACCGACGGCGGCCGCGGGGTAAGCATTCCGCAGGTCGGCGGCGACCGGTTCACCGCCGCCCAATTCTCGACTGCCGTCCTGCCGGCCAACCGCGTCCCGGCCCTGTACTTCATCGCCAAGGGCGGCGTGGTCGACGCCAACGGCAAGGCACTGCCCGGTGGGATCGGAAGCGGCCAGTACGGGCTGCACTCGGTCGCCCTGGCGAGCTACGTCAGCACCCCGCAGTTGCTGGTTGCCGGGACGTCCGGTCCGCCGGATTCGGCCCGGCTGCTCGTGGGCCAGACCGGCGGTCAGCTCAAACCCACCGGCGTGAAGGGCCCGCTGTCCCGGCCTGCCTGGTTGCCGAACAGCGACGAGGTCTGGGTCGGCGACGGCAAGACGATCTACCGCTTGGTCCTGGGCGGCAAGGCCGTACCGGTCCCGTTCACCGCCCAGACCGGCACCGTCGGTGGCCAGGTCATCGCCCTGCGCTTCAGCCCCGAGGGCGGCCGCGTGGCGCTGGTGATCAAGGCCGATGACGGCACGTCGCAGATCTGGGTCGGCGACGTGGTCCGATCGTCGGACTCGGTGCGCGTGAGCGGACTGTCCGCGATCAGCCCGCTGGGGATCGCGATCACCGATGTCGCGTGGAACGACCCGTTCACCCTGTTCGCGATCGGGCACGAGATCTCCAGCAACGAGGGCGGGGTGTTCGACGTGCAGTGCGACGGCGCGCTGTGGCTCGCCCGCGGGATCGGCAACCTGCCGCAGGCGCCGGACAGCATCACGGTCGCCGAGAACGTCGTCGCCTCGGTCTCCGCGGGTGGCACGGTGTGGGTGCAGCAGACCGGTGGCAGCTGGGCGAGCCCCACCTCGGGGAGCACCACGTACGGCGCGAGCGGCACGAACCCGGTGTACCTGGAGTAGCGCTCAGTCGGCCGTCCACAGCACCGCGTGTCGTCCACAGATCCTCGGGAGCGGTGGCACCATCGCGACGCGTGCCGGACCGTCGGTGCATGTTGCTGCGTGCCACGTTCGCCGCGCTGATCGACCTGGTGCTGCCCCGCGCCTGCGCCGGGTGCGGTCGCGCGGGGCTACCGCTGTGCTCGGCGTGCCTGCCAGCGGAGGCGCCGCTGCACAGCTGGTCGGGCGGGACGGACGTCTGCGCGGCCGGTGCGTACGAGGGCTCGCTGCGTTCGGCGCTGATCGCGTACAAGGAGCGCGGCCGGCACGAGCTGTCCGGCCCGCTCGGGGCCCTGCTCGCCCGGGCCGTGAGCTCGGCCGCCTGGCCGCCGGACGCGGTGCTGGTGCCCGTCCCGTCGAGCTCCGCGGCAGCTCGCGCGCGCGGTGGCGACCACGTCCTGCGGCTGGCCTCGGTCGCCGGGCGGGGGTGTGGCCTGCCGGTCGTCCGGGCGCTGAGCCTCGGGCGGGCGGTGGCGGACTCATCGGGCCTGAGCCGCGCCGATCGGGCCGCGAACCTGCGCGGGGCGATGACCGCGCGACCGCCGCCGAGCCGAGCGGGTACCGCCGTGATCGTCGACGACATCGTCACCACCGGCGCCACCGTGCGCGAGGCCCGCCGGGCGCTCATGGGGGCCGGCTGGTCGGTCTGCGGCGCCGCCACCGTGGCCGCAACGCCACGCCACGCAGCCCGGCCGCTCCCTATGGCACGGCGCGACGGAGCGGTCTACCGTGGGCATGACCTGACCGAGTAGGCGTACCCCGACCCCGCACATCGGTTCGAGCACCCCACCGGTGTTGCCCGGCGAGTCCGCCGCACAAGCATGGTGGAGGTCGCATGGAAACTGCCGTGGAGCGCATGGAGATCGTCGTGCGCGGGCGAAACGTCGTTGTCCCGGACCACTATCGGCAGCACGTAACCGAGAAGCTGGCCAAACTCGAGCGGTACGACCACAAGATCAGCAGAACCGACGTCGAACTCAATCACGAGCGCAACCCTCGGCAGACCGGCCGTTGCCAGCATGTGGAGATAACCTGCCGCACCCGCGGACCGGTCGTGCGCAGCGAGGCCTGCGCCGAGGACTTCTACAAGGCGCTGGACATCGCGACCGAGCGGCTCGAACGGCGGTTCAGGAACGCTGCTGACCGCCGCCGCGTGCACCACGGCAGGCGCAACCCCGCGTCGATCGCGGCCGTCGCTGCCGATACGAGCGACCAGCTCGAGCACTCCGGCGCTTCGGACGAGGAGTTCCGCGACGACGGACCGGGCCGCATCGTCCGGGAGAAGGAGCACCCGGCCAAGCCGATGACGATCGACCAGGCGCTGTTCGAGATGGAGTTGGTCGGGCACGACTTCTACCTGTTCAGCGACGCGGACAGCGGCCGGCCCAGCGTCGTGTACCGCCGCCACGCCTACGACTACGGCCTCATCCGCCTGACGGACTGAACCCGATCGCCGCGCTGCTGGTGATCTTCCTGCGGATGCGGTCGCCGGCACTACGCAGCGCAGGAAGATCCACCTGGACCGCGCCCGGCCCCCGCGAGCCTGCCTCAGCGACGCTCGATCGCCGGGTTGACGAGGCAGAAGCGGACCTCGTCCGAGTAGCTGCCGTCGGGGTTGCGCAGCCGTCCGGCCCGGACGCCGTCCGACTCGAACCCGGCTGCTTCGGCGACGCGCTGCGAGGCGACGTTGCCAGCCTTCGCGCCGAGCTCCAGGCGCGCGAACCCACCCGGCCCGAACGCCCACGGCACGAGCAGCCGCAGCGCGCGGGTGGTGTAGCCGCGGCCGCGGAAGTCCGGGTGCACGACGTAGCCGAGGCCGCCGACCCCGGGCGGCCCGGCCAGGCGTACCCGCAGCGATCCGGCAGCCCGGCCGCTCTCGTCGTCGACGATCGTGAACGGCGCGACGCCCCCGACCAGCCAGTCCAGGCCGGCGTGATCAGCCGCGCGGCGCACCTCGTCCGTCGAGTGCGCGCGGCCGGTGAAGCCCCACTCCAGCGTGAGCTGATCATCGGTCTCGCCCAGCGCCGGGGCATCGGCCGGCGCCATCGCACGCAGGCTCACCACCCCGTCGCCGAGGCCGCCCGCGGGCAGGGGCGTGAACGTGGGCGGCACCGGCTCGCCGGGCTCCGTGGCCAGCCGACCGAACCAGGCGAGGTCGCTGAGCCTCTCCGGCGCGCTGACGTCGAGTGGGCGTTGCAGCAGGTCGCGCACCGTGCCCTCGTACCGGAAGCCCACCGCGAGGGCAGTGCGCACCGAGGCCAGGTTGCGGACATCGCACAGCACCTGCACCCGGCGCAGGCCGTGCGCAAAGCCCCACTCCGCGAGGGTCCGGGTGGCCTCCGCGGCGTACCCGTGCCCGCGCGCGTCGGGAGCGACCCAGTAGCCGACGTCCCGCTGTCCGGTGAGCCGCAGGGCAGCCGAGCCGACCAGTCGGCCGGTTGCCGTTTCCGCGACCGCGCAGTCGATCCCGGTGCCGTCCCGGCGTCCCTCGTCGCCCAGCTCGCTCACGAACCGCATCGCGACCTCGTGCGTGTAGGGCTCGGGAAGGGCGAGAAACTCGTGCATGCCGCGGTCCTGCATGATCGCGAAGACCGCGTCGGCGTCCTTGACCCGCCACGGCCGTAGGGTGAGCCTGGGTCCACGCAGTACCAGCTCGTCCAGCTCCACGTCCGCGAACACGCCCATCCGCAGAGCGTGCCAGAGCGCAACGGCCGGACGCAGCACGGCACCGGGGATCGACGGATCGACTCGCAGGGGCGCCCCGACCCGATTCTTGGTCCCACGTGTGACCGAGCCGTGATCATGGGTCGGTAGCCCGTAACATGGCCGCGTGGTTCTAGCCAAGATATTGCGTGCCGGTGAAGGCAAGAGCGTCCGACGCCTGTCGACGATCGCCAGTCACATCGAGACGCTCGAAGAAGACTACGTCGAGCTCACCGACGCCGAGCTCCGTGAACTGACCGATACCTTCAAGGAGCGGTACGTCGACGGCGAGACGCTCGACGACCTGCTGCCCGAGGCGTTCGCGGTGGTCCGCGAGGGAGCCCGCCGCACGCTGGGCCAGTTCCACTACAAGGTGCAGCTGATGGGCGGTGCCGCGCTGCATCTGGGCAACATCGCCGAGATGAAGACCGGCGAGGGCAAGACCCTCGTCTCGACCCTCCCGGCGTACCTGAACGCGATCAGCGGCGACGGCGTCCACAGCGTGACGACCAACGACTACCTGGTCGCGCGTGACGCCGACTGGATGGGCCGGGTGCACCGGTTCCTCGGCCTGACCGTCGGCAAGATCCTCAACGATCTGCCTCCGGAGAAGCGCCGCGAGGCTTACAACTGCGACATCACCTACGGCACCAACAACGAGTTCGGCTTCGACTACCTGCGCGACAACATGGCCTGGTCGCTCGAGGATCTCGTGCAGCGCGGCCACAACTTCGCGATCGTCGACGAGGCCGACTCCATCCTCATCGACGAGGCCCGCACCCCGCTGATCATCAGTGGACCGGCGGAGGAGAACCAGCGCTGGTACCTGGAGTTCGCCCGCATCTCGCCGCGGATGAACCGGGACGAGCACTACGAGGTCGAGGAGGGCAAGCGCACCGTCGCCGTGACCGAGGAGGGCGTCGCGTTCGTCGAGGACCAGCTCGGCATCGACAACCTGTACGAGGCCGCCAACACCCCGCTCGTCGGGTACCTGAACAACTCGCTCAAGGCCAAGGAGCTGTTCCGGCGCGACAAGGACTACATCGTCAACAACGGCGAGGTTCTGATCGTCGACGAGTTCACCGGTCGCGTGTTGCAGGGGCGCCGCTACAACGAGGGCATGCACCAGGCGATCGAGGCGAAGGAGGGGGTGCAGATCCAGCAGGAGAACCAGACGCTGGCCACCATCACGCTGCAGAACTACTTCCGCCTCTACGAGAAGCTCGCGGGCATGACCGGCACCGCACAGACCGAGGCCGCCGAGCTGCACCAGACGTACAAGCTCGGCGTCACTCCGATTCCGACCAACATGCCGATGATCCGCGAGGACAAGACCGACTACATCTACAAGACCGAGGACGCGAAGTTCGCGGCCGTCATCGACGACATCGCCGAGCGGCACGAGAAGGGCCAGCCGGTACTGGTCGGCACGGCCAGCGTCGCGAAGTCCGAGCGGCTGGCCTCGCTGCTGCTGCGCAAGGGCATCCCGCACGAGGTCCTCAACGCGAAGCAGCACGCGCGGGAGGCTGCGGTCATCGCCGCGGCGGGCCGCAAGGGCGCGGTCACGGTGGCCACGAACATGGCCGGCCGCGGCACCGACATCATGCTCGGCGGCAACCCGGAGTTCACCGCCGATGCCACCCTGCGCGAGCGCGGGATGTCGCCGGCCGAGACGCCGGACGAGTACGAGCAGGCGTGGACCGACGAGCTGGAGAAAGCCAAGGCGTCGGTGGCGCTCGAGCACGAGGAGGTCGTCGACCTCGGGGGCCTGTACGTCCTGGGTACCGAGCGGCACGAGTCACGACGCATCGACAACCAGCTGCGTGGCCGCTCCGGCCGCCAGGGCGACCCGGGCGAGTCGCGCTTCTACCTCTCGCTCGGTGACGACCTGATGGTCCGGTTCAACGGCGAGCGCGTGCAGCAGATGATGAACTTCCTGCGGCTGCCCGAGGACGTCCCGATCGAGGCGCGCCCGGTGTCCAAGGCGATCCAGTCGGCGCAGACGCAGGTCGAGCAGCAGAACTTCGAGATCCGCAAGAACGTGCTCAAGTACGACGAGGTGATGAACAAGCAGCGCAGCGTCATCTACGAGGAGCGACTCAAGGTCCTCAAGGGACTCGACCTGTCGGACCAGATCCGGCCGATGATCGAGGACGTGGTGCGGGTCTACGTCGAGGGTGCGACGGCCGCCGGCTACGCGGAGGAGTGGGACCTCGACCAGCTGTGGACCGCGCTCAGGACGCTGTACCCGGTTGCGCTGACGATCGACGAGGCGATCGAGCAGGCCGGTGGCGAGAAGTCGGACCTGACCCGCGAGTACCTCGTCGAGGAGCTGCTGGCCGACGTCAACGCCGCCTATGACGCTCGCGAGGAGGAGCTCGGGGCGGAGGTGCTGCGCGAGCTCGAGCGCCGGGTGCTGCTGTCCGTGCTGGATCGCAAGTGGCGCGAGCACCTGTACGAGATGGACTACCTGCAGGAGGGCATCGGGCTTCGGGCGATGGCCCAGCGCGACCCGCTGGTGGAGTACAAGCGCGAGGGCTTCGACATGTTCGCGGCGATGATGGACGGCATCAAGGAGGAGTCGGTCGGCTTCCTGTTCAACCTCGAGGTCGAGGTGGACGACGGCGAGAGCGAGGCTGCGGGCGAGGCTGCGGGCGAGGATGCCGGGGAGGATCTCGGCGAGATCGAGGCGGGTGCGCCGCAGCTGGATGTCTCGCTGCTCAAGGCCGCGCAGGACGAGCACGACGCCGGCGCGAACGGCAAGTCCCCGCACATCAAGGCCAAGGGCCTGGAGCGGGACACCTCGGCCAAGCCGATGGTCTACAGCTCGCCCGAACTCGGGTCCGAGGCGCCGTCGGTGCAGCGGACGGACGGTGACAAGAACGCAGCGAGCGGGTCGAAGACGGCCCGGCGCCAGCAGGCCCGCACCAGCAACCCGAACCGGGGCAGCCGCGGCAACCGCACCACGAAGGGCAAGCGAAAGCGGTAGCTACCCGAGCTGCAGGCGCGTGCAGCGCCAGCGACCGTCCTGCGCCTCCAGCCGCAGCGCGATCGCGCGCACCCGCCGGCCGACCTGAACCGTCGCGTTGAGTTCGGCGACGCCCTCCGCCGGCACGCTGGCGTGGACGGTGCGGATCGTCGCCGCGTAGATCCAGTGCGGGTTGTTCAGCCGCGCTGCGCGCTCGAAGTCGGCCCCGAGCCCGGCCGCCACGCCGTGACTGAGCAGCGCCCCGAGTTGCTGCAGGGGGCGTCGACCGGCCGCCGTCTCGATGATCCCGACCAGCAGCCGGCGCCCCCAACCCGCCGGGTCGGGCAGGTTCTGCGGCAGGGCGGGTCCGGGCGGTGGGCGCAGCCGGCTCGTGGTTCTGCGCTCGTCGAACGGAAGGCGCCGGTCCAGCGGGCCCACCGCGCGCAGCTGCGCCGGCTGCAACTCGTCGTCGAACGGCGGCTCGCGCCGCGGGGCCGGGCGTACGCCGGGCGTTCGCTGCAGCCGTGCGGGTCGGATGGGCCGGGCGATCGTTGCGGTCATGGCGTCTCCTGTTCGGACGGGACCTGCAGTGCCTGACCCGGGGTGAGCAGGTCCGGGTCGGCGCCGATCTCGGCGCGGTTCGCGGCGAACCACTTGGGCCAGGCGGCCGCGATCCGGGCCTGCGATGCATCAGGGCCGAGGTGCGTGGCGGCCAGGCTCCAGAGCGAGTCGCCGCGATGGACGATCACCTCGCGCGCGCGCCGGCCGGGCTGCCCGGGCGTCGCCGTCGACGGATCGGGGAATGCCGACCGATCGGGAGGCGAGGACCGATCTGGGGACGAGGACCGGTCGGGGAGCGCGGTCCGATCCGGGGGCGAGGACCGATCGGGGAGCGAGGACCGATCGGGGAGCGAGGTCGGCAGTTGCGGGGCGGGGACGCTGCTCGTCGGCAATCTCGGCGCTGGCAGCGGCGGCCGGTCCCGGGCCTGTGGCGTATGCGCCGCGGCAGCGACCGGCGTCAGCAGCACGCCGAGACCGGCGGCGCCCGCAGCGGCACGGTAGAGGACACGCGGCAGGGTGAACCGGGCCAGCCGCCGTGCCGCCGACCCCAGCGCTCCCGGGGTGTACGAGGCCAGCGCTGCCGACAGGCCGACGGCCAGCCAGAGCGCGACCAGCCATAGCGCGCCCGCGGTGAGGGTGAACGCCGCGCTGTCGCCGCCGACCCGGTCGACCCACGCCTGCGGTGCCGCGAGGTCCGAGCGCAGCGCCGCGAGGTCCGGCCACAGCCGCCAGAGGACGATCGCGTCGACGGCCGCCAGCGCCAAGGCCCGAACCAGAGATCGATCGGTTCCCATCTCATATCCTTCGTTTGACGACGTTTACGTTAGACAGTATTCATACACATCCGGAGCGACATGGTCAATACGGATATTCGAGGCAGCTGGTTTTGCCCGGAGGACCGGTCCGCTCGGGGCTGGCCAGATCCCCGAGCCTGGCGGACGACGACTCCTCTGCAGCCGACGGCCGCCGCTCGCGCGTCGGGCCCAACTACGCTGGCGCGCGTGAGCGGACCACTGCGCCAGGTCGGGACCGCCGCGGCACGTCCTGCCTCGTGGGACGCAACGCGATGATGCGGTGGAACGCGCTGTTCGCCGATCTCGAGGCGCAGGCCGAGGTGCTGGAGCAGGCCGAGCGAGCCGCCGAGGTGCAGGAACGCACGCGGGCCGAGGTCGGAGCCCTGACCCTGCTCGACCGGCTGCGGCCGGCGGTGGGCCTGCCCGTCCGGCTCCGAACGGCCGGCGCCGGCCACTTGGCCGGAACGCTCGATCGCCTCGGGCCGGACTGGGCGCTGCTGGAGCAGGACGGCGGTCGTGAGGTGCTGGTCCGGCTCGGTGCCGTCACCGGTATCGGTGGCCTGGGCCGCACGTCAGCCGTGCCCGGCTCCCTGGACGCGGTCACCGCGCGGCTCGGGCTCTGGTTCGTCCTGCGCCGGATCGCCCGCGACCGCTCGCCGGTGTCGCTGCACCTGACCGACGGGACGACGCTGGCGGCGACGCTCGACCGGGTGGGTGCGGACTACGTCGAGGTGGCCGTGCATGCCCCGGGTGAGGCACGGCGAGCCGCGGCCGTCCGCGACGTCCTGCTCGTACCGACGGCCGGCCTCGTGGCCGTTCGCCGGGAGCTGTGAGTCAGGCGTCCTCGGCGTCGGCGAGCGGGTGCGTCTGGACGAACGTCCGGGTCTGGTCGTACATGCGCGCGATGTAGCTCTCCAGCTTGTCCCGCTCGACCCGCCACTGGCCGCGGCCGCCGATCTTGATGCCCGCCAGTTCGCCGCCGCGCAGCAGCGCCATGGTCTGCGACATGGAGATGTTCAGCACCTCGGCGACGTCGGCCGGCGTCAGGAAGCGGTCAGCAGCCATGGTGCCCAGTGTGGCAGTTGATGCGCGGCCCGGGCATGGTTGTCCACAATCGGCGCCGGTGGCCTATCGCATGGTTCGCGTATTTCCGGCACTATGTCCGGCAAGCTGCTATGTCCGGCGAACCACTATGTCCCCCGAGAGGAGGCCCCGCGTGAGCCTGTCGTCCCCCACGCCGAAGCGGATCAAGACGCCGAGCTGGCTGGATCTGCGGCTGGTCACCGGCGTCGTCCTCGTGCTGGCCTCGGTGCTGATCGGTGCCAAGGTGGTCTCCGGTGCGCACCACACCTACCGGATGCTCTCGGTGACCCGTGACCTCGCCGCCGGCTCGACGCTGAAGCCCTCGGACGTCACGTCCGTCGAGGCGCAGCTGCCCGGCCACGGCGCGGGGATCTACCTGTCGGACGCCGCCCACGCGGTCGGCCGGCAGCTGAACCGCCCGCTGGCCGAGGGCGAGCTCGTCCCGGTCGCTGCCCTGCGCGACGAGCCCACCTCCACGACGCTGAGCGTGCCGTTCGAGGCGGGCAACGCGCCCGCACTGCGAGCGGGCCAGCGCATCGAGCTCTGGGTGTCGACCAAGACCTGCCCGTCCGTCGTGCTGCTCGCCGATGTGACCGTGCAGGACGTGCGGACGAGCGAGCGGCAGATCGGTTCGAGTGGCGGCCAGGACGTCGTCCTCGGCGTGTCGGCTGCGCTGGCCGACCGGGTCGTCACCGCGCTTGCCCACGACGGTGCCGTCATCCGCGCCGGCCTGCTCAGCGGGGCCAGGCACGACGGTGGAAACGACGCCCTGCCCAGCCTCGACGACTGCCTCGCGCCCTCGTCATGAAGCTGCCGGTGCTGACCGCTGCCGGCGGAGCGGTGTGGGAGACGGACCTGATCGCGGCGCTCGAGGGCGGCGAGCACGGCGTCATGATCACCCGGCGGTGTGTCGATGTGGTCGAGCTGCTGTCGGTGGCGGCTGCGGGGCAGGGCCGCGCTGCGCTGGTGGCGTCCTCGCTGCGGCACCTGGACGCCGACGTGGTCGACCGGCTGATCGCCGCGGAGGTCGCGCCGGTCGGGGTGGTGCCGCGAGGGGACACCACCGCGGAGGTTCGGCTGCAGGCTCTGGGGATCACCCACTTGGTCCCGGCCGACGCGGACCCGTCGGTCGTGGCCTCGGTTCTGGTCGAGGCGGTGCGTGACGCGGCAGCACCCGAGACAGCCACCCGCACGGCCCGCATGTTCGCCGATCCCTCGACGTCGATGGCGATCCCGCCCGGCGGTGCCCCCGCGGAGGCGACCTCGCCCACCCGGCACGGCACGGTCGTCGCGGTGTGGGGTCCCACGGGTGCACCGGGGCGGACGACGGTGGCGGTCACGCTCGCCGACGAGATTGCCCGGCTCGGCCTCGCCGCGATGCTGGTCGACGCGGACGTGTACGGCGGAACCGTCGCCGCGGTGCTCGGCCTGCTCGACGACTCGCCGGGACTCGCGGGCGCCTGCCGCCAGGCGGCCGCCACCCGGCTCGATCAGGCCGCGCTGGCGGCGCTCTGTTGGCAGCTGACCCCGGGCCTGCGCGTGCTGACCGGCGTCCCGCTCGCGGCGCGCTGGCCGGAGTTGCGGCCGGCCGCGGTCGAGTCGGTGCTGACCGTGGCACGGGGCCTGGCCGACTTCACGGTCGTCGACTGCGGCTTCTCGCTGGAGACGGACGAGGAGCTGTCCTTCGACTCGCTGGCACCGCGGCGCAACGGCGCGACCCTGGCCGTGCTCGAGGCCGCGGACATCATCGTCCCGGTGGGCGGCGCTGATCCGATCGGCATGCAGCGCCTGGTCCGTGCGCTCGCCGACCTGCGCGAGCTCGACCCGGCCGGGGCGATCTGGGTGGTGCTCAACAAGCTGCGCCGGCACGTCGTGCCCGGCGATCCGGTGGCCGAGCTGACCGGAGCGCTGGAGCGGTTCGCCGGGTGCAAGCCCGCGGCCCTGCTGCCGCTCGACCAGGAGTCCGTCGATGCGGCCCTGGCCACCGGAAGGTCGCTGGCCGAGGCCCGGCCGTCCGGCCCGCTGCGCCGATCGGTCGCCGAGCTGGCGGCCGCCCTGGCCGGGGTTCCGGCCCGCACGCGCCGCCGCGGCCTGCGCCGCTGATCGATGGGTCTCTGTGACAATGGCCTGATGCCAGCCACGCCGCCACGTCGAGCGCTCGTCCTCGGTGGCGGCGGGGTGCTCGGCTTCGCCTGGATGCTGGGCGCGCTGTCGGCCGTCGAGTCGGTGGCCGGGTTCGAGGCCCGCGAGGCCGACCTCGTGCTGGGGACGTCGGCCGGCGCGGTCGCTGCGGGACTGCTCGGCTGCGGGCTGCCGGTGGAGGCGCTGTGCCGTCACCACCAGGGCGTCCCGTTGCCGGAGGACGTGCCGATCGCCTATGACTACGACGGGACAGGTGCCGCTCTTCCGCCCCGGCCGGGGATCCGCCCGGCCGCGCCGCGCCTGCTGCTCGACGGCATCCGGCACCCGCGACGGACGTCGCCGATCGTCGCCCTGTCCGGGCTGCTGCCGGTGGGCAAGGGGACGCTGGAACCGGTGCATCAGCTGCTGGACAGCGTCGCGGAGCTGGCCGGCCTGGCGTCCGGAGCCTGGCCCGCGGCACCGCGGCCGTGGGTCGTCGCCGTCGACTACAGCACGGGCCGCCGTGTGGTGTTCGGGCGGGACAGCGTCGCGCCTCGACGCGACGGTGCGCCCCGCATCGTCCGCACTGCGTCCCTCGCCGACGCGGTCACGGCCTCGTGCTCGATCCCGGGTTGGTACGCGCCGACGATGATCGACGGCGTGCCCTATGTCGACGGCGGCGTCGCCTCCAACGCGTCGACCGACCTGCTGCTCGACACCGCCGTGGACGAGGTGTTCGTGCTGGCGCCGATGGGCGGACCGGGCAACCCGAACCCGAGGACCGCGATGCAGCGCCTCGAGCGGGTGGTGCGGCGCTCGATCGCCAGGACGATCGCGGCGGACGTGGCCGCGTTGCGGGCCCGAGGCGTGCGCGTGTACGCGCTGGCGCCCGAGCCCGAGGACCTCGCCGTGATGGGGCTGAACCTGATGGATCCGGCGCCCCGTGCGCGGGTGCTGGAGACGGCTCGCACGACCGCGACAGCCCAGCTGCGGCGCCAGCTCTCCGGGCTGCGGGTCCTTCCTGACGCGCGATCGGGCCGCGCGTCAGGAGCAACCGGATGAGGGCCTACCTGCCGGCCACGAGCACCGACCTGCGCACCCTGCGCGACACCGGGTCGCTCGGTGTCGCGCCGTTCACCGCGTTCGCGGTCACCCCGGGCCTGCGCGAGTGGTACGTCGACGACGACCTCGAGGCGCTGGAGTACGCGGCGATGACCGAGGCGGCCCGCGCCTCGCTGCGGCTGCTCGACGCGGACTCCGAGGCAGCCCGGCGGCGCGTCGTCATCGCGCTCGACGCGGTGGACGAGGACGTCGAGGTCCGCGACGATCTCGATCGCGGCGTCGTGCGGCTGTCCGGCGCGGTCACGGTGCGGCAGGTGGCCTCGTTCCACGTGGATGACGCGGATGCTGAACCGGCGGTGGCGGCCGCAGCCTCGGCGATCACCGCCGCCGACCTCGGCGAGCCGGCTGCGCAGGAGGCCATGGACGACGCGGAGGGCTACGACCTCTCGTGGTACGCCTCGCAGGAACTGCAGAGCCTGCTGGCCGAGCTCTGACCGATCCGCCGCATGGCACGATCGGGGCATGGACGCCATCACACACCCCCCGGTGCCGATGAACGAACCGGTGCGCAGCTACTCGCCCGGTAGCCCGGAGCGGGCCGCGATCGCCGCCGAGCTGAAGACGCTGGCCGCCGATCGGGCCGAGCTGACGATGACGGTCGGTGGCCGGCAGCGGATGGCAGGTGGTGATCGGCTTCCGGTCAGGGCTCCACACCGGCACGCGCTGGTGCTGGGCGAGACGGCGCAGGCAACGGCCGCGGACGTGGAGGCGGCGCTCGGATACTCCCTGGCGGCCGCGCCGGCGTGGCGCGAGCTGCCGTTCGACGAGCGCGCGGCGGTGTTCCTGAGGGCGGCCGATCTGCTGTCCGGGCCGTGGCGGGAACGGTTGAACGCGGCGACGATGCTGGGGCAGTCCAAGACGGTGCAGCAGGCGGAGATCGACTCGGCGTGCGAACTGGCGGACTTCCTGCGGTTCAACGTGCAGTTCGCGCGGGAGATCCTGACGCAGCAGCCGGTCAGCTCGGCGGGCGTGTGGAACCGGTCTGACTACCGGCCGCTGGAAGGCTTCGTGCTGGCGATCACGCCGTTCAACTTCACCGCGATCGCCGGGAACCTGCCGTCGGCTCCGGCGCTGCTGGGCAACGTCGTGCTGTGGAAGCCCTCGCCGACGCAGCAGCTCGCCGCGCATTACACGATGCGGCTGTTCGAGGCGGCCGGGTTGCCGCCGGGTGTGATCAACATGGTGACCGGCGACGGGGCGGCGGTCTCGCAGGTGGCGCTGACGCATCCGGCGCTGGCCGGGATCCACTTCACCGGGTCGACGGCGACGTTCCAGCAGCTGTGGTCGACGGTCGGGGCGAACATCGGCGCGTACGCGTCCTACCCGCGGCTGGTCGGCGAGACCGGCGGCAAGGACTTCGTGATCGCGCACCCGTCGGCCGACCCGGCGGGCGTGGTCACCGGGCTCGTGCGAGGGGCGTTCGAGTACCAAGGCCAGAAGTGCTCGGCCGCCTCGCGCGCCTACGTGCCGAAGTCGCTGTGGGACGGCGGGATCCGTGACGCGCTCGCCGCGACCGTCGACTCGCTGACCTACGGCGACGTCACCGACTTCGGCAACTTCGGTGGCGCGGTGATCGACCAGCGGGCCTTCGACCGGCTGTCCACCGCGCTGGATCGGGCCCGCTCGCATGCGGGCACGTCGATCCTGGCCGGTGGCAGCACCGACGATTCGCAGGGTTGGTTCGTGCGGCCGAGCGTGATCGTGTGCGACGACCCGGGCGACGAGGTGTTCCGCCGCGAGTATTTCGGCCCGATCCTCGCGGTGCACGTGTACCCCGACTCGGCCTGGACGGACACGCTGACCCAGCTGGAGTCGGTGTCGCCGTACGCGCTCACCGGTGCCGTGTTCGCCCGCGACCGGGCCGCTGTGCTGCAGGCCGCGCAGGCGCTGCGGTTCGCTGCCGGGAACTTCTACGTCAACGACAAGCCCACCGGCGCCGTGGTCGGGCAGCAGCCGTTCGGTGGGGCGCGGGCCTCGGGAACCAACGACAAGGCCGGTTCGCCGCTGAACCTGCTGCGCTGGCTCTCGCCCCGCTCGATCAAGGAGACGTTCGTCCCGGCTACCGACCACCGCTACCCGCACATGGACTGACCGGCCGTGCTCGTCCTCCTGCGTCGGCCGCAGAGCCGTCGCTGATCGTTCGCTCGCGCGCCCGCTCATGGCTGGGCCACCTGGATCGGCACCGGCCCGGTCCTGAACAGCGATCCCCACGCCGGGTCGCCGATCAGCAGGCCGCGGCCGGGCGGGATGCCCGCCCGTCGCCGCGGGAGGGTAACGCCGGCCAGATCGGCATCGCCCGGGCCGGGATGCAGCAGGAGCGTGCAGCGGCCCCGGCGCACCTCGGCCGCGATGCCGCGGTAGCAGGCGGCCAGCTCGTCGCTGGACCCGGCGGCCACTACCGCGAGCCCCGGCACCGCGGTCCGGATCCAGCCGGTCAGCCAGTCTCCGGCCGGCGTGTCCAGGAACGCCTCGACGTCGTCGACCAGCAGGACGGTGCGATTCTCGACGGTGGGCGCTCGCGCGGTGACATCATCAGGGGTGACCAGCCGGGTGGATCGGCACTCGGCCAGCGTGGCGAGCGGCGAGCGGGCCGGTGCAGCGACGACGAGCGCGCAGCCGGTGCCGACCAGCTGCCGGAACGCGCAGCGCAGGACGCTCGAGCGGCCCGATCTCGGTGGCCCGGCGACGAGCAGCCGTCCCGTTCCCGCGAACAGGTCGACGACGACGGGATCACCCGCGTCACCACCCAGGCCGAGCACGACGCCGTCTGGCGCAGAGCCGTCACCGAGCATCGAGTCCGCGCCCGGCAGTTCGGCCAACGAGACGTGATCCGGCAGCGGCCGCACCCGGATGGGAGGTGGGGACCCGCGCGCGTGGCGCGCCCACCGCGCGAGCGCCGCATCGAGGCACCGGCCCCGCTCGGCCGGCGACGGATCGGCGCCGAGGTGCGCAAGGTGGACCTCGACGCCGTCGGAGGCGCGTACCGCGCGTCCGGGCGGGAGCGAGGCGGGGACGGACCGTTCGTTCAGTCCGGCCAGCGCGTAGTCAGCGCGATCGGTCAGCCTCAGCAGCAACTTCGTCGCGACGCACGAGCTCAACCGGACCGACAGCGCGCCGCGATCCCCGGTGATCGCGACCGTCAGCCCAACCGACGGCCCGGCACGGAGCAGGCCGCACAGCGCCTCGACGGTGCGGCCGCCGTCGTGCTCGTCGGCCGCGGTCGCGAAGGCGTCCCACCCGTCCAGGACGCAGAGCGCACGCGGCAGCGACGTGCCCGGATCGCGGCTGAGCCGCCGGCGGCGGTCGGTGACCTCGGCGGCCAGTCGGGTGACGAGTGTTGCCGCGGCTGCGATGTCGGTCCCGAGCAGTGAGCCGCAGTGCGGCAGCCGCTCGAGCGGGTCCAGGCCGCCACCGGACCAGTCGATCGCGTAGACGTGCAGGCGATCCGGCGGTAGCTCGGTGGCGGCGGCGATCGCCAGGGTGAGGACGGCTGAGGTCCGCCCGCTGCCCGGGCCGCCCACGAGCAGCAGCGAACCACCGGCGTCGAGATCGACGATCAACGGCGACTGCTGCTGCAGCCGCGGAAGGTCGCACAGCCCGACGGCAATGCCGGTCGCGCTGCCGCTGTCCAGCCGGCCGAGCGCGAGCCGGCCGAGCGCGATACGGTCCGGCAGCGGAGCCAACCACGGGCTGCGCGGTGGTGGCCGGCCCGAGCGCACTGCTGCCGCGCGGGCTGCCTCGACCAGCAGGTGCAGATCCGTGTCTGCGCCTGGCGGTCGCGTGTCGGCGGGCAATCGTCGCCAATCGTCCAGCGGCACGACCCGCACGGCCTCCGGTGGGCCGGACGCCGCACCGCCGCTGACCTGCGCGGTCTGCAACAGGACGGCGGGAGCGCCGGGCAGCCGCAGGTACGCGCGGCCGGGCTGCCGGCGGCTGATCGTCGCCGCACCCTCGGCGTCCATCACGTCGCGCGACTCGACCGGATCGGTGACGCGCAGGCAGACACGCAGCGCCGTGTTCGCGCGGATCTCCGGCGAGACGACCCCGCCGGGTCGCTGGGTGGCGAGCACCAGATGGACGCCGAGGGAGCGCCCGCGCCGCGCGATGCCGACGAGCCCGGAGACGAAGTCGTCGAGCTCGGCCACCAGCTCGGCAAACTCGTCGATCACGATGATCAACCGCGGCAGCCGGTGATCGGGGCTCGCCGCACGATACCCGTCGAGATCCCGCGCGCCGCAGCCGGCGAACAGTTCCTCGCGCACCGTCAGTTCGCGCTCGAGCGAGCGCAGTGCCCGCTCGGCCAGATGGGCGTCGAGGTCGGTGACCGAGCCGACGGTGTGTGGCAACCGCGCGCAGTCGGCGAACGCCGCGCCGCCCTTGTAGTCGATCAGGACGAACGCGACCGACTCCGGTGGGTACCGCGCGGCCAGCCCGGCAACCAGGCTGCGCAGCAGCTCGGACTTGCCGGCGCCGGTGGTCCCGGCGACTAGGGCGTGTGGCCCGTCGCGGACCAGATCGATCGTGATCGGCCCGTCGGCCGCGACGCCCAGCGTGGTCGCCAGTCCGGGCCCGGCCGCGCGCCAGCCCGCTAGCACCGAGTCCGCGGTCGGCGTGGTCGGCCCGAGCAAGGGAACGAGCCGGCACGACTGTGGCAGGCATTCCTCGCGACGGCTGCCGGGATCGCGCAGTGGGGCCAGCGCACGGGCCAGCGACTCGGCCCACCGCTCGCTGACCCTGTCGGCCACGACCGGCTGCCCGAAGGTGCGGCCCGGCTCGACCCCGGAACCTGACACCTGCAGGCGGCTGCCGGTCTCGCCGACGACGCCCGCGACGCTGGTGCACGCCGAGGGCAGCCCACCCCGGCGGACCTCCAGGTACAGCGCGGTAATCCCCAGGCGCACCCCGTCGCAGAGCACCTCGGCCAGCCGGGCAGCCTGGGCGGGCTCGCCCTCGTGGTCGACGAGGACGAGCAGCCGGCCGCCGAGCCACCGCCCGTCCGGCCCGGCATGCGCTGCCCGGCGCTCGCCGAGTTCGGTCAGCTCGGCCAGCATCGCCTGGCGCCCGTCCCGGTCGAACGCGACCCGCCCGCGCAGGTGCGGGAGCCAGCGTGCCCAGCGCCAGGCAACCTCTGACTCGGCGGACAGGAGCAGGACCAGTTCGAGGTCGGCCGGGCCGACGTGCGTGACGAGCTGCCCGATCACCCATCGGGCCTCGCCCAGCGTGACCTCTCGTGGCCCGGACAGGCCGAGCGGGCCGGCGCCGAGATCGACCGTGACCGGCACGCCGCGCAGGTTCGCGGCTGCGCCTACCGAGTCCCCGTCGCGGACCCGGGTGAGCGAGGCAACCTCGCCCAACCCGAGACGGGCCCGCAGCAGGCCGGCATCCTCGCGCCCGCGCTCCCACAGCCGCACGCTGGGCAGCCGAGCGGTGCGCCAGATGGTGGCCGGATCCGGATCGCGCGTTCGCCGGTGCCTGCTCTCACGGGCGAGAGCGCGGGCGATGCTGCGACGGGACGCTGCGAGCTCGTCACGGTAGCGAGCTTGCAGCCGGCGCCTTTCGCCACGCCAGTGCAGCCGATCACCGAGAGCGGTGCCCACGATCGCGATCGGCGAGAGCAGCGCGAACAGCAGGAACTGCGGAGCGTGCAGGCTCACCGCCAGCGCCACGCCGGCTGCTGCGGGCACGAGGGCGGCCACCCAGCCGATCCGCTGCGGATGCCCGGAGCCCGGTTCGGCGGGCACGGCGATCTCCTCCGCGGCGTACCCCGGCGCCGCTCGCGGCGGCCGGTTCACCGTCAGCGTGCCGTCCGGTCCGGGACGCGTGAGCACGGCCGGGCTGTGCGCCGAGGTCACTGCGAGGTAGGTGTCGCCGAGCCGCAGATAGCTGCCGGCGCGCACCGGTTGTCCGCGCTCGCCCACCACCGCTGCGTCGACCACCGCTGCGTCGACCACAGTGCCGTTCGCCGAACCGCGATCACGCACCATCGGTCCCTGCGGCGTCAGCCTGATCTCGGCATGCACGCGGGACACGTCCGGATCGCGCAGGATCAGGTCGCACCCGGCTGCCCGCCCGATCGTCAGCGGTGTGCGGCCGAGCGGGACGCCGCTGCCGGCGTCCAGGCCGCCGACCACCTCGAGACGGTGCGTTGCCGTCAGCCCGGACGGCGGCCCGGACGAACAATTGCCGCCCAGCACCGCACCCTCGCGTGGCAGGCCGCCCAGCACCGCACTCTCGCACAGTGGGCGGCCCGGGCCGTCCGGCTCGCCGGCGCTCGCGCGGCCGCCGGGCAGGACGGCATCGAGGAGGGGCACCACGTCCGCCGGCCGGGTTCCCGCCGGGCCGAGGACGGCGACGTCGCGGGCCGTGCCGTCAGCCGCGCGCAGGGTCAGGTCGATTCGCATCCGGGGACTGTCACCCGCAGCACCGACGCTCCGCACCGCGTTTAGCAGATCTGTGGACAACTTCGGGGTTTTCCACAATCGCGTGCGAACGGGTCGCGGCCGGTCGCGATAGCTGTCTACGGTAGCCAGCCATCCGGCCGCAACCGTGGCGCGGGATCGAGCACAGGAGAGGACCGGGCCATGCCGAATCTGAAGGTGACGCCGAGCCAGTTGGCGACGCTTGGGACCGCCGTGTCGCGGGTGTCGGCCGAGGTGCGGGGCGAGCATCAGTCGCTGAGGGGTCAGCTGTCGCCGCTGTTCGGGGCCGACTGGTCCGGCGCAGCGGCGAGTCAGTTCGCCGCGCTGTACGAGCAGTTCGACCGGCATGCACGCGGGATGTCCGACGCGCTGGACGGCATCGGTCATCTGCTTGCCCGCGCGGGCGCGGCGTACGCCGACGTCGAGCAGCAGATCGCGTCCTCGTTCCGGTGACGGGCGCCCACGATCGAAGGGAGCCATCATGAGCAGCTAGCGTCAAGGTTGTGACTGCGGCGGATGAACGCGATGTGCTCGCGGCGCTCGACGCCGCGCTGTCAGCGCATTTCGCGCAGGCACCCGCGCGGGCGTCGATGTCCTTCGTCGGGGTGGAGCCGATCGAGATCCTGCGGTTCGAGCCGGTGCCGGGCGAGCGTGCCTACGTCAGCCTGGGCCTGGCCCGGCGGCCGATGACCGGGGCGGCCGAGCCCGTGCGGCATAGCGACGGGCCGCGGGCGGAGTTGATGCTGCACGTGCGCGATCCGGCGGACGCGTTCGGCGATGTGTGGCGCAGCCTGTCGGTGTTGGCCGCAGCACCCGCCGTCGAGGGCGTCGTCTACAGCGCGGGGATGACCGTCGACACGGGGCGCCCGCTCGCGGTGGGAGCGGGCTGCACCGGCGGCGTTCTCATCGAGTCGCCGCTGGCTACGGTCGAGACCGGCGCGGTCGGCGTGAGCATCCTGCAAGTCGTCCCGGCCACGCCCAACGAGCTCGCCTGGTCGCGCGTGCACGGTAGCGCCGCACTGCGCGAGCGATGGGCCGACCAGGATGCCGACCTGCTCGATCTGGCGCGCGCGGCGGCCGACCTGGCGTCCTCAGGATGAGCACCCGGCCGCGCCCGGTCCTCGTGTACGACGGTGACTGCGCGTTCTGCACCAGGTCGGTGCGGCTGGTGCCGTGGCTGCGCGCGAACGTCGAGGTGCGCGCGTGGCAGAGTGCCGACCTGGCCGCGCTCGGGCTGACCGCGGAGCAGGCCGGCGAGTCGGTGCAGTGGGTGGGCGGCGACGGTCATATCGAGTCCGGACACCGCGCGGTGGCAGCGCTGCTGCGCGTCTCGCGCCCGCCGCTGCCGGTGCTCGGCCGGGTCACGTTGCTCCCCGGCATCAGCTGGGTGGCCGCACGTGCCTACGCGTGGGTCTCCGCGAACCGGTACCGGCTCCCCGGCGGCACTGCCGCGTGTGCCCTGCCGCCCGAGCAGCGTCCCGGGGCGGAGCGCGACCAGCGCCCGGGGGCGGCCCAGCGCCAGCCGACCGGGGACGAGCGAGCGCGGGCGCGCACGGTTGGCATCGGACACATTCTGCCCCGTTTCCGGCCCCGACACGGCAGGATCGGCCGGTGATCGGCCGGTAGGTACCGACCGTCGACGAAGCAAGAACCCTGGACGAGGAGAGCACCGTGCAGTTCGGCCGCTACTACGAGCAGTTCGAGGTCGGAGCCGTCTACAAGCACTGGCCGGGTAAGACCGTGACCGAGTACGACGACCACCTGTTCTGCCTGCTCACGATGAACCACCACCCGCTGCACCTGGACGCCAACTACGCGGAGCGGACAACCGACTTCGGCAGGAACGTCGTCGTGGGCAACTACGTCTACTCGCTGCTGCTGGGCATGTCGGTTCCCGATGTCAGCGGCAAGGCAATCGCGAACCTGGAGGTCGAGTCGCTGCGCCACGTCGCGCCGACGTTCCACGGCGACACGATCTACGGCGAGACGACGGTCCTGGACAAGACGCCGTCGAAGTCCAAGCCCGACCGGGGTGTCGTCCACGTCGAGACCATCGGCTACAACCAGGACGGCACGATCGTCTGCATCTTCCGCCGCAAGGTGATGGTGCCGACCCGCGAGTACTCCCCCGGCGGCTACGCCCCCGCTGCCGGGGGGACCCCCACCGACGCGCGCGGAGGCGAACAGCCCGGCCGTCCCACGCCGATCCCCCGCGAGAAGTAGCCGATCGTGCGACTCTCGGCGGCCTGACACCGCCGAGAGTTGCACAATCGGCTCAGCAGCGGGGCAGCAGGTCCCACTCGGTGAGGCAGTCGAGCAGGCCGGGAGCCAGCTCCAGCCGGACCAGCTCGCCCACGGTCACCCACCTCGCGTCCGCCGCGTCGTCTCCCGCGCGCAGCTGCCCGCCCACCACCTCGCAGACGAAGTCCTCGATGTCGTAGACCTGCCCGGCCGGGCCGTCACGTTCGACCCGACCGGCCGCGCGCACCACGCGGACGCGCAGACCGGTCTCCTCCCGCAGCTCGCGAACGCACGCCTGCGCCGCGGGCTCGCCGTCCAGGCAGCGCCCCCCGGGCACGGACCAGCTGCCCTTGGACGGCGCCCGACCGCGCCTGATCAACAACAGCCGCCCCGTGTCGTCCAGGACGATTCCGCCGGCACACGGCTCATGCACTGGCACAGGTAGCTCCTTCCCGGTTCGGCGCGGCATCCCGGCTCAGGCCGGGGGGCACGGTATGAATGTGAGGCTTGGCCCGGATAGGTTCATGACGTGCTGCGCGCGTCCGTCTTGCTGGAGGAGGCGACATGAAGCTCGTGATCGTGGGCATCGTGGTGCTCTTCCTCGTTTTCTACATCATGACCTCGCCCGCCCAGGCCGCCGACATCGTCCACAATTCGTGGCACGTCGCGGTCAATGTGGCGCACGGCGTCGGCAAGTTCGTCGACAACGTGGCGTCCTAGGCCGGCATGCCGGCCTACCTGCAGTCCGAACTCCCGGTGCTGGCCCGCACGCGGCATCACTGGGTGATCCTGCTGCGCCGGCCGCACCTGGTCCTGGCGCTCGCGCTCCTCGTGCTGCTGATCGCCGCCGTCGTCGACCCGTGGCCGATGGCGGCGGTGTTCCTGGTGGTGTTCGGGACGTTCGCCTTCGTGCGCTGGCAGACCTGGCAGGCCGAGTGGGTGATCCTCACGTCGCGTCGGATCATCCGGGTGCGCGGCGTTCCGGAGACGACCTCGGCCGAGGCGTCGCTGCGGCTGGACCGGATCTCCGGCGCGGTGCTCGAGCAGACGGTCCTGGGCAAGCTGCTGGGTTTCGGCACCATCGAGTTGGAGGCACCCGGCCAGCATCCGGACGTGCGGCGGCTGGTGAACATAGCCCGCCCGCACGAGTTCTACCTGCAGACCCGCAAGGTGGTCTTCGGCAACGACCTGGACCTCGACCCGGACTACCTCCCGCAGAACAACTCCACCGCGCCGCTGCCGAGGACGCCGCCCTACGGGGACTGGTGAGCGCGCGTTCGTAACGGTGCCGCACCGTAGGGTTCGCGATGTGCGAATCGATCTCCACACCCACAGCAACGCCTCGGACGGCACCGACACGCCCGCGCAGCTCGTCGCCAACGCGGCGGCGGCCGGGCTGGACGTCGTGGCGATCACCGACCACGACACGGTCGGCGGCTGGGACGAGGCGATCGCCGCGCGACCGGACGGGCTGACGCTCGTTCCCGGTGCCGAGTTCTCCTGCAGGTACCAGCCCGAGGGTGGTCGCCGGATCTCGCTGCACCTGCTCGGCTACCTGTTCGATCCCGACGACGAGGGCCTGCGCGCGGAACGGGCACGGCTGCGGGCCAGCCGTCTCGAGCGCGGCCGGACGATCGTCGAGCGGATGGCGGCTGCCGGCCTCCCGATCAGCTGGGAGCAGGTCAGCGAGCTGGCCGGCGGCGGGACGGTCGGTCGCCCGCACCTCGGCCGCGCCCTCGTCGAGTCCGGTCACGTCGCCACCGTGGACGAGGCGTTCGCCGGACCGCTGTCCTCGCGCGCGCCGTACTACGAGCCCAAGGCCGACACCGACGTGTTCGACGCGATCGCCCTGCTGCGCGCGGCCGGTGGCCTGCCGGTGTTCGCCCACCCGATCGCCACGCGACGCGGGCCGACCGTCAGCGACGAGGCGATCGCGCAGTTGGCTGCGGCCGGCCTGGTCGGGCTCGAGGTCGAGCACCCGGACCACGACCCGGACGACCGCGCGAGAGCGGCCGGGCTGGCCCGCGAGCTCGGGCTGGTCGCCACTGGCTCCTCCGACTATCACGGCACGAACAAGAACCGGAACGAGCTCGGGGTGTGCACCACCGCGCCGGAACAGTTCGAAGCCCTGATCGCGCTCGACAGCGCGCTGCGGCCGGTCGGCTGACTCGTGCTGTTCTCCTGCACCCCGTCCCGGCTGGCGACGTTCGACTGCCCGCGGCGCTACCGGTTCACCTATCTCGACAAGCCACGGCCGCCGAAGGGCACGCCGTGGGCGCACAACTCGCTCGGCGCGGCCGTCCACCTCGCGCTCGCCCGCTGGTGGTCGCTCCCGTTGCCCGCCCGGACGCCCGACGTGGGTGAGCGGCTGGTCGAGCGCGAGTGGTTGAGCGAGGGTTTCAAGGACGACGCGCAGTCGCAGCGCTACCGCGACGTGGCGGCGCGTTGGGTCCGCGACTACCTGGTGCGGATCGAGCCGGACGTGGACCCGATCGGCGTCGAGCGGACCGTCGCGTTCATGACGGACCGGCTGGCGGTGAGCGGTCGCGTCGACCGCATCGACGAGCGCGACGGGAGCACCCCCAGCAACAGGGACGTGGCCGGGGGAGGCGAGCTGGTGATCGTCGACTACAAGAGCGGCCGTCGTGGCGTGAGCGAGGACGAGGCGCGGGGCTCGCAGGCGCTCGCGCTGTACGTCCTCGGCACGCGACGGGCGCTGCGCCGCGCCAGCCGCCGCGTCGAGCTGCACCACCTGCCCACCGGTGAGGTCGCCGCGTTCGAGCACACCGACGACTCGCTGGCGCGGCACGTCGCCCGGGCCGAGGCCACTGCGCAGGACATCGTCGTGGCCACCGACACCCTCGAGTCCGGCGCCGACCCTGACGAGGTGTTCCCCGCCGCGCCGAGCGCCATGTGTTCGTGGTGCGACTTCCGAGCGCACTGCCCGGCCGGTCAGGCTGCGGCCAAGCAGATCACGCCCTGGGCCGGGCTGCCGGAGCTCGGCTGACCCGGATCAGCCGGGGTTGAGCGCGGCCGCGCGCGCCTTGGCCGCGCGGTACAGCGGGCCCTCGCGATAGTGGACGGGCAGCGTGCGCGTCGCGGTGCGCAGCGCACGCATCCCGGTCGCGGTGGCCACCCGCGCGCCGGGCAGCGGTGGCAGGCGGTACATCCGGCGCGCCCAGGGAGGCAGCAGTCCGACTGCCAGCGAGGTCACGGTCGTCCAGCCTAGGCGCGCGGGCAGCACGAACCGGCGCGGCACCGGCAGCGGCGGCGCGATCACGAACCGGGCGGCCTCACGCGCCTCCCGCGAGCCGGCCAGCCGCGGCCGGATGCCGGCCATGAACGCGCGCAGCTCGAGCGCGTTGCGCATGATCAGCTCGCGTGGCACGCCGACGAGTTCGGCCGCGACGACCTGCTCGGCCAGGTACCCGTCCACGTCGGAGTCGCTGAGCCGGATGCCCGCCGCGCGCGAGGAGGCGAGGAACGAGTCGACCAGGCAGGCGTGCACCCAGGCCAGCTGCTCGGGGTCCTCGATGCCGAGCCGGCGATGGACGCCGCGGACGTGCGCCGCCGCCAGGTCGACGTCGGCCCGCGGCGCGAAGGACACCGTCGCGACGTACCGGACCGTGCTCTGCAGGCGGGACCACGGGTCGTCCTGGAACGTCGAGGTCTCGTACAGCTTGGCCATCGCGCCGGGATGCAGTGCCTGCAGCAGCAGGGCGCGCAGGCCGCCGACCATCGCCACCGGCTCGCGGTGCACGCGCCAGGTGACGCTGCCCGGACCGAAGTAACCGAGATCGGTCATGACGACAGCGTCACACACTCAGCTGTGGGCCCGCCAGAAGGTGATCAGCGCGGCGGCGGTCACCTGCGGGTTCTCGACGGCAGGGGAGTGCGCGGCGTGCGGTACGACGACGTGCTCTGCTCCGAGCCTGGTGGCCATCTCGGCCTGCACCGACGGCGGCCACGCGTCGTCGTCCTCGCCGTAGATCACCAGCAGCGGGACGCCGGCGGCGGCGAGCTCGTCCACCCGATCGGGCTCGGCGATCAGCGCCTCGCCCATGCCCAGCAGCATGTCGGGCGAACCGGCCAGGAAGCGCCGTTGCATGAACGCGGCCAGCTCGGGCGGCGCCGGGACGTAGCCGGGTTCGGCCGCCGCGGCGGCCTCGCTCGCGGCGTAGACGCCGGCCACGCCGAGCCTCGGCAGGTGCGGGCGCAGCAGTTCGATGAGCTGCCTGCGCCTGCCGCCGATCCCGGACGGGCCGGAGTCCATCAGCGCGAACGACGCGAACCCGGCCGGGGCCTCGAGGAGCGCCGCGCGGGTGACCAGGCCGCCGAAGGAGTGTCCGAGCAGGTGCACGCGAGGGCCGAGTTGCGCCGCGACCGCGCGGATGCAGGAAGCGAGGGCGAGCGGGGTGTACTGCGCGGGATCGTCCGGGCCGGGTGTGGGTCCCCCCGCCAGCGCAGGCGTGGCCGGCGGGGGTGACTCGAACTGGCCCGGCAGGTCGATGCTCACCGCGTGCAGACCGGCCGCGGCCATCGGGTCGAGAAGCGGGCCGAAGTCCTCCTTGCTGCCGGTGTAGCCGGGAACCAGCAGCACCGGCACGCCGTCGACTGGCCCGCTCTCGAGCGCTGCGATCGGACCGCCCTCGGTGGCGATCGTGAGCGGGCGTCCGGTACCGACGTCCAGCTGGCTCGAACTCATCGGTACCCGATCGTGGACGAGCCGGTGACGAGGAAGCCGCTGCCGAAGGCGTACACCTGGCTGCCTGCGGCCGGCGCGGCGACGGGGAAGGTGCGGGCGAGGCTGCCGTCGCGGCCGTCCAGCAGCTCGATCCCGTCGCTGCTGCCGACGGCGATGATCGCCCTCGTCAGGTCGGGCGTAGCCGCCTTGTCGGTCGCGGTGACTGTCGGCAGCGCGGTGCTCGGCGCGCGCCACGTGACGCCGGTGCCGTCGGCCGTTATGGCGTAGGTGATCGCGCCGGTGTGGATCAGCTCTGCCCGTGCGGTCTGCAGTGCCGACGTCGCGCCGCCGATGGGTGCGCTGAGCGTCAGGGTGGACAGCGTCTTGCCCTTGGCCGCGTCGAGCACCGTGAGCTGGGTGGAGCCGTGCTCTGCGGCGCTGATGACCGAGTCCGCGGACACCGGCATGGACGTGTTGCCGATCAGGTTCCATTTGATCTGGTCGGGGTTGCCGTGGTTCTTCGAGCTGTCGTCCTCCTGCCCGGTGATCCCGTCGCGCAGCAGGAGCTGCGGGCCGCGTCCACAGAACTTGACGCCGGCGCAGCTCGGGGTCGTGCAGGTCTGGCTGATCAGCGCGCCCGCCGAGCCGAGGACCGAGCCGTTGATCTTGCAGCCCTGCTGCGCGAACAGCCAGCGGTCGTAGCCGCTGATCGGGTCGATGGCGAAGATGACGTCCGGCGTCGTGACCATGAACGTGTAGGGCGCGGTCGCGTAGCTCGGCTGCCCGTCGACCGCATGGCTGTCCTCATCGAGGGTCCGGTTCCACTGCCGGGCACCGGTGCCGGAGTTGAGCGCGGTCAGCTCGTCGCAGTTGCCGCGCAGCTCGAACACCGCGACGGTGATCCCCTGGACCTGCGCGGCCTGGCAGACGATGCGGTCGCTGCGGGTGTACGACCAGCGGACGGCGCCGGTCAGGGCGTCCCGGCCGTTCACGCCGTGCGTGGAGAAGGTGACGACCGTGCCGTGCCAGTACGGCGTGCCGATCGCGGTGTGGTCGCTGCTGGCCCAGGCCTGGGTGAGCGTGCTCGACGGTCCGGTCAGCGCGACGGACGGAGCGGCCGACGCGGCGGTCTTCAGGCGCGCGTGGGAGATCTCCCCGTGGCTGTAGGCGATCTTGACGAGCACCACGCCGGCGACGATGGCCACGGCGATCGCGATGGCGTAGACCCGCCGCCACGGCCGCAGCCGCGCCTGGTAAGCGGCGATCGCGGCCTCCGACCGGGTCGGCGGGGGCGTCGCTCGCCCCGCCTCCGGCCCGTCGAGAGTCACGCCGTCAATCCTGGCTTACCGGTGTTGATCCAGGACGGGGAGGGGTCACTCGGCCGACGGTGTGCCGGATCCGGCCGGACGCCGGCGCCGGCGACGGCGGGGTGGGCCGGCGGTCGCATCGCCGGACGTCGGCGGCTGGGCGCCGGCGGTGTCGGCGGCCTGGCCGCCGCGGGTGCGGGTCCGGTTGCGTGCCGGCCGGGCCGGGCGGTCGGTGCGCTCGCTACGGCCCGACTCGCTACGGCCCGACTCGCTACGGCCCGACTCGCT
>JBOGDQ010000101.1:0-2454 GCA_050742975.1 Jatrophihabitantaceae bacterium
TCCTTGACCAGTACCAGGCTGATCTTGCCGCGACCGTCGATCTCGGCGATCTCGACCTGCAACTTGTCGCCGACGTTCACGACGTCCTCGACCTTGCCGACCCGCTTGCCGCGACCCAGCTTGCTGATGTGCACCAGCCCGTCCTTGCCCGGTAGCAGCGAGACGAACGCGCCGAACGCGGCCGTCTTGACCACAGTGCCCAGGAAGCGCTCGCCCACCTTGGGCATCTGCGGGTTGGCGATCGCGTTGATCAGGTCGACGGCGGCCTGCGCGGACAGCCCGTCGGCCGCACCCACGTAGATCGTGCCGTCGTCCTCGATCGTGATCTGCGCACCCGTGTCGTCCTGGATCGAGTTGATCATCGCACCCTTGGGCCCGATGACCGCACCGATCTTGTCTACCGGGATCTTCACGACGGTGACGCGCGGGGCGTACGGGCTCATCTCGTCCGGCTCGTCGATGGCCTCGGCCATGACGTCGAGGATGTGCAGCCGAGCGTCGCGGGCCTGCTTCAGCGCCGCTGCGAGCACCTCGGACGGGATGCCGTTCAGCTTGGTGTCCAGCTGCAGGGCGGTGACGAACTCCTTGGTGCCCGCGACCTTGAAGTCCATGTCACCGAACGCGTCCTCGGCACCGAGGATGTCGGTCAGCGCGACGTACTCGGTCCTGCCGTCCACCTCGTCGGACACCAGGCCCATCGCGATACCGGCGACGGGAGCCCGCAGCGGCACGCCGGCGTTGAGCAGGGCAAGCGTCGAGGCGCAGACCGAGCCCATCGACGTGGAGCCGTTGGAGCCCAGCGCCTCGGACACCTGGCGGATCGCGTACGGGAACTCGTCCCGGTTCGGCAGCACCGGCAGCAGGGCCCGCTCGGCCAGCGCACCGTGGCCGATCTCGCGGCGCTTGGGTGAGCCCACCCGGCCCGTCTCACCGGTCGAGTACGGCGGGAAGTTGTAGTTGTGCATGTACCGCTTGGTGCGGTTCGGGCTGAGCGTGTCGAGCTTCTGCTCCAGGCCCAGCATGTTCAGCGTGGTGACGCCCAGGATCTGCGTCTCGCCACGCTGGAACAGCGCCGAACCGTGCACCCGCGGAACCACCTCGACCTCGGCCGAGAGCGTCCGGATGTCGGCCAGGCCGCGACCGTCGATGCGCACCTTGTCGCGCAGGATGCGCTGGCGCACCAGCTTCTTGGTGAGCGCGCGGTAGGCCGGGCTGATCTCGTTCTCGCGCCCTTCGAACTTCGGCTCGACGAGCTCCTTGGCCTGCGCCTTGATGCGGTCCAGTTCCGCCTCGCGCTGCTGCTTGTCGGCGATGGTCAGCGCCCGCGCCAGCGGCTCGGACACCTCCTCGCTCACGGCGGCTAGCACGTCGTCCTGGTAGTCCAGGAACACCGGGAACTCGGCGGTCGGCTTCGCCGCCTGCTGGGCCAACTCGGCCTGCGCGCGGCACAGCTCGGCGATGAACGGCTTGGCGGCCTCCAGGCCCTCGGCCACGACCTCCTCGGTCGGCCGGGTGGCACCGCCGGCGATGAGCGCGATCGAGCCCTCGGTGGCCTCGGCCTCGACCATCATGATCGCCACGTCACCGGACGGGAGCGCGCGGCCGGCGACGACCATGTCGAACGTCGCCCGCTCGATCTCGGCGTGCGTAGGAAAGCCGACCCACTGGCCGTCGATGAGCGCGACGCGCGTGGCGCCGACAGGTCCGTTGAACGGCAGGCCGGAGATCTGCGTCGACGCGGAGGCGGCGTTGATGGCCACGACGTCGTACGCGTGGTCGGGGTTCAGCGCCATGACCGTGATGACGACCTGGACCTCGTTGCGCAGGCCCTTGATGAACGTCGGGCGCAGCGGGCGGTCGATGAGCCGGCAGGTGAGGATCGCGTCCTCGCTGGGACGCCCCTCGCGGCGGAAGAACGAGCCGGGAATGCGTCCCGCGGCGTACATCCGCTCCTCGACGTCGACCGTCAGGGGGAAGAAGTCGAAGCCCTCGCGGGGGTGCTTGCCGGCTGTAGTGGCCGACAGCAGCATCGTGTCGTCGTCCAGGTAGGCGACGACCGATCCGGCGGCCTGCTTGGCCAGCCGTCCGGTCTCGAAGCGGATGCTGCGGGTGCCGAACTTGCCGTTGTCGATGGTTGCGACGGTCTCGAACACACCGTCGTCGTTGCTGGCCTCTATCACAGAGGTCTCCTCTCGTACGTGCCGGTCGTCCACCTGCGACGTACGAGCTGACACCTCGGCCTCGCGAATTCGCGAAATATGGCCCAGCAGGTGCCGGTCTTCGATCGAAGCGGGCGGATGTCTTGTCCGACCGCCACTACCGAGGACCGGCCTCGCTCGAACTCCAGTGGTCGCAAGGACGCGCGTGTGAGCGTCCGGCGGTGATGTGCAGTTGTAACGAAGGGGCGACTCCGGGTGGAGTCGCCCCAGGTGCTCTAGCGGCGCAGGCCCAGGC
>JBOGDQ010000102.1:0-2153 GCA_050742975.1 Jatrophihabitantaceae bacterium
GGCCAGCACCGACCAGCAGCGCCCCGAGCAGCGCCGTCCCGACGGCAGCCTTGCCTCGGCCCGCGGCTGCAGGGTTCGCGCTGTGCTGCCCAAGGGCCCACCACGCAGCACCGATGGTCAGCGCGGCCAGTCAGCCGAGCAGCGCGTAGAACATCAGCCCACCGTCCAGGTGCTCGAAATCGCTGACGTCCATACCCACTCACCTCCATCCGTCCACGGCACGTTGGGCACGTGGAGAGCTGTCAGAGCCCGGCGCCGGCGCCGGCGAAGAAGTTCACGAGGATGTCCGCGCCGCCGACGACAAGCGCCGCCAGGCACGAGACGATCACCCCGGTCTTGCCGCGGCCGGCCAGGTGCGGGTTGGACGAGTTCGACCCGATCGCCCAGGTGGTCGCGGCGAGCACGATGCCGGCGACGGCCGCGATCAGTCCGAACGTCAGCAACGCGCCGACGATCTTCGTCGCCTCAGACACGCCCGGCAGTCCGTCCTTGTTCGGTCCGACATCCACGCTCGGGCCGGCGGCCAGAATCCGCGCCATGATCGCTGCCATCAGCTCAACTCCCTGTCCATGTCGCGGGCCCTGCCTGGGCCCTCACCTGCGTAAGGGCCTGCGTCCGAGGCTTCGACGCGATTCAGAAGCCGATCGCCTGGCTTTGCTCCTCGACGCGGGGCTGAGCAGAGTCGTCAGCCGCCACCGTGGCGCAGCGCGGGTCGGCGGCGCGGATGCGTGCGCACACGGCCGGGGTCATTCCCGCGTCGCTCATCGTGATCGCGTCCGCCGGGCCAACCTCCCCGATCGCCATCCAGGACTGGGCAGTCGACGGGGTGAAGCCGAAGCGTTCCCACTGCGCGGCGGTGCCCGGGTCCAGCGCTCCTGCGCCGCGCCACTGGCTCGCTTCGGTCGGCCGGTACCCGGCACGCGCCCACGCCTCTATCTCGGCCGATGGGATGCCGACGGCCTCCCAGCCGCCCAACCAGTCGTTTGCATACGTGTCGTCGCTGCCCTCACTCATCGCGGTTCTCCTTTGCCTGTAGTGGTGTGTGCGTCATGGCGCCCGGCAGCGGTTAGCGATGCGAGTTGAGTGATCGATGCCATGCGCGTCACCCGATATGGCGGATGCCGGACAGGCCGCCGCCGACGCGCACGAACTCGCGATAGGGCTGCACGATGATCCCGACCTGCTCGTCGGCGGCATCCACCACCAGGCCGTGCCCGATGTACATGCCGACATGGCCGGGAGCGGACAGTGTGCCGTCCGAACCGGGCACCAGGATCAGATCGCCCGGCGACATCTGTGCCGGCGAGGCGACCGGGGTGCCCGCCTCGGCCTGCGTGATCGTCCAGTGCGACAGGATCACCGCGGCCTGCGCCCAAGCGGCCATCATCAGGCCGGAGCAGTCGAACGCGTCCGAGCCGACGGCACCGAACACATAAGGCTTGTCCAGCTGGGCGAGCGCGAACGTGACCGCCTTGGTCTCGGCCGGGTTCGCGCCGATGCTCCTGATGTCATACGCGGCAGGCAGACCGTGCCGGGCTGCGTCGCCAGGTGGCAGCGTGCTCGGGATGCCGCCGCAGTCCAGCTTGACCGCGTCACCGTCGATCACGGCGAGGATCGCCTGCGCCCTCGCGTGCTGCGCCTGATAGTTCGCGCCAACGCCGTACCCGTCCGGGGGGACGATCTTTCCGGTCAATGCGTCCCGCGCGGGCGGTAGACCCTGCGCCTGCGCGGTGTGCCCATCCCACGCCGAACCCTGTACACCCTGCGCGGCGATCCACGGATTGAGGTTCTTCCAGCCGGGCACTTTCACCAGCAGGCCGAGGTTTGGAGCGGTCAGGAACGCTGTTGTTGCCCACACCGGATCCATCCGTTGCGCGGAGGTGCCCCAGTTCGCTCGCTGCTGGAACAGCCCGAGTGAGTCCCGATCGCCGTGGTCGATGTTCGTCAGCCTGGTTTCACCCAACGCGACCATCACCGCGATCAGCGCGGCCTTCTGGCCGCCGATCGGGGTCGCGGTCGCCACGATCGTCCGCGCCGACTGCGCCTGGCCGTCGCTGAGTCCAGCCAGCGGTCCGCTCGTCGCGCACTGCGACCCTCCGGCCGCACCCAAGGCCGACGCAGGAGCGCCGCCACTTCCCAGGAGCACTATGAAC
>JBOGDQ010000103.1:0-23171 GCA_050742975.1 Jatrophihabitantaceae bacterium
CGCCAGCTGCGTCCACGCCGGTCGCGCCGGCAGCCGTGCCGGAGCCGGCGCTCGTCAACGACACCTTCGCCGGCCTGCCCCGGCTGCGCCCGTTCACCGACTTCGAACTCGATCCGATCGGGCCCACGCCGGACCCGCCGCCGGACTACTCCGGTCGCCGGCGCTCGGACAGCCCGCCGCCGCGCCGCAGTCGGCACGGGGCGGAAGACGACGTGGAGGCCGGTGGCCGCCGTCGCCGCCGGGCCGAGGCCGACAGCGACGACGTTCTGTCGCGCATCCTGCAGCGGGAGAACGCGCGCTAGTTAAGCGTGCTGTCCAGGATCCGCGCCCACTGGGTCGCGATGCGGGCGCGCCGCCGCCCGTCGTCTGTCAGCAGGTTGGCCAGCCCCAGGCCGCGGGCCAGGTCCAGCGTCGCCTGCACCGTCTCGCGCACGCCGGGCTCTCGCTCGTCCACGCCGAGCAACCCGACGACGACACGGTGCATCTCGCGTCCCATCCGCGCCTCCAGCGGAACGATCTGCTGTCGCAGCGTGGGCTCGTTCGCCGCCGCGACCCACAACGCGAGAGCCGCCCGAAAGAGCTGGCCGGTGAACAGCGTGAACAGCACCCCGACGATCGTGTCGGTGTCCGGACGGCCGCCCGGCAGCTCGGCGAACTGGTGGCTCATCTGCTCGGCCCGCACCGCGGTGACGTGTTCGAGCGCCGCGGTGAACAGCGCTTCGCGGGTGCGGAAGTGGTGCTGGGCGGCGCCGCGGGAGACCCCGGCGTGCTCGGCGACGACCGACACGGTGCTCGCCTGGTAGCCGAGTTCGGCCAGGCAGCTGATCGCGGACTCCAGCAGTTTCAGCCGGGTGGCCCGGCTGCGGTCCTGTTGCGGCGCTCTACCTATTGCTCCGGCTCCTTCGTCGCCTCCGCGGGCGCCTGGACTTGCAGTCGGCGCCGTGCTCACTCCGCTACCCAATTCGGAGGACGCTTGTGAAGGAACGCCATGATGCCCTCGCGGGCCTGCTCGGACTCGAACAGCCGCTGCGAGAGGGCCTGCATACGTTCGGCGCGCTCGTCGAACGCATGCAGCGCGGTCGCGGTGGTGAGCGGCTTCGTCTCGGCCAACCCCTGTGGTGCGCAGGCACGCAGCGCGTCGCTGATCGCGCGGACCTCGGCGTCGACGTCGTCGGCCGCGGTCGTGACCAAACCGGACGCGGCAGCGGCGGCCGCGCCGAACGTCTCCCCGGTCAGGTAATAGCGTGCCGCTGCGCGCTCGCTCATCGGGCCCAGGGTGGTGAGCGAGATGATCGCGGGCGCGAGCCCGAGCCGGACCTCGGTGAACGCGAACGTCGATGCGGGACCGGCGACCGCGATGTCGCACGCGCCGACGATGCCGAGACCGCCCGCGCGCACGTGCCCGTCGATGCGCGCTAGGACCGGCTTGGACAGCTCGACGATCGCGCGCAGCAGTCCGAGCATCCGGCGGGTGCCTTCGGCGGGACCGCCTTCGCTCGCCTGCTCCTTCAGGTCGGCGCCGGCGCAGAACGTCCGCCCGGCGTGCGTCAGCACCACCGCACGCACGGAGTCGTCGCCGGCGGCGGCGCGTAGGTGCGCACCCACCTCGCCGACCAGCTGCGCCGACAGGGCGTTGCGGTTGTGTGGCGAGTCGAGCGTGACGGTCGCGATCGCGCGGTCGACGGCGTAGTGCGCGACTTCGGTCATGGCGTTTCCCCTTTGCTGATCACGGCTACCGGCCGCCGCCTGTCACGGTCAGTAGGACTTGGGCAGACCCAGGCTGAACTGGGCGACGAAGTTCAGGATCATCTCGCGGCTGACCGGCGCGATCCGGGCGACGCGCGAGCCGATGATCAGGTTGCCGAGGCCGTACTCGCTGGCCAGGCCGTTGCCGCCGTGCGTCTGCACCGCGGCGTCGACCGCCGCGATGCCCGCCTCGGCGGCCGCGTACTTGGCCATGTTCGCCGACTCGCCGGCGCCCATCTCGTCGCCGTTGTCGTACAGCGACGCGGCCTTCTGCATCATCAGCTTGGCCAGCTCCAGCTCGATCTTGGCCTTGGCCAGCGGGTGGGCGACGCCCTGGTGCGTGCCGATCGGCTTGCCGCCCCAGACCACGCGCTCGTTGGCGTAACCGGCAGCCTTGTCCAGCGCGTACCGGCCCATCCCGATCGAGCCGGCCGCGGCCATGATCCGCTCCGGATTCAGGCCGGCGAAGAGCTGGGCGAGCGCGGCATCCTCCTCGCCGATCAGGGCGTCCTTCGGCAGGCGGATGTCGTCGAAGAACAGCATGAACTGCTTGTCCGGCATGACGACGTCCATGTCGATGGCCTGGTACTCGAACCCGGGCGTGTCCGCCGGCACTGCGAACAGGGCGGGCTTGAGCCGGCCGGTCCTCGCGTCCTCCGTGCGCCCGACGATCAGTACGGCGTCGGCCACATCGACGCCGGAGATGTAGACCTTGCGCCCGGTCAACAGCCAGTCGTCGCCGTCCCGTCGCGCGGTGGTGGTGAGCCTGTGCGAGTTCGAGCCGGCGTCCGGTTCGGTGATTCCGAACGCCATGATCGTCGAGCCGTCGGCCATTCCCGGCAGCCATCGCGCCTTCTGCTCGTCGGTGCCGAAGCGGGTGAGGATCGTGCCGACGATCGCGGGCGAGACCACGATCATCAGCAGGCCGCACCCGGCCGCGTTCAGCTCCTCGCCGACGACGGCCAACTCGTGCATGCCCGCGCCGCCGCCACCGAATTCGGCCGGCAGGTTAACGCCGAGGAATCCGCTCTTGCCTGCCTCGTTCCACAGCTCGGTGAGCGGTTCACGCCTGCGGGCCCTTGGTGCTGCGTATGCCTGGCCGTAGCGGGCGCCGAGTTCGGCGACGGCCTTGCGCAGGGCCTGCTGCTCGGCGGTCTCGGTAAATATCATTCGCTCTCTCCTTTGCCTATCACGACGGCGAGTACCTGGCCGACATCGACCTGCTGCCCTTGGCTCACCGGCAGTTCGGCGACGATGCCGTCGGCGGGCGCGTCGATCCGGTGCTGCATCTTCATCGCCTCCAGCCACAGGACCGGCTGGCCGGCCGTGACCGCTTCGCCGGCCGTGATCGCGATCCGTACCACCGAGCCGGGCATCGGGGCCAGCAGCGAACCGGGCGCGAGCTGGTCGGCCGGATCGGCGAACCTATCGGCAATGGCGAAGCGGACCGGGCCCAGCGTCGAGTCGACGTCGATCTCCTTACCGTACCGGCTGATCTCGAACGAACGACGCACGCCGGCGTCGTCGAGGACGACCTGGCTCGGGGTCGCGGCAAGCAGTCCCGTCTCGTCGAACCCCGCTGCAGTAAGGCCGCCGCGGCTCACCCGGTAGGCGACCCGGTGCACTGTCCTCGGCCCGACCAGATCGATCCGCTGCGGCTGGCTGACGACATTGCGCCAGCCGCTCGGAACAGCCCGCAGTACGTTCGCAGTGCTGCGGTTGGCGGCATCGATCGCCAGCGCTGCCGCCAGTGCCGACAACGTCTCGGCCCGCTCATCGGCGAGCGGCGCGGCAAGCGCATGCAGTCCGTTCCGGTCGAAGAACGCGGTGTCGGTCTCTCCGGCCAGGAAGGCCTTGTGACGTAGGACATTCACCAGCAGGTCCCGGTTCGTCACCACACCGTGGATCGCGCATCGACTGAGCGCGGCGGCGAGGGATCGGGCCGCCTGTTCGCGGGTGGGCGCCCAACTGATGAGCTTGGCCAGCATCGGGTCGTAGTGGAATCCGATGACCGACCCGTCGACGACGCCGCTGTCCAGCCGGATGCCGGACGTCGTAGCGGGCACCGCGAACTCGACGTCGACACCGGGCACCCGGAAGCGGTGCAGCGTCCCACTCTGTGGCTGCCAGTCGGTCGCGGGGTCCTCGGCGTAGAGCCGCACCTCGATCGAATGTCCTTGCGTGGCAGGAGGGTCGGGGTCGAGGTGGCCACCCGCTGCGACGTGCAGCTGGAGCGCGACCAGGTCCAGGCCCGTCGTGCACTCGGTGACCGGGTGCTCGACCTGCAGGCGGGTGTTCATCTCCAGGAAGAAGAACCGGCCGTGCTCATCGGCGAGGAACTCGACCGTCCCGGCGCCGGTGTACGCGATGGACTTCGCGGCGGCTCGGGCTGCAACGAAGAGCTGCTCGCGCATGCCGTCGACGCGCTCGACAAGCGGTGACGGCGACTCCTCCACGACCTTCTGATGCCGACGCTGGATCGAGCACTCGCGCTCGCCGACGGCCCACACCGTGCCGTGCTCGTCGGCCATCACCTGCACCTCGACGTGCTGGCCGGTGGCCAGGTAGGGCTCGCAGAACACGGTCGGGTCGCCGAATGCGGACGCCGCCTCAGCCCGCGCGGCGGCTAGCTCGCGCGGGAGGTCGGCCAGCCTGCGCACGACCCGCATGCCGCGCCCGCCACCGCCCGCGGACGCCTTGATGAGCACCGGCAGGTCGTCGGAGGTGATCGCATCCGGCGCGAGCTCGGGCAACACCGGCACGCCCGCCGCCGACATGATCGGCTTGGATCCGATCTTCGAACCCATCGACTCGATCGCGTCGGGCCGCGGACCGATCCAGGTCAGCCCGGCGTCGATCACCGCCCGGGCGAAGGCCGCGTTCTCCGACAGGAACCCGTAGCCGGGGTGCACGGCGTCGGCCCCGGCCCGGCATGCCGCGTCGACGAGCAGATCGGTGCGAAGGTAGGTCTCGGCGGCGGTGTTGCCGGGCAGTCGCACCGCGCAGTCGGCGTCTGCCACATGCGGCGACTGCGCGTCGGCGTCGGAGTACACGGCCACCGTGGCCAGGCCGAGGGCGCGGCAGGTGCGGAACACCCGTCGCGCGATCTCGCCCCGGTTCGCCACCAGCACGGACGTGATCGGCGCCCGGTGACCCTGCTCGGCGTGCCCGCGATCTTGTTGCGGGGGAGGCGGGTCGGGCCGATCTTGCTGCGCGCGGGTGTCGGGATCTTTTTGCGATTCGGTGCTCATGACCTCGCTCCGGCAACAAGGTCGGGTTTGACGGTGCGAGCGCGGGCGATCTTGGTGCATACGGCACGCGCCGGCCACGCAGCTGCATCAAGATCCACCACGTAGCCACGCGCAACAAGATCCACGAACGTGTTCACAGGCGGAACACCCCGTAGCCGTCGGCTCCCCGCACCGGCGCGTTGTGCGCCGCGGACAGCGCGATCCCGAGCACGGTGCGGGTGTCGCGCGGGTCGATGATGCCGTCGTCATAGAGCAGTCCGGACATGAACGGGGCTAGCGACTGCTCCTCGATCTGGGCCTCGACGTACTCGCGCATCTGCACGTCGGCGTCTTCGTCGTAGTCCTCGCCGCGAGCCTGCGCAGCCTGTCGCGCAACGATCGACAGCACGCCGGCCAGCTGCGCCGGTCCCATGACGGACGACTTCGCGTTGGGCCAGGTGAACAGGAACCGCGGCCCGTACGCGCGCCCGCACATGCCGTAGTTTCCGGCGCCGTAGGACGCACCCATCGTGACCGTCAGGTGCGGCACCGTGGAGTTGGACACGGCGTTGATCATCAGCGCGCCGTGCTTGATGATCCCGGCCTGCTCGTATTCGCGACCGACCATGTACCCGGTGGTGTTCTGCAGGAACAGCAGCGGCGTGGCGGCCTGGTTGGCCAGCTGGATGAACTGTGCCGCCTTCTGCGCCTCCTCGCTGAACAGGACGCCGCGCGCGTTTGCCAGGACGCCGATCGGGTAGCCGTGCAGCGACGCCCAGCCCGTGACCAGGGACGAGCCGTAGAGCGGTTTGAACTCGTCGAACTCCGAACCGTCGACGACACGGGCGATCACCTCGCGCGGGTCGAATGGGACCTTGAGATCGGACGGGACGATCCCCAGCAGGTCCTGCTCGTCGTACCGCGGGGGCGCCGGATCGGGCTTCGGGGACGGCCCCTGCTTGTGCCAGTTCAGCCGTCCGACGATCTGCCGGCCGATGCGGATGGCGTCGGTCTCGTCGACGGCGACGTAGTCGGCCAGCCCGGACAGCCGGCCGTGCATCTCGGCGCCGCCGAGGGACTCGTCGTCGGACTCCTCACCGGTCGCCATCTTCACCAGCGGCGGTCCGGCCAGGAACACCTTGGCCCGCTCCTTGACCATCACCACGTAGTCCGACATCCCGGGGATGTACGCCCCGCCCGCGGTCGAGTTGCCGAACACCAGCGCGATCGTCGGGATGCCCGCCGCGGACAGCTGGGTCAGGTCACGGAACATCCGCCCGCCGGGGACGAAGATCTCCTTCTGGGTGGGCAGATCCGCGCCGCCGGACTCGACCAGGCCGATGACCGGCAGCCGGTTCTCGCGAGCGATCTCGTTGGCGCGCAGGACCTTCTTCAGCGTCCACGGGTTCGACGCGCCGCCGCGGACCGTCGGGTCGCTGGCGTTGATCACGCACTCGACGCCGTTGACGACGCCGATGCCGGTGATCACGCTCGCGCCGACGGTAAATTCGCTCCCCCACGCGGCGAGCGTGGACAGCTCGAGGAACGGCGCTCCCGGATCGAGCAGCAGTTCGATCCGCTCGCGGGCCAGCAGCTTGCCCCGCTCGTGATGGCGCGCGACGTACTTCTCGCCTCCGCCCGCGACCGCCCTGGCCTGCTCGGCGTCCAGCTCCGCGAGCTTGGCCAGGAGCGCGTCCCGGTTGGCCGCGAACTCCGCCGACGTCCGGTCGACCGTCGTCCTCAGCACGGTCATCGCCCGTCTCCGTCCCGGTTTGCATCCGGTGCGGTCGCGGGCCTGACCGAGCCTGCGTCGGCTGCGGGTGCAAACCGGGCCGCAATCACGACGTGTACCCCAGCAGCTTGGCGGACAGGCCGGTCAGGATCTCCGTCGTCCCGCCGCCGATCGCGAGCAGCCGCATGTCGCGGTACTGCCGCTCGACCTCCGACTCGCGCAGGTACCCCATGCCACCGTGCAGCTGCACTGCCTGGTCGACGACCCAGGAACCCGCCTCGACGGCCGTGTTCTTCGCGAAGCAGGCTTGCAGGACGAGGTTGTCCTCACCCGCAGCGGCCCGGACCGCGATCGAGCGCGTGTAGACGCGCGCGACCTCGATGCGCCGGGCCATCTCCGCCAGCGTGTTCTGCACCGCCTGCCGCGAGATCAGCGGACGGCCGAACGTGTCGCGCAGCCGGCACCACTCGACGGTCAGGTCGAGCGAGCGCTGCGCGCTCGCATACGCCTGCACCGCCAGGCCGAGGCGCTCGCTGACAAAGTTGGCGGCAAGCTGCGCGAAGCCGGAGTTCTCGGCGCCGACCAGGTTGTCGGCGGGCACCCGCACGTTGAGGTACGACAGCTCCGCGGTGTCGGAACAGAGCCAGCCCATCTTCTCCAGCCGGCGCGACACGGTGAACCCCGGCGTGCCCCTCTCGACGACGAGCAGCGAGATGCCTCTGCCGCCGGCTACGCGTTTATCGGCGGGGGAACCCCCACTCGCGCCCGGACTACCCGTTCGCACCGCGGTGACCACGAAGTCCGCGCGTGCCCCGGAGGTGATGTAGGTCTTGGTCCCGTTGACGAGGTAGTCCCGGCCGTCACGCGTCGCGGTGGTGCGCAGGCCGGCGACGTCCGAGCCACCGTCCGGTTCGGTGATCGCGAGCGAGCCGATGAGCCTGCCCTCGATCGTCGGCCGGACCCACCGCTCAATCTGTGCCGGGTCGCCGGCGTTGACGAGGTGCGGCAGCGAGATGCCGGACGTGAACAGGCCGGCGAACAGCCCGCCCGCGCCGCCCGCGTAGTGCACCTGCTCGGCGAGGACCACCGCGTCGATCGCGTCCCCGCCACCGCCGCCGGCCGACTCCGGGTAGGCCAGCCCGATGAGCCCGAGTTCCGCCGCGCGCGCGTGCAGCGAGCGGGGCAGTTCGCCGGCGCGCTCCCACTCGTCCTGGTGCGGCAGGACGTCGTCGACTACGAAGCGGCGGACGCTCTCGCGCAGCGCCCGTCGCTCGCCGGTGTCGAACGGGTCGGTCACAGCAACCACACCGGGATCTCGACGAGTCGTGAGCGCAGCCATTCGCCGACGGCCTTGGCCTGCGGGTCGTGCCGAGCGTTGGACGAGACGCCCTCGCCGAGCAGCCCGTCGACGACGAAGTTCAGTGCGCGCAGGTTCGGCAGGACGTGGCGGCACACCGGCAGCGGAGCCGTCTCGGGCAGCAGCCGCTGGAACTCCTCGACGGTGAGCGCGCCGACCAGCCAGCTGTACGCGTCGTCGGTGCGCGCCCACACGCCGACGTTCGCCGAGCCGCCCTTGTCACCACTGCGTGCGCCGACGACCGTGCCCAGCGGGAGCAGCCTGGTCGGCGCCCCGCCCGACGTCTCGATGCGTGGCGGCGCAACGTCCTGCAGCGCAAGGGTTTCCGAAGCCGGCGGGGGAGTGATGTCGATCCGACGGCCGTCGTCGAGGACGGCCACGTGCGGCACCAGCGTCGCATCGACGTGTGCCGCGGTGAACACTCCGTACGGCGACGCGTCACGGGGCGGCGCTGTGACGTGCAGGCCCGGGTAGGACGCCAGCGCCAGTTCGATCGCCCGGCCGGAGAACGCGCGGCCGACCGCCTCGGGATCGGGGCCGCGGACGACGCAGTGCAGCAGCGCGCTTGCGGCCTCCTGTGTGGACGCGTCGGCGTGGTCGGTGCGCGCCAGCGTCCAGGTCGCATCGAGATCGGCGAGCTGCGAGCGCACCAGGGCGGCCTTGGCGTCGACGTCCAGCCCGGTGAGGACGAAGGTGACCTCGTTGCGGTACCCGCCGAGCGTGTTCAGGCCGACCTTCAGGGTCGGCGGCGGCGCCTCGCCGCGCACCTCGCTGATCCCGACGCGGTCCGGGCCGTCCTCGGTGAGGGTGATGGTGTCGAAGCGCGCGGTGACGTCCGGGCCCGGGTACCGCACGCCGGCGATCTCGTACAGCAGCTGCGCCGTGACCGTCCCGAGCGTGACGGCACCGCCTGTCCCCGGATGCTTGGTGATCACCGACGATCCGTCGGCGCGCACCTCGGCGATCGGGAAGCCGATGTGCCGCAGTTCCCCGAGCTCGCCGAAGAACGAGTAGTTGCCGCCGCTCGCCTGCGCACCGCACTCGATCACGTGCCCGGCGACGACGGCGCCGGCGAGCGCGTCGTAGTCGGTGCGGGCCCAGCCGAACCGTGCCGCCGCCGAGCCGACCACGAGCGAGGCGTCGGTGACCCGCCCGGTGACCACGACGTTCGCGCCGGACCGCAGGCACTCGGCGATGCCCCACGCGCCGAGGTAGGCGTTGGCGGCGATCGGACGGCCGAGGCGGAGTTCGTCCGCCCGCTCACGCAGGTCGTCGCCCTCGACGTGCGCGACGTTGACGTGCAGGCCCAGCGCGTCGGCCAGCCGGCGGATCGCGTCGGCCAGGCCGGACGGGTTCAGCCCACCGGCGTTCGAGATGATCGTGACGCCCCGGTCCAGCGCGGTGCCCAGCGTCGTCTCCAGCTGGCGCAGGAACGTCTTGGCGTAGCCGGTGGACGGGTCCTTGAGCCGGTCCCGGCTGAGGATCAGCATGGTGAGCTCGGCCAGGTAGTCGCCGGTCAGGACGTCCAGGTCGCCGCCGTCGAGCAGCTCGGCCATCGCTGTGAACCGGTCGCCGTAGAAGCCGGACCCGTTGCCGATCCGGATCGGCGCGCTCCCGCCCGATTGCCCAAGGCTTGGCATTGCAGAGCTGCCAGGACTGGCACGATCGGGTGCGCACTCGGCCACCGGCCGAGCGTGTCACGTGGTCAGCAACAAATCAAGCCTGCTTGCTTGTTTTCTGCGGCGCCGCTGTGCCCACGGGCCAAGGGGGACCCGAGTCAGGTCAGTCGGACTGGACCGGCCAGTCGGCCTCGGCCGGCCGGCGCTGCCGGTGCAGGTTGCTCGCCGTCGCGGTGACGGCCTGGGCCACGTTCACACCGCTCTGGTCCGCGAGCAGGTACACACCGTAGGCGAGCTCGCCCACCCGGGCCGACCAGTCGGGTGTCGGGCGGAACGGCCGGCGGCCGCGATCGGTGGCCGAGGTGACCGTCGCGGTCAGCGTTCCGAGCAGGGACTGGAGTTCGAGCAGGAGCGTGGGAACCGGTGCGTGCAGGTCAGCCGCGTCGGCGCTCTGAGCCACTACCTCGTTCAGGTCACTCACGACAGACCAACCTACTGGCCCCAGTAGGCTTCCAGCGAACCCATGCCGCGCCGCCCGAACAAATCACGAGGTGACCGTCACGCGATGAGCACCGAGGTATTCGCCAGGCCGGCGCGGCTCCGGGTCGGGGTCGTGAGCGCGGGCCGGGTGGGCAGCGCGCTCGGTGCCGCGCTGGCCCGCGCCGGTCACGAGGTCGTCGCGGTCGCCGCCGTGTCGGCGCAGTCGCTCGCCCGGGCCGAGCGGTTGCTCCCCGGAGTTCCCGTCCTGCCGAGCGACGAGGTCGTCGCGATGGCCGAGCTGGTGCTGCTGGCCGTGCCCGACGACGCGCTCCGGCCGCTGGTGGCCGGCCTGGCCGAGACCGACGCGTGGCGTTCCGGGCAGCTGGTCGCGCACACCTCGGGCGCGCAGGGCATCGGTGTCCTGGACGCCGCCGCCGCGCGGGGTGTGCTTCCGCTCGCCCTGCATCCGGTGATGACGTTCGTCGGCCGTCCCGAGGACCTGGACCGCCTGGACGGTGCGATGTTCGGCGTCACGTCCGACGAGCAGTTGCGCACGGTTGCCGAGTCGCTGGTGCTGGAGATGGGCGGCGAGCCGGTCTGGGTTCCCGAGACGGCGCGCCCGATGTACCACGCCGCGCTGAGCATCGGCTCCAATCACCTCGTCACCATCGTCGCCGACGCGCTGGACCTGCTGGATCAGGCCGGCGTCGAGGGCGCTGCGCTGCTACTTGCCCCGCTGGTCAGTGCCGCGCTGGACAACGTGCTGCGCCTCGGCGACGGCGCGCTCACCGGGCCCGTGTCCCGGGGCGACGTCGCGACCGTGGCCGGGCACCTGCGCACGCTCGCTCAGAACGCGCCACAGCTGCTGCCCGCCTACCGGGCGATGGCACTGCGGACCGCCGAGCGGGCGAAGGCGTCGGGGCGCCTGACCGCGGGCCAGTTCGCCGACATCGCCCAGACCCTGGAGCGAACATGACGCGGCTCGTCCACTCCCGTGCCGAGTTCTTCGGCGCGCGGGAAGCGCTCGCGGGCCCGGTCGGGCTGGTGCCGACGATGGGCGCGATGCACGCCGGCCACCAGGCGCTGATCGAGACAGCGGTGCGGGCCGGCGAGTCGACGGTCGTCACCGTGTTCGTCAACCCGATGCAGTTCGGTCCGGCCGAGGACCTCGCGCGCTATCCCCGCACGCTGGAGGCGGACGTGGCCAGGTGCGCGGCGGCCGGCGTCGACCTGGTGTGGGCTCCGGCCGTCGAGGACGTGTACCCCGGCGGAGCGGCGAGGATCAGCGTCGACGCCGGTCCGCTCGGGGACGAGCTCGACGGGGCCTCCCGTCCCGGTCACTTCGCCGGAGTGCTCACGGTCGTCGCGAAGTTCTTCGGGCTGGTGCGTCCGGCCACGGCCTTCTTCGGGGAGAAGGACTACCAGCAGCTGACGCTCGTCCGGCAGCTGGCCGCGGACCTCGACCTGTTCGTGGGCGTCGCGGGCGTCCCCACCGTGCGCGAGCCGGACGGGCTGGCCCTGTCCAGCCGCAACGTCTACCTGTCCGCGGCTGAACGACCGCGGGCGGTGGCGCTCTCGCGGGCCCTGTTCGCCGGGCAGGACGCTGCAGGCGGCGGAGCGGACGCCGTGCTCTCCGCCGCGCGGGCCGTCCTCGCCGCGGCCGACGGCGTGGATGTCGACTACCTGGCGCTGCGTGATTGCGACCTCGGACCGGCACCGGAGCACGGCTCGGCTCGGCTGCTCATCGCCGCTCGCGTCGGCCGCACGCGGCTCATCGACAACGTGGCGGTGCCGCTGTGAGTAGTGCGAGCCCCGCGCGGCTGCCGACGCGGCTGGCCGCTCCGGAGCCCGGCTGGACGGCGGAGACCGACGTCGTCATCGTCGGCTCCGGCATCGCCGGGCTGACCGTCGCCCTGCACATCGCCCGCCACTCGTCGCTGCGGATCATGCTTGTAACCAAGGACGTTCTGGCGGCCGGGTCGACGCGCTGGGCGCAGGGCGGGATCGCTGCGGCGCTCGCCGCCGACGACTCGCCGGAGCAGCACTTCGAGGACACCATCGTCGCCGGGGCCGGCGTGTGCGAGGACGCGTCGGTCCGCGTCCTGGTGCGCGAGGGCCCGGCGGCGGTGCGCGAACTCGCCCAGACGGGCGCTCGCTTCGACCGCGCGCCGGACGGCTCGCTGTCCCTGACCCGCGAGGGTGGCCACCACCGTGACCGGATCGCGCACGCAGGCGGGGACGCGACCGGCGCGGAGATCGAGCGCGCGCTCGTGACCCGGGTGCTGGACGCGACCGCCGTCGAGGTGATCGAGCACGCGCTGGTGCTCGACCTGCTGCGCGCGGCCGACGGCTCGGTTGCCGGGCTGACCCTGCACGTGATGGGCGAGGGCCAGCGCGACGGGGTGGGTGCGGTCCGCGCCCGCGCCGTCGTCCTGGCCACGGGCGGGATCGGCCAGGTCTACGCGTCCACGACGAACCCGTCGGTGTCGACCGGTGACGGAGTTGCCGCGGCGCTGCGGGCGGGGGCGGTCGTCCGCGACCTCGAGTTCGTCCAGTTCCACCCGACCGTCGCGTGGCTCGGCGCGCGCTCGCACGGACAGCAACCGCTGGTCAGCGAGGCGGTCCGCGGTGAGGGAGCCGTCCTCGTGGACGACGCCGGCGTCCGGTTCATGCAGGGCCAGCACCAGCTCGCCGACCTGGCGCCGCGGGACGTCGTGGCCAAGGCGATCCTGCGACGCATGCGCGAGTCCGGCGCGGACCACGTGTGGCTGGACGCGCGCACCTTCGGCTCGGAGAAGTGGCGCGTCCGGTTCCCGACGATCCACGCCACGCTCACGTCGCTGGGGATCGATCCGGTGCACGAGCTGATCCCGGTAGTGCCCGCCTGCCACTACGCCAGCGGCGGGGTGCGTACCGACCTGCTGGGTGAGACGTCCCTGCCCGGCCTGTTCGCGTGCGGCGAGACGGCGTGCACCGGCGTCCACGGCGCCAACCGGCTGGCGTCCAACTCGTTGCTCGAGGGCCTGGTGTTCGGGCACCGGATCGCGGACACGATCGTGACCCGGCTGGGCCCCCCGGCGGCCACGCGTGACCCGGTGGCCGTGCCCGACGGGCAGCGGCTGGTGGACGATCGTGAGCGGCCGGCCTTGCAGCAGCTGATGTCCGCCCACGTCGGCGTGCTGCGTGACGCGAAGGGGCTGGACGCCGCCGAGCGCGGGCTGGCCGACCTCGCCGTCGCAGCGGGGGGCGCGGCGCCGAGCACCGACAACTGGGAGGCGACCAACCTGTTCACCGTCGCGTCCGCGCTGACGTCCGCTGCCGTCCTTCGCGAGGAGACGCGCGGTTCGCACTGGCGCGAGGACTTCCCCGACCGCGACGACGCGAGCTGGCGCGGGCACCTGGACACCGTCCTGTCCGACGATGGCACCCTGTCCACCGCGTTCCGACCCCAGGACGGCCCGCCATGACCCTGTTTGCACCTTCGGATGAGATCGCGCCGGGCCTGCCGCGCAGCGTCGTGGCCGACGTCGTCCAGCGCGCGCTCGAGGAGGACCTGGGCGCGGTGGGCGACGTCACCACGAACGCCACCATCGCCGCGTCCGCCATCGCGTCGGCCGACCTGGTGCCCCGCCAGGACGGCGTGGTGGCCGGGTTGTCCGTGGCGGCCCTCGTCTTCGAGACCGTCGGTCAGGGGCGGGTGCGAGTCGAGTTCGGGACGGCCGACGGCGCGCGCGTCACGGCCCGGGAGGTGCTGGCGACGGTGCGCGGGCCGGTGCGTGACCTGCTCACCGCGGAGCGGACGGCGCTGAACCTGCTCGGCCACCTGTCCGGCATCGCGACGCTGACCCGCCGCTGGGTGGACGCCGTCGAGGGCACCGGCGCACGGATCCGCGACACCCGCAAGACCCTGCCCGGGCTGCGGGCTCTGGAGAAGTACGCGGTGCGCGCGGGCGGCGGCGTGAACCACCGCATGTCGCTGTCGGACGCCGCGCTCGTCAAGGACAACCACGTCGCGGCGGCGGGCGGGGTCATCGCGGCGTTCGAACTCGTCCGCGCCCGGTACCCCGGCCTGCCGCTGGAGGTTGAGGTGGACACGATCGAGCAGGCCCGCGAGGTCATCGCGGCCGGCGCCCAGCTCCTCCTGCTGGACAACATGTCCCCGGAGCAGATGCGCGAGGTGGTCACCTTCGCCGCCGGACGGAGCGAGCTCGAGGCGTCCGGCGGGCTGCTCCTGACCAACGCCCGCGAGGTGGCCGGGACGGGCGTCGACTACCTTTCGATCGGGGCTCTGACACACTCGGCGCCGCAACTGGACATCGGGTTGGACATCTCAGTCATCGAGGCGATCTAAGTGCTGCTGGCGATCGACATCGGCAACACCAACACCGTCCTGGGCGTGTTCGAGGGCGAGAAGCTGGAGCGGTCCTGGCGGATCAAGACCGACGCGCGCAGCACTGCCGACGAGCTGGCGCTGACGTTCCGGGGCCTGCTCGCCGAGCACGAGGTCACCGGCACGGCGGCCTGCTCGACGGTCCCGGCGGCGCTGCGCGAGCTGCGCACGATGCTCGCCGACTACTACCCGGACCTGCCCACCGTGCTCGTCGAACCGGGCATCCGCACCGGGGTCAGCCTGCAGTACGAGAACCCGAAGGAGGTGGGTGCCGACCGCATCGTCAACACGCTCGCCGCGCACCACCTCGTCGAGGGCCGCCCGGCGATCGTCGTCGACTTCGGAACCACCACGAACTTCGACGTCGTCAACGAACATGGCGACTTTCTCGGCGGTGCGCTCGCCCCCGGCATCGAGATCAGCCTGGACGCACTCGCCGCGCGGGCGGCCCAGCTGCGCAAGGTCGAGCTGGTCGCACCGACGCGGGGACCGATCGGCAAGAGCACGGTCGAGGCGCTGCAGTCGGGCGTCGTCTACGGCTTCGCCGGTCAGGTGGACGGGCTGGTCCGCCGGCTCAGCCGCGCGCTGCACCCGCAGGATCCCGAGGCGGTGCAGGTGATCGCGACCGGAGGCCTGGCCACGCTGGTAATCGAGCACTGCGAGACGGTCACCCGGTACGAGCCCGACCTGACCCTGCTCGGCCTGCGGCTGATCTACGAGCGCAACGCCTGAGCCGGACGTCCGCGTCGGTAGGGTCGGCCGGGTGGACCTGCGCATCTTCACCGAGCCCCAGCAGGGCGCGTCCTACGACGACCTGCTCCGCGTAGCGCGCAAGAGCGAGGAGTGCGGCTTCGACGCGTTCTTCCGCTCCGACCACTACCTCGCGATGGGAAGCGGCACTGGGCTACCCGGACCCACCGACGCCTGGCTGACGCTCGCCGCTCTCGCGCGCGAGACGTCCCGCATCCGGCTCGGCACGCTGGTCAGCCCGGCCACCTTCCGCCACCCGGGACCGCTCGCCGTCTCGGTGGCGCAGGTCGACTCGATGAGCGGCGGGCGGGTCGAGCTCGGCCTGGGCGCCGGCTGGTACGAGGCCGAGCACACCGCTTACGGCATCGAGTTCCCCGACGTGCGCGAGCGGTTCGACCGCTTCGCCGAGCAGGTGCAGATCATCGACGGGCTGCTGAGCACGCCGGTCGGCTCGACGTACTCGTTCACGGGCAGGCACTACCGGCTCGCCGACTCTCCCGCGCTGCCCAAGCCGGTGCAGACGCCGCGGCCGCCGATCATCCTGGGTGGGGGCGCGAAGCCGCGAGGTGCCGCGCTCGCCGCGACGTACGCCGACGAGTTCAACGTCGGCTTCGACCGGGCCGGAACCGAGGCCAAGTTCGACCGGGTGCGCGCTGCGGCCGCGGAGACCGGACGCGAGCTCGTCTACTCCGCCGCCCAGGTGGTCTGCGTCGGACGGGACGAGGCCGAGCTGAAGCGCCGCGCCGCCGCGATCGGGCGTGAACCGGCCGAGCTGCGCGAGCACGGGCTGGCCGGGACGCCGGCCGAGGTGGTCACGAGGATCGGCGAGTTCAGCACGATGGGGGCCGGCCGGATGTACCTGCAGCTGCTCGACCTCACCGACCTGGACCACCTCGAGCTCGTCGCCAGCGCTGTCCTCCCCCAGCTCTAATCGCGACCATGCACGCGATGAGCGCTCGCGCGAAGAGCCGCCGCCAGCTTGCGGTGCGGATCGACGACGGACCCGAAGCGGAGCGAGTGGTTCGAAGGAGATCCGCCTGCGGCGGGTGTTACAGCCAACCCCGCTCGTCGGCGACCCTGATCGCCTCGATCCGGTTGCGCACCCCGGTCTTGGCGATCGCCGCGGACAGGTAGTTGCGGACTGTCCCCTCGGACAGGAACAGCTTGCCCGCGACATCGGCAACGGTCGCCCCGTCCCGCGCAGCCACGAGGACGTCCCGCTCGCGGCCGGTCAGCGGCGACGCCCCGCCGGCCAGCGTTGCCGCGGCGAGCGCCGGGTCGACGACCCGCTCGCCCCGAGCCACCCGGCGAACCGCGTCGGCGAGCTGCTCTGCCGGCGCGTCCTTGACGACGAACCCGAGCGCGCCGGATTCCATGGCCCGGCGCAGGTAACCGGTGCGTCCGAACGCGGTCAGGATGATGACCCGGCAGCCGGGCAGCTCGTGCGTCAGGGCAGCTGCGGCGGCCAGCCCGTCCATGCCCGGCATCTCGATGTCGAGCAGCGCAACGTCCGGACGAGCCGCGAGCGCCGCTGCCACGACCCCGTCGCCGCGGCCGACCTGAGCGATGACCTCGAAGTCGTCCTCCAGGTCGAGCAGCGCGGCCAGTGCCGACCGGACCAGTGCCTGATCATCGGCCAGCAGCAGCCGGATCACCGCGGGCCGGCCGTCGTGACCTCATGACCAACGGCGGGCGCGAGCGAGCTGCCGGTGCCCGGCACATCGACGCGAATCCGCCACCCCGGCGCCGCGCTGCCGACCCCGACCGAGCCACCCGCCGCGACCACCCGCTCGCGCAGCCCGGTGAGGCCGTTCCCCGCCCCGCTCACGCCGCCGCGGCCGTCGTCGACGACCTCCATCCAGTTGGCGCCCAGGCCGACGGCACAGTGCGCGGCGTGCGAGTGCCGGACGACGTTGGTGATCGCCTCGCGCAGTACCCAGCCGAACAGCTCGGACAGCGCCGGGTGCAGGACGTCGACCGAGCCGGGTAGCTCGGCCACGATCCCCGCTGCCCGCAGCACCTCGCGGGCGGTGGCCAGCTCGCCGGCCAGGGTGACGTCGCGATGCCCGGCCACCGCAGCGCGCACGTCGGCAAGCGTCCGCCGCGAAAGTCCTTCGACCTCGGCGATCTCGCCGCTGGCGCGCTCATGCTCACCCCGCTCGGCCAGCCGCCGGGCCAGCCCGGCCTTCACGGTGATCGTCGTGAGCGAGTGCCCGAGCAGGTCGTGCAGGTCGCGGGCGATGCGGCTGCGCTCGTTCTCCGCCGCGAGCCGGGCGACCTCGGCCCGGGCCTCGGCCAGCTCCACGTTGGATTGGATGACAGCGAAGAAGCCGTACATGGCCAGGCCCACGAGCGCCACGGACAGCGCTCCGCCGTAGTTCAGGCCGTGCCCCCATTCGGGGACGATCCGAGACGCGAGCAGGGTCACCAACGCCATCGCCACGATGACCGGCACGGCCCACCGTCGCATCGCGGCGACCGTGAGCACGGCGATGTAGACGAAGAATACGAACGCGTCGGCGTGGGCGAAGATCGTCTCGACGCCGGTAAGCACGAACGTCGCGCCGTACAGCCACCAGAAGCGGCGCGTCCGCTGCTCCCAGCCGCTGGCGATCGCAGCCAGGTAGCAGACGGCGAACGCCCCGATGATCACGTACCCGACGACGGCCGCGACGCCGCTGGAGTGGTCGTGCACGCCGCCGGCGGTCTGTATCAGGTAGATCAGCCACAGCCCCGGGAACGCCCACCGCCGCCAGCCGCCGGCCCACACGCTCCACAGCCCGGTCCGCTCGGCGATGCGGGCGCGGATCGCTTCGGTGCTGCCGTGGGAGTTCTGACAGGTCATGGTGAGCTTCGAGCCTAACGAGCTTCAGGCGCGCTTGGTGTCGCGGCGATAGGCCCAGGTGGCGAACGCGCCCATGGCGAGCGACCACACCGCCATGACGATCCACGCCTTCGCGCCCCACGGGTTGTCCGCGCCGAGGCCGACATGGCCGGCCTGGACGAGCCAGTACGACGGGAGCAGCTGGCAGAACTGCACGAACACGCCGCCGCCGGTGATCGGGAACCAGCTGCCACCCAGGAAGGCCAACAGCGAGACGCCGCCGCCCATCGCCGGACCGGACGCGTCGCTGTTGAGCAGGTGCCCCATGGCGATGCCGAGCGCCGCGAACGGGACCAGCGCGAGCAGGATCAGGCCGGTCATCTCCAGCCAGTTGGCGATCGGCATGCGCACGCCCAGCACGATTCCCGCCAGGTAGAGCAGGACGATGCTGAGGCCGGCCAGCAGGTAGCTGCTCAGGATCTTGGTGCGTAGATAGCCGCGCGCGGATAGCGGGGTCAGGCGCAGCTGACGGTTCCAGCCGATCGTGCGCTCGGCCGCGATGCGTGCCCCGCCCGAGAGCACGGCCACCATCGCTCCGAACGCGAGCAGGCCGACCATGTAGTACTGCGGGGCGAACAGCCCGGTGTGGTGGGTGGCGTCGCCGCCGAAGTTGTGGTTGCCCTTGTTCGGGCCGGCGAGCAGGAAGTACATCACGATCGGGAAGGCGAGCGCGAAGATGAACGCCTGCCGGTTGCGGAACACCCGGAGCAGTTCGTAGCGCGTGTAGGTGGCAGTGCTCATCGGTGTACGGCTCCCAGCTCCGGCGCATCGTCGGCACCGCTCGTCAGTTGCATGAACGCCTCCTCCAGGCCGGCGCCGGTCACCTCGATGTCGCGCGCCGCGGGGTAGGCGGGCAGGAGCGCGCGCAGAGCCACGTCCGAGTCCGTGCAGTTGAGGATGACGGCCTCGCCGCGTGCGCTGACGCCGGTGACCCCCGGCAGCGCGGCGAGCGCGTCGGTGTCCGCACCGGGAAGGGTCGCTCGGATGGTCCGGGCACCGACCGTCGCCTTGATCTCGGTGGCCGGGCCGTCGGCGACGACCTTGCCGTGCGCCATCAGGATGATCCGGTCCGCGTACGCGTCGGCCTCCTCCAGGTAGTGCGTCGCGAACACCACGGTCCTGCCGCGCGCTGCGAACTCGCGCATCGTCGCCCAGAAGTCGCGGCGGGCCTCCACGTCGAGGGCCACCGTCGGCTCGTCGAGCACCAGCAGATCGGGGTTGCTGACCAGGGCGATCGCGAAGCGCAGCCGCTGGGTCTGGCCGCCGGAGAGCTTGGTCGTCCTGCGCTCGGCCAGATCACCGATCCGCGTCAGCTCGATGACCTCGTCGACGTCGAGGGGTTGCGGGTACAGGCTGGCAACCATCGTGATCAATTCGCGCACGGACAGGTACTGGATCACGCCGCCGACCTGCAGCATCGCGCCGACCGCGCCGGACGCGATCGCCTTGTCCGGCGTCATGCCGAACAGCGTCACCGAGCCGGCGTCCGGCGCCAGCAGGCCGAGCAGCATGTCGATCGTCGTGGACTTGCCGGCGCCGTTCGGGCCGAGCAGGGCAACGGTCTCGCCCGGGGCGATCGAGATGTCCACGCCACGGACGGCATGCACCGGACCCTGCGGCGACTTGAAGGACTTCGTGAGTCCGGACAGAGCTATGCCGGTTGTCGGCGGGCTCGCGAGATTCGTCGTCATGCGGCTAACCCTGCCGTATCGGCCGCGGGCCGGGCAGTGGCGGTCCCACGTGGATCGCGCGTGACATTCGTCAGGACGGGGCGTCGATAGTCTTTGCGCGTGAGTGACCACGAACCCGACGCCAGCGCATCCGACGACCTGCCCGAGCAGTTGCGGATCCGTCGCGAGAAGTACGACCGGCTGATGTCCGGCGATGCGCCTCGCGCCTTCCCGGTGGGCGTGGCGCGCACCGACTCGCTGGCCGACGTCCGGGCGGCGTTTCCCGACCTCAGCGCGGACACCGAGACCGGCCGCCGGGTGGGCGTCACCGGTCGGGTGATCTTCGTGCGCAACACCGGCAAGTTGTGCTTCGCGACGCTGCGCGAGGACGGCGTCGAACTGCAGGTCATGCTCTCGCTGGACCGCGTAGGCGCGGACTCGCTCGCCGCGTGGAAGGCGGACGTCGACCTCGGCGATCTGGTCTTCGTCCGGGGCGAGGTGATCGCGTCCCGGCGCGGTGAGCTCTCGGTGCTGGCCGAGTCGTGGCAGATCACCGCCAAGGCGCTTCGGCCGCTTCCGGTCGCGCACAAGCCACTCTCGGAAGAGACCAGGGTGCGCCAGCGCTACGTCGATCTGATCGTCCGTTCCGACGCGCGGGAAATGGTGCTGACGAGGGCGACGGTTACCCGTTCCCTGCGCGAAACGCTGCACCGGCGTGGATTTGTCGAGGTCGAGACGCCGATCCTGCAAACGGTGCACGGTGGCGCGGCCGCCCGTCCGTTCCACACCCACCTGAACGCGTTCGACCTCGACATGTCGCTGCGTATTGCCACCGAGTTGTACCTCAAGCGGTGCATCGTCGGCGGTATCCCGAACGTGTACGAGCTGGGTCCGGCATTCCGGAATGAGGGCGTGGATTCGACGCATTCGCCGGAATACACGCTGCTGGAGGCGTATCAGTCCTACGGCGATTACGACACGATGGCCGAGTTGACGCGGACGCTGATCCTGGACGCGTCCGAAGCGAGCGGGGTCAAGGTTCCGGTCACCTCCGACGGCGTGGAGATCGACCTCAGCGGGCAATGGCGTTCGGAGAGCGTGCACGAGCTGGTGTCCGACGCGGTCGGCGAGCCGGTCACGCCCGACACCGGGGTCGAGGAGCTGCGCCGCCACGCCGAACGTCTCGAGGTTGCGCTCAAGCCGGGCTGGTCGGCGGGTGAGGTCGTCCTGGAGCTGTACGAGAAGCTGGTCGAGCACACCCTGATCCAGCCGACGTTCGTGAAGGACTATCCCGTTGCGGTCCGCCCGCTGGCCCGCCCGCACCGGGACGACCCGCGGCTGGCCGAGGCCTGGGACCTGATCATCGCGGGCGTCGAATTGGCGCCGGCCTACTCCGAGCTCGTCGACCCGGTCGAGCAACGGCGGCGGCTGGTGGAGCAGTCGCTCGCTGCCGCCAAGGGCGATCCCGAAGCGATGCAGCTGGACGAGGATTTCCTACGCGCCCTGGAATACGGTATGCCTCCGACCGGCGGAATGGGACTCGGAGTGGATCGCCTGGTCATGCTGCTGACCGGCCGTGGTATTAGGGAGACAATTCTGTTTCCGTTGCTGAAGCCGCTGTGAGAATTGCGGGGCTGGTTCGATTCATTTGTGGCGCAGTGCAATTGTTAGTGTATAGGGTGGACCGAAATCGGCCCCCCAAGATGAGAGGACGACCCACTCGATGGTGCAGAAGCACGTCATCCAACTCGAGGATGACATCGATGGTGGCAAGGCTACGGAAACCGTGAAGTTCGCTCTTGACGGAACGAACTACGAAATCGATCTCTCCGCGAAGAATGCCGGCAAGCTGCGCGACGCACTTGCTGTTTATGTGGGACACGGTCGTCGCTCCGCTCGCGTGGGCGTCCGCGCCGGCGCGGCTCGTAGCACCGGTCGCGGCGTGCGGACCGATCGCGAGCAGACCCAGGCGATCCGGGCGTGGGCGCGCAAGAACGGGCACAAGATCGGCGACAAGGGCCGCATCCCGGCGACCATCCTCGAGGCGTACGAAGCCAAGCGCTGAACTGGCGCCACCGACCCGGGCCGTCCGGAACGGTCAGCTACGCCTGTTGCCGGCGAGCAGGTCGCGATCGATGATCTGGTGCTCATCGCGCGCGCCTACCCGGCTCGGTAGCGCGCGCCGGTCCGGTCCTGTATGGCACCAGCACGGCGCTGTGCGCCGAGTGGTCATCTGCAACTGCCCATCGGCCCACGTAGGCGACCACTCGCGGCAGCTCGAACCCGCCTCGTTCGCTCTGAGCGGACGGCGTGCGGGCATCACGCGAACCTGACGATCGTTGGGACAGGTATGCGCCGCCGGACTGGTTCTGGCGGTGCACCGGTGGGCGGACGCAGGTTCGCTCTCCGGGCTTCCGGTCGGCGCTCAGGACTAGAGTCGGCGGGAGCGGTAACCAAGGCGCGGAAGGAGCTGCCCACCATGTTCGAGAGGTTCACTGACCGCGCGCGTCGCGTTGTCGTCCTGGCCCAGGAAGAGGCCCGGATGCTCAACCACAACTACATCGGTACCGAGCACATCCTGCTCGGGCTGATCCACGAGGGCGAGGGCGTCGCGGCCAAGGCCCTCGAGTCGCTCGGCATCTCCCTCGATGCCGTGCGCCAGCAGGTCGAGGAGATCATCGGCCAGGGTCAGCAGGCCCCGAGCGGGCACATCCCGTTCACGCCGCGCGCCAAGAAGGTCCTGGAGCTGTCCCTGCGCGAGGCGCTGCAGCTCGGCCACAACTACATCGGTACCGAGCACATCCTGCTCGGGCTGATCCGCGAGGGTGAGGGCGTCGCCGCCCAGGTGCTGGTCAAGCTCGGCGCCGACCTTCACAAGGTGCGCCAGCAGGTCATCCAGCTGCTCAACGGCTACTCGAACAAGGAGCCGGCCGGTACCGCGTCCGAGGCCACCCCCTCGACGTCACTCGTGCTCGACCAGTTCGGGCGCAACCTGACCCAGTCCGCGCGCGAGGGAAAGCTCGACCCGGTCATCGGACGCGAGAAGGAGATCGAGCGCCTGATGCAGGTGCTCAGCCGCCGCACCAAGAACAACCCGGTGCTGATCGGTGAGCCCGGCGTCGGCAAGACGGCCGTCGTCGAGGGGCTGGCCCAGGCGATCGTCAAGGGCGAGGTGCCCGAGACGCTCAAGGACAAGCAGCTGTACACGCTCGACCTCGGCTCCCTGGTCGCCGGCAGTCGGTACCGCGGGGACTTCGAGGAGCGGCTGAAGAAGGTGCTCAAGGAGATCCGCACCCGCGGCGACATCATCATG
>JBOGDQ010000104.1:0-6426 GCA_050742975.1 Jatrophihabitantaceae bacterium
ATCGTGGCCCGACACGAAGCCATCGAGGCGGGACATTTCCGCGGTGAAGGCCAAGTAACCGGCGGCGGAATCGTCAGCCTCGCCTCCGGAGGGCGAGTGGCCGCCACAGAGCACGGCGAGGGAGGCACCGCGCTACGCGCTCACTACGCCGACATGCTCGACGGCCTGTCCGAGATCGAAGACACCCGGGTGAGAGCACTGGTCTACTTCGCGTCCGCAACGCGCCGGCAGCTCTACTTTGACGGCAACAAACGCACCGCCCGTTTGATCATGGTCGGCGAGCTCATGTCACACGGATTCGATCCGATCAGCATCCCGTTCGCTCGCCAACTCGAATTCCACACCGCTCTGGACCACATGTTCACCACCGACGATGCCACACCACTCCTAGCGTTCCTTGCCACATGCACGATCGACGAGTAGCCGACATATTGCTACTCGGCCCGACGGAGCTGCTATCGACGGGGCCGGCAGGCGCATGTTGACCCTGATTTGACCCCGAACGGACCCCAAGACACTGCCCAGCACGAGATGACATGACGTGACACGGAACGACTGAACCCCTGCTGTGTAAGGGGAACAGCGCGGCACGATCGAGGACGAGGTGACAGGTACTGACGGGAAATGACCCTTCGCATCGAGGGGGTCAGGGGTTCGAATCCCCTCAGCTCCACACCATGGCCCAGTGTTTCTGGGCCCTGTAGCGCTGCTGCGTCACGTCGGTGCCGGGCTTGACCCTCATTTGACCCTCACCCGCCATGACGCGCTCGGTTGAAATTTCTAGGAATCATAGGGATTTTGCAACCTGGTCTCCTCCTGCTCTGCAAACGCTGATGGGGTACGAGGTTCGAATCAACCCTTCATGACTGCAGGCCGGTCTCGCGCCCTTGGTCGATCGCGGGCCCCGCTGCCGCGCTCGGTCGGCGACCGCGTCACGCCGCGACCAGGAACGCAGGTGTGAGTTGCTGTCGCGGTTGGTTTGACGGGACCGGCCCCGAAGGTCGCGGCTGGTGATCCCAGCTCCTCCGTCGGCATTGTCATCACGTTGCACGTCCCCGGCTCACACCGCTCTGGCTGTGCGAGGCGGCGAACCCTCGAGCTCGCCGGGTCGCCTCGACATCTACACCGGCCCGACCAGCACGAGCGTCCACGCCGTGCTGCACCTGCCCAGCGGAGGTCCTCTGTGCGAGTGATCGTCTGCGACGACCAACCCGTCTACCGCGACGGGCTGCAGTTGCTACTCGAGGAACTCGGCGCCGCCAACCGGGCCCAAGCGGTTGCCCTTGCCCGTGACGCCGGCTCGGACAACCCACCTGAAGCGCGACGATGAAACATCGACCATGCGCTCTGGGACATGACCGACGACGAACAGCGCTAGGCCCATTGCAACGCCCGTCACGGCGGGGAAGTCACCCAAGCGCTGGACGCGCTCGGTCACGAACACGGCAACGACCAACTGAGATCGGGTCCCCGCTGCTGACTCTGCGGAAGCGAAGCCGGGTCGGATATCTGTCACGCCCGAGCGGCCGGGCATTGCCCGCCCACTTTGCCGCCCCGCGCATGCGACTGTTCCGCGACTGTGCGTGCCTCGGACGGCAGGTCAGTGCCCGACGCTATTGTTTCGAGCCAAGCCACAGAGCGTGCAGGAGGTACAAATGGGCAGCGCGACGGCGACGGTCGAGCCGCTACCGCCGGCCTTCGACCTGCTGGCGGCCCGGCTACGCGCGGCGAGCCCGCTCGACCCCGCTGTTTCCGAACTCATCGACCGCGCCGTCACCGTGTGGAGTCGTCCCGGCTTCGACGTCTTCCTGTCGACACCGAACCTGACGTTCACGCCGTTCGACTACCAGTACGCCACGGCGCGCACGGTTCTGCGTCGCATGCGCGGGCGGGCCATTCTCGCCGACGAAGTCGGCCTGGGCAAAACGATCGAAGCAGGTCTGATCGCATCGGAGTTGCGGTGCCGCGGCCTTGCAGATCGCGTGCTCGTGCTGTGTCCGGCCGGCCTGGTCGAGCAGTGGCGGGAGGAGCTGGAACGCAAGTTCGGGTTGCCGACCGTCCTCGCCCGCGCGCGTGACGGCGCGGCCGGCCTCGAGACTGCAATGCCAGAGACACCGGCTGCAACGCATGAGACGCCGATCGTGGTGGCCTCGCTGGCCGCAGCCCGCCGCGACCCGCTGCAGGCCCTGCTCACGGCACGGCCGTGGGATGTCGTGATCGCCGACGAGGCGCATCGTTTGCGCAACTCGGGCACCGCCTCAGGAAAGCTGGCGCGGGCATTGCGCAGTCGCTACCTGTTGCTGCTCACCGCCACCCCGGTGGAGAACAGGCTGGGCGACCTGTACGAGCTGGTCAGCCTGGTGGCGCCTGGACTTCTCGGCACCGCCGCTCAGTTTCGGCGAGCCCACGTCGGCGACGGCATCGCGGCGCGCAACGTCGAGCAGTTGCGGCAACGGACGGCTCAGGTGATGGTGCGCCACCGCCGCAGTGAGGTCGCGGTGCGGCTGCCGCAGCGACTCGCGGAGACGGTGGCCGTACCCCCTTCCGCCGCCGAGACACGGTTCTACGCCGATCTGACCCGGCGCGTGCGCGACGACGTCCGTACCGGATCACGCGGTCGGTGGATGGCGCTACGCGGACTGGTCCGGCTGGCCGGCTCGACCCCGTCCGCGGCCGTTCCCACGCTCGAGAAGCTCGGTTGGGTCGACTTGGCCGACGCCGCACGCTCGATCGAGAATCCGACCAAGATCGCCGCGCTGTTCGACCGCCTGGCCAGGCATGCGGCCGCGGGGGAGAAGGTCCTGGTGTTCACCGGGTTCCGGCACACCCTCGACCTGCTATGCGCAGCGGCACGCCGATCGGGGATCCGCGCCGCCGTCTACCACGGCAGTTTATCCCGCGCCGAGAAGGAGGCCGCCGTCGCCGACTTCCGCGACGGCGCCGACGTCCTGCTGTCTACCGAGTCCGCGGGCGAAGGACGTAACCTCCAGTTCTGCCACGTGATGATCAACGTCGACGTGCCCTGGAATCCGATGCAGATCGAGCAGCGGGTCGGCCGACTCCACCGGGTCGGCCAGGAGCATGACGTGCTGCTCACGAACCTGGTCTCGATGGGCACTGTGGAGCAGCGCATCATGCACGTGCTCGAAGCCAAGATCAACCTGTTCGAGCTGGTCGTCGGCGAACTCGACATGATCCTCGGTCGGGTTGCGGACGATTTCGACTTCGAATCGTCGGTCTTCGACGCGTTCGTGAATGCAGAGGATGACGCCGAGTTCGCCACCGCGCTGGCCACCCTGGGCGAGCGGCTCACCGGCGCGCGTACTCAGTATCTGGCTACCCGCGGGGCGGTCGACGGCCTGGCCGGCACGCTTGAGGAGCAGACATGACTGGCGGCTCGCTCGCGTTCTGGCTGGACTACGTCGAGGCCAATGGCGGCCTGACCGAACGCCACGCCGACCGCGCGCTGGCACTGCTGCCTGAGGCGCTGGCCCACTCACTGGCGATGGCCGAGCATGTGCTCGTCACCACCGAGCCCGACCTCGCTCGCGAGGAAGGCGCGCTGCTGCTTGCCGCCGGTCACCCGGCCCTGACCCGCGCTGCGGAGGCCGTCCTGGAAGCGGGCGACGTCGCCGTGGCCGAGGTCGCCCCACCGCGCAGCCAATTGCCTGACCGGCAGGCGCTGCAGGAACGTGCCCGCGAGCGTATCGGCGTCGAGCACGGCCGCATCGATGCGATGGCCGCGCCCCTGCCAACGCGCCGGGCGGTGCTGCGGATCGGAGCGCTGGCCGAGTACGCCACCGGCGCCGACGAACACTTCTACGAGCGGCTCGAGACCTGGATCGACCTGCCGTCACGGCTAAGGTTGCCGGCGTCAGCGTCTGCGGCGCTGAGCAGTGCGCAGTGGGCACCGCCCGGTACCGGCGCTGACGCCGTCAGTGCAGGCATCGACGAGGCTGTGGTGGCCGCGCTGGCCGATCTGGAGGACCAGGCGCTGCTGCGACGCGCGGACCTGGCCCGCGACAGCCAGGCAGCGCTGGCGGCTGAGTTCGCCCGAGCGGGCGACTACTACGCTGCCGCGCTGGCGTCGCTGCTCCGGCGCCGCGAGAGCGCTCCGCCCGACCGTGTTGCGATGTTGGACGTGCGCGCGGAGTCGGTGCGCGCCGAGCGGGACCGCCGCTTGGGCGAGATCCGCGACAAGCACGAGCCGAAGCACACGCTGCGCCCCTACCGTGCCCACCTGATGCTGGTGCCGGTGCTGCGCCTGGACGTCGACGTGCGGCGCGGCGAGCGTCGCTATCCCGTCTGCCTGGACTGGGTGCTGCCGGTCGGCGACTTCGCCGCTCTGCGCTGCCCCGCCTGTGGCGGCGTCGCTGGACTGGTGGCCGGACGCTCCGCGCTCGGCTGCACCGACTGCCAGCCGAGCACGCGCGTGGCCTCGACGCCGCGTCCGACGGTTCAGCCCGACCGGCCCCAGGCACCCTCGTTCGAACAAGCCCCAGCCCAGCCGATGCCAGCCCAGTCTGCTCCGGCGGCGCAGCCCGCACGGCCTGACCCTGCTCAGGACGCGCGCGCGGTTTCGCCGCAAGTGACGGGCACGACGGGCCGCGCGCCCCGGCCGGCCGCAGCGCGATCGCGTGTGGAAGCGCCCATGCCGGTCATGGCCCCGCGGCGGATCGTCGAGGTCGGCGACCGGGTCGCCACCGGCTTCTGGCGCACCGTCGCAAGTGGTGAGCACCGCAAGCTGGCTCGTCTGTGTGCCCCGGATTCGCCGGCCGCCGCAGGGGTTCGCCTCTACGGCACTGCCGCGCCTCTGTGGGCGATCCGGGCCGATCCCGGGCTGAACCCGGACGCGCTGAGCACCTTCACCGAGCCCGATCAGGACAGCGACCTGCAATGCACGTCCGGGACGTTGAGCGGCCGCCGCTGGCAGCACCACTTCAGCCTCGTCTGGCGGATGCGCACGCGCGAGCATCTGGTCGAGGAGGTCACAGACGGGACGTTGTGGTTCATGAATCGCCCGACCCTCGCGCGGCCGCGACGGCGCGGCGAGCTCGATCGCGTTGCCGACGCGCTGGTCGAGTCGGTGTCAGGTCCGATGCTGCTGCTGCGTTCGCTCGCTGCATGGTGGCGCGTCCCCCATCCGGGCGAGATCCTGCATGAATACGATCATCGGACGGTGGCCGCCGCGCTGCACCGCGGGGTCAGCTACTGGTCGAGGACCGGTGGCGGCGGGACCGGTGGAGGTGGTACGTATGCCTCGTTTGCCGCGCAGCATCGCGTCGACGAGGACGACCTGCGCGCGGCAAGCGCGGCCCTGCAGCGCACCCTGCGGCTTTCGGCAAGACAGCCCTGGTAAGTCCCCGTGCCCGACGTATTCGCGAGGTACGGCATGTCCGACTTCACATTTTGAGCGTCGACTGGCCCTGCGCATATCGAGGGTCTATGGGATGTCAGTCAGTCGACGGTGCCGCGGGGGACGATCCAGCGGGCGTTCAGGTCCGGGTAGCTGTCGGTGATGTGGTCGTAGTCGGAGTCGTAGTGCAGGACGGTTGCGTGGTGGTGAATGGCGGTGGCGGCGATCTGGACGTCGATGACGCCGGCTGCTCGTCCTTTGCCAACTGCGAACAGGGCCGTGCGGATGTCGATGACGATGCGGTCGATCGCTGCGGCCATCGGCAGGTAGAGGAACGAGCCGTGCAGGCGGCGTACGGCGTCGGCGTGTTCGGCAGGCGAGCGTGCACTGTAGGCGAACTCGTCGAGCGTGGCCGCACAGCTGCACAGTTCGTCCTCGTCGTCGAGGATTTCGGCCACTGCGGCATGGATCTCGGTGCTGCGGGGCAGGCGTTGCAGGACGCTGTTGTCGAGGAGGTATCGGGTCACCGGCGGGCGGCGGCGCGGATCTCGGGGTCGCGCAGGTCGGCGGCGGGGTCGGTGGCGATGATCCAGTCGATGGTCTGGCGCTGTTCGTGCATGCGTACGAGCTTGGACAGGGCGGTGTTGACGGCGTCCTTCTTGGTGGCTGATGGGCCGAGGATGGCCCGCGCTCGGGTGAGCAGGTTGTCGTCGATGTCGATGAGGGTCTTGGTCATGGTTCCTCCTTCGCTTGCCACTAGTATATCCAGCTCGGATATATGAAGCAGCGGGTGCAGCAACCGGAGTCTCTTCGGCGGACCGTCGTTGACCCTGTGTGTCCGTAATCTGGGCCCCTGGCCGCGCTGACGGTAGTTCGCATCGAGGGTCAGGGGGTTCGAATCCTCTCAGCTCCACGTATGTCCCAGCGTTTCTCGGCCTCCTAGCCCGAAGTTACGACGGTTGAGATGACGGAGCCCCCTGTTGTCGGGGGCTTGGTTGTTGGTGGTGTTGGTTGTTCTGTCTACGCGAGTGTGATCGGGATGCTGGTGTTGATCAGCTGGAAGGCTCGCT
>JBOGDQ010000105.1:0-13226 GCA_050742975.1 Jatrophihabitantaceae bacterium
GTCCAGGAGGGGTGCTGACACGGCGATCGGCACCGCCTAGGGATGTTCGCCGGTGACGATGAAGACGGTCCGGCGCGCCATCGAGACCGCATGGTCGGCGTAGCGCTCGTAGTACCGCCCGAGCAGCGTCATGTCGATCGCCGCCTCGGTGCCGCGCGCCCAGTTGGCCGACAGGACGAGGGTGAACAGCTTGCGCCGCAAGGCATCCATCGAGTCGTCCTCGGCCTCGATCGCCTGGGCCAGTGCCACGTCCCGCCCGTCGACGACATCGGCGACCTTGGTGACCAGGGAGAGCGCGACCTCGGCCATCTGCGAGATCACGTCCTTCGCCTCCGGCGGTACCGCGCGCTCGGGATAGCGGAGCCGGGCGATCTTCGCGATGTGGATCGCCAGGTCACCCATCCGTTCGAGGTCGGACGCCAGGTGGATCGTGCTGATCACGACGCGGAGGTCGGTCGCCACCGGCTGCTGCTGGGCCAGAAGCTGGAAGCAGCGATCCTCCAGCTCGGTCCGCATCGCGTCGACCCTGCTGTCGTCGGCCATCACCTGCTCGGCGAGCACGAGGTCCGCGTCGAGCAGCGCCTGGGACGCCTGCTCCATCGCCACCGTGATGGACCTGGTCATCGTCAGGACGCGCTTGCCGACCTCGTCCAGTTCGTCGTGGTAGATGTCCCGCATCGCGTGCCTCTCGGTTCCGTGTTCGTGTGGGGTTCGGGGGTCGGGCGGTCTCGCGGCTCAGCCGAAGCGGCCGGAGATGTAGTCCTCGGTGCGCTTGTCGCTCGGGTTGGAGAAGATCTTCTGGGTGTTGTCCATCTCGACGAGCTGGCCCGGCTTGCCGATGCCGGCCAGGTTGAAGAACCCGGTCCGCTCGGAGACCCGCGCAGCCTGCTGCATGTTGTGGGTGACGATGACGATCGTGTACTTCTCCTTGAGCTCCTGGATCAGGTCCTCGATCGCCAGCGTCGAGATCGGGTCCAGCGCGGAGCACGGCTCGTCCATCAGCAGCACCTGCGGCTCGACCGCGATCGCGCGCGCGATGCACAACCGCTGTTGCTGACCGCCCGAGAGTCCCGCGCCCGGCTTGTTCAGCCGGCTCTTCACCTCTTCCCAGAGGTTCGCCGCGCGCAGCGAACGCTCGACGATCGGGTCGAGTTCGGCCCGCCTCATCCGGCCGTTCTGCAGCTTCAGCCCGGCCGCCACGTTGTCGTAGACCGACATCGTCGGGAACGGGTTCGGCCGCTGGAACACCATCCCGATCGTGCGGCGGACGTCGACCGGGTCGATCCGGTTGTCGTAGATGTCCTCGCCGTCGAGCATCACGTTGCCCTCGACGCGGGCGCCGGCGATCACCTCGTGCATCCGGTTCAGTGTGCGCAGGACGGTCGACTTGCCACACCCGGACGGGCCGATGAACGCCGTCACCGAGCGCGGCGCGATCGTGAGGTTGACGTCGCTGACCGCGAGGAACTTGCCGTAGTAGATGTTGAGGTCCTTCGCGTCGATGCGCTTGGCCATCGTGGACTCCTAGTCGGTGACCTGGTTGAACCGCCCGATGAACCGGGCGATGAAGTTGAGCGCCAGGACGATGACGATCAGCGTCAAGGCGGTGCCCCACATCCGGTCCGGGGCGTAGTTGGCGACGGCACCGGCGATCCGCTCACCGTTGGGGCCGAGGTGGTAGGAACCCGAGCCGGTTGCGTGGTTGAGGTTCGTGAACTGGTCGTTGATCATCGTGGGCAACGAGCCCTGGAAACCCTTGAACAGGCTGGTGTTCGTGTCGCCGGAGTACCCGACCAGGATCAGCAGCGGCGCCGTCTCGCCGGCCACCCGGGCGATGCCGAGGACCACTCCCGTGACCAGGCCCGTGAACGCGGTCGGCAGGACGACCTTGACGATGGTCTTCCACTTGGGCACGCCGAGCGCGTAGGACGCCTCGCGCAACTCGTTCGGGACGAGTTTGAGCATCTCCTCGGTGGTCCGGACGACGACCGGGATCATCAGGATGACCAGGGCGAGGGAGACCAGCCAGCCAGCCCGGTTCTGGCCCAGCGTCGAGACGAACAACGCGTAGATGAACAGCGCCGCGACCATCGACGGGATGCCGGTCATGATGTCGACCATGAACGTGGTCACGCGCGCCATGGGCCCGCGCCCGTACTCGACCAGGTAGATGCCGACGAGCACCGCGACGGGCACCGAGATCACCGTGCACAGCGCGACCTGCTCCAGCGTGCCGACGATGGCGTGCAGCGCGCCGCCGCCCGCGTCCGTGTAGGTTTTGTTGCGCTGCGACTCGGTCCACCACGAGCTCTTGACGATCACATGGACGCCCTTGCTGATCACCGTCCAGAGCAACCAGACCAGCGGGATCAGTGCGACGAGGAACGACCCTGTCACCAGGACCGTCGCCGCCGAGTTCTTCACCTTGCGCGAGCCGGCGGCGCTCGCGAAGGTCGGGGCTGCTGCGACGCTCACGCGAAGTCCTTCCGGCGACCGACGATCCAGCGGGCCGCGACGTTGACGACGAAGGTGAGGACGAACAGCACGAGCCCGGCCGCGATGAACGCACCGGTCGACGCCGGGCTGTTGAACTCGCTCGCGCCGCCGGCGATCTTGGACGCGATCGTCTCGCCACCGCTGAAGAACGACACCGAGAACGTGCTGACCTTCGACAGGATCAGGTAGACGGCGATCGTCTCGCCGAGTGCGCGCCCGAGGCCGAGCATCGCCCCGCTGACGACACCGGGCCTGCCGTACGGCAGGACCGCGAGCCGGATCATCTCCCACCGCGTCGAACCGAGAGCCCAGGCGGCTTCGATGTTGGCTCGCGGGGTGCGGGCGAAGACGTCCCGGCTGATCGCCGTGATGATGGGCAGGATCATGACCGCGAGGACCACGCCACCGTCGAAGAGCGTCCCGGTCTTGAGGCCTTGATCGGTGAACAGCGGTATCGCGCCGAGGTGGTTCAGGGTGCGCTGGACGCCCTCCAGGTGCGGCGACAGGACGCTGAATCCCCAGATGCCGTAGATGATCGACGGGATCGCCGCGAGCAGGTCGATCACGTACGCGACCGGGCGCGCGATCCGTTTCGGCGCGTACTGCGTGATGAACAGGGCGATCCCGATCGAGATCGGCACCGCGATCACGAGGGCGACCAGGGAGATCATCACCGTCGTGTAGAGCAGCGGCGCGACGCCGAAGCGCAGGTCGCCCGGTGTTGGCGCCCACTGGGTCGAGGTCAGGAAGTTGACCTTGTCGTCCAGGATCGAGGACATCGACTTGACGATCAGGAAGACCGCGACCAGGACGACGACGGCGATGACGAAGGCCGATGCCCCCGAGGTGAGGCAGGCGAAGACCCGGTCTCCTATGCGGGTCCGGCCGCTCGACCGGCCCAGCCCGGTCGAGCCGGCACCGGGAGCCGGTGGTGCGTCGGTCGAGGAGTCGATGCTCAGTGGCTCGGCCGGGCAGACGTGCGCCGGGTCCTCGTGCGCACCGGTGGGTTCAGACCCGGTCCCGAGACCTGCGTCGTCCTCGAGACCGTCCTCGAGACCTCCGGCGTCGAAGGAGATGACCGGATCGTGCCCCTGCTCGATCACGGCCTACCCGGCGTGATCAACTGATCGTGGCGATCGACGCTTGGACCTTGGTCTGCAGCGCGGCCGGCAGCGGGGCGTACCCGAGCTGGGCGAGGCCGGACTGCCCGCCGCTTACCGCGTAGTCCAGGAAGTTCTTGACGAACGTCCCGGTGGCCGGGTCGCTGTAATGGGTGCAGGCGAGCTCGTACGTGACCAGGATGATCGGGTACGCGCCCGCGGCCTTGGTGGCGTAGTCGAGCTTTAGCGTGAGGTCGTCGCCGGTGCCGGTGATCTTGGCCGCCTCGGCCGCCGTGCTGGCAGTGTCCTTGGTCAGCTCGACCGCACCGCCACCGTTGTCGATCCACGCGGTCTGCAACCCGCTGCTGACGGCGAAGGAGAACTCGTCGTAGCCGATGGAACCATCGGTCGCGGCGAGCGCCGCCGAGACGCCCTGCGACTTGGCCTTGCCCTGACCGGCGAACCCGGCCTTCGAGGAGTCCTTGTCGGGCGTGGAGGTGAACACGCTCGGCGCGGTGGCGGCGAGGTAGCGCTCGAAGTTCTGGGTGGTGCCGGACGAGTCGGACCGGTAGAACACCGAGATCTTGGTGGCCGGCAGCGTCACGCCGGGGTTGAGCGCGGTGACGGCCGGGTCGTTCCAGGTGGTGATCTTGCCGAGGAAGATATTGGCCGTCACGTCGCCGTTCAGGATGAGCTTGCTGACGCCCTTGAGCTTGTAGGCGATCGCGATCGGGCCCACCACCATGGGCAGGTCGAGCGGGGTACTGCCGCAGCGCTTCTGGGCCGCGGCGACCTCACCCCTGGTCGGGTCGAGCGCCGAGTCCGAGCCGGCGAAGTCGACCTTGCCCGCGGTGAACTCGCTGACGCCGGCGCCCGATCCGGTCGGGTTGTAGTTGACCGTCGCGCCGGAGCACGCGCTCTGATAGTCCTTGATCCACTGGTTGATCGCGTTGGTCTGCGCGGTCGAACCCTCCGCGTTCAGCGTGCCCGTGGAGCAGGCCGGATCGCCGGCGCCGGGCGAGTTGCTGCCCGCGCCTGTGCCGGTACTGGTCCGGGTGGGGGGCGGGTTGGCACCGCCGCTTGCGCTCCTGCTGCACGCAGCCAGGGCGAGTGCGGCCACGATCAGTACCGCCGCGACTGCGGTCCCGTTGAGCTTCACGTTGGACTTCCCTTCGTCCTTGACCTGTCGAATCTCTTCCTCAGGCCGGACGTTAGGAGCGGGAAGTGGCGCGACGGGTGGTCCCGGATGAACCGTGGATGAACCGCTGCTATCGCTGCGGGGCCAGCCACTGGGCGTCGACGTCGTACCGGCCGAAGCCGAACCGCTCGTACAGCCGCATCGCCGGCTCGTTGGACTCGTCGACGTAGAGCAGCGCCTGGGGGCAGCCGCGATCGGCGAGGTAGCGCAGCCCGGCAGTCAGCAGGGCGGCGCCGAGCCGAAGGCCCTGCGCGGCCGGCGCCACGCCGAGGACGTACACCTCGCCCGACCCGTCCGGATGCACCTTGGTCCAGTGGAAGCCGACGAGCTGATCCTCGCGCCAGGCGAGCAGGAGTCCGGCCGCGTCGAACCACGACTCGGACTCGCGGGCGCTCAGGTCATCGAGCGTCCAGCGGCCCTGCTCGGCGTGCTCGGCGAACGCGGCGGCGTTGACCGCCAGCCAGGCCGCCTCGTCGACGCCGACGACGAACGGCCGGACCTGGACGTCCGGCGGCACAGGGATGTCGGGTACCGGCGCGGTGAGCGGCATCCGCAGCTGGTGCAGCACCCGCTCACGCCGGTAACCGCGCGCGGCGAGGGTTGTCGCGATCGGGCTGTTCTTGCCGTGCGTCCAGATCGTGAGCCCGCCGGCGGCAGCGGCCTCCACCTCGCCGACCAGCGCGTCGCCGAGGGGCGCGCGGACCGCGAACTCGGCCGCGCCGCCGTCGAGCTGCGCGTAGCCGGTCAGCGCACCGCCGGAGTGCATGCTCAGGTGAACCAGTTCCGGCCTGACCTCGGCCAGCTGGAGCAGCGTCTGGTCGTTCAGCGGCGGCGCGCCCGTCTCGGTCTCGATGGCCGCAGCCAGCGCGCGAACGTCGGACTGCAGCGACGGCGACAGCCGCTGGCGCCGCTCGACCGGCGTCATTCGGCCCGGCGTCATTCGGCCAGGCGGGACGCGTGCGGCGCGGCGGGCGCCGGCGCGCGCTCGGTGCTGTCGCGCCGGACGCCACCGTCTGCGGGCCGGACGAACTTGTAGCCGACGTTGCGGACGGTGCCGATCATCGCGTCGTGCTCGGTCCCGAGCTTCGCGCGCAGCCGGCGCACGTGCACGTCGACGGTCCGGGTGCCGCCGAAGTAGTCGTAGCCCCACACCTCCTGCACCAGATGCGCGCGGGTGAACACGCGGCCGGGGTGCTGGGCGAGGAACTTGAGCAGCTCGAACTCCTTGTACGTCAGGTCCAGAGACACCCCGGACAGGCGTGCGGTGTAGGTCGTCTCGTCGATCGCCAGCTCGCCGATGTCGACCTGATCGGCCGCCGCCGCTGCCTCGGTCGCCTTGCCCTCGATCGCCAGGCGCAGGCGGGCATCGAGCTCGGCCGGCCCGGCGGTGTCCAGCACGAAGTCGTCGATGATCCACTCGGCGGAGACCGCAATCAGGCCACCCTCGGTGAGCACGGCCAGAACGGGCACGGTGAGCTCGATCGCCGCGAGCACCCGGGTGAACGTCCGCGCGGTCGCTAGCTCGCGCCGGGCGTCGACGAGGATGGCGTCGCCCGTGCTGCGGTCGACGAGCGCACCGGCGTCGAGCGGCAGCACGCTCACGCGGTGGGCCAGCAGACCGAGCGCCGGCAGGACCTCGGCCGTCGGCTGGCTGGCCGTCGTCAGCAGGAGCAGCTCCACGTGCGCCTCCCGGGGAGGTTTGGGTGGGCGGCGCTGCCCGGGACGGAAAGTGTGTGCCAGCAGAATACCTGCCGTGCCCGCTCGGCCTTGACGTCTGGGACGATGGCTGACGTGACCGACCTCGACACCACCGGGGGCTCCGCGCACCCGGACGAGGTGGAGCTGAACCACACCGGCTCGCTGGCCGTCGCCGTCCTGGTCGGCCTGGCCGTCGCCCTCGCGGCGCGCCTGGGTGCCACGGCTCTGCTGGTCGCCCTCGCCGCGGTGCAGGCGCTGCTGGCGTTCGCCTGGGTGTTCGGGACGAGGCTGCCCGGTCGCAAGGGTGCACTCGTGGTCGCGGCGCTCGCTGCGGCCGGTGCGGACGTCGCGGTCTCGGTCTGGCCGCACGGCCGCCTGGGCACATTGCTCGCCGTGCTCGGCCTGGCCGTGCCCGCGATGTTCATCCATCAACTCGGCCGGGGCGCCGCGCGGGTGCGGGTGGTCGAATCGCTCGGCGGGATAGGGCTGCTGGTGCTGGCCGAGGTCGCACTGCCGTCGCTGCTGCAGCTGCGGCACGAGTTCGGCGCGAACGGCGGCCATGTCGCTGCCGGGGTGGTCGCCGCGGCGGCCGGGGCCCTCGTCGTGGGTTACCTCGTCGACCTGCTCGCGCCGACGCCCCGCTTCGACCCGGAGGTGCCGCGCGGCCTGCTCGCCGTCCTGGCCTCGGCCGGGCTGGGTGGCTCGCTCGGCTACCTGCTGCTGCAGTCGGACCGCTTCACAGACTTCATCGACGGGCGGGGCGCCTTCATCGGAGCGTCGGTGGGCGCGCTCGTCGCACTGTTCGCCGTCTGCGTCGCGTTCATCGAGCACAACGTGCCGATGCCCGATGACTCCTCGCGCGGAGCGGGTTTCGCCCGCCGGATCAGGCCGGTCCTCGGCGTCGTCATGCCGCTGAGCCTGCTCGCGCCGGTCGCGTTCCTGCTGTGCCTGGCCATCCGTGCGTGATCCGACGACCGTCCCGGACGCGCCACCGTGGTGATCAGCCTCGTCGTCCTTGCGGTGCTCGTCCTGCTGGCGCTCGGCCTCGCCCTGGCCGACCGGATGCTGGCGGCGCTGGCCGAGCGCAAGGCCTCGGCGTACCTGGCCGAACCGTTCGGTCACCAGCCGAGCGTCCGGGTCCACGGCGCCCCGTTCCTGACCCAGGCGCTGCGCGGGCGGTACCGCGACGTCGAGGTGTCCGGGGGCGGGCTGCGGATCGGTGAGATCTCCGGCGCGACGCTGAACGCCCGGCTGGCCAACATCCACCTGCCGCCGCGTGAGCTGCTCAGCGGCCGCGCCAGCGAACTGCCGTGCGAGGGGGTGAGCGGCCGGCTGGTGCTGCCCTACGGCGAGCTCGCGCGGGTCAGCCACGTCCCGGGCCTGGCGCTGACGTTCGAGCAGGGCCGGCTGATCGCGTCGGCGTCGCTGCCAGTGCCCGGCATCAGCCAGCTGGCGCGGGTGAGCGGCGAGGCGACGCCGACCGTCGTCGACGGCGCGGCCTGGCTGCGGGTGAGCGGCCTGTCGGTCGCCGGGCTCAGCCTGACCGCGCTGGTGCTCAAGCAGCTGATGCCGCGCATGAACGTGCCGATCCCACTGCCCCCGCTGCCGTGGGGCCTTCGCCTGGACGGGCTGGACCCGACCCCGGCCGGGCTGGTGGCGTCCGGTTCGGCGGCGGCCGTCGTGTTCCGATCGCCCAATCATCCCAGGGACTGGGAAAGCGATCCCGCGTCGTGAATCGGGAGAAATCGCGGCCGCCTGGCGAACCCCTTTGCGAGCCGGTTACGCTGTGCCCATGAGCATCTCGCTCTCTGCCGTGAGCACCGAGCTCACGTCCCGCCGCACGGTCGACCTGTGCCGTGTGGGCAGCTGCCTGTGTCGCATGCGCTGACCGGGTAACCACTCTCGCGCGTCCCGCCATCGAAGCGGACCGCCCGCAGTTGCCCGGTGCCCCCGGCGTGCCACCGACGACTCCTGTCGTCCGTTCGCGCGCAACGTCATGAACGCAATCAGGCACCACCCGACTCGCAAGGAGAAGACATGGCCCGCGCTGACGTGCTGGTCTCGGCCGATTGGGCCGAGGAGAATCTGAACACCGACGGTGTCGTGTTCGTCGAGGTCGACGAGGACACCTCCGCATACGACGGCGGCCACCTCGCCGGCGCCGTCAAGCTCGACTGGAAGAGCGACCTGCAGGACCCGGTCCGCCGGGACTTCGTGAACAAGGAGCAGTTCGAGGCACTGCTCGGCTCCAAGGGCATCAGCAACGACGACACGATCGTCCTGTACGGCGGCAACAACAACTGGTTCGCCGCCTACGCGTACTGGTACTTCAAGCTGTACGGCCACAACAAGGTGCAACTGCTGGACGGCGGCCGCAAGAAGTGGGAGCTGGACGGGCGCGAGCTGGACAAGGAGAACGTCGAACGCCCGACGACCTCGTACACGGCCAAGGACCAGGACCTGTCGATCCGCGCGTTCCGCGACGAGACCGTTGCGGCCATCGGCGTGCAGAACCTGATCGACGTCCGCTCGCCCGACGAGTTCTCCGGCAAGCTGCTCGCCCCCGCCCACCTGCCGCAGGAGCAGTCCCAGCGTGGCGGGCACATCCCGACGGCGCTGAACGTCCCGTGGAGCAAGGCCGCGAACGAGGACGGCACGTTCAAGTCCGACGACGAGCTGCGCAAGCTCTACGTCGACGAGGCCGGCCTGGACGACGCGAAGGACACGATCGCGTACTGCCGCATCGGCGAGCGCTCCAGCCACACCTGGTTCGCCCTGCACGAGCTGCTCGGTCACCAGAACGTCAAGAACTACGACGGTTCGTGGACCGAGTACGGCTCGCTGGTCGGCGTCCCGATCGAGCTGGGGGCCTGACGTGTGCGGAGCGCCGGCGCAGAGCCCGAGCCTGCCCGCGGGAATCGACCTGGCCAACGAGACGGTCATCTACGGCGTCGTGAGCAACGACGACGCGCCGGTCCCTTCGGCGTACGTGCGGCTGCTCGACTCGACCGGTGAGTTCACCGCCGAGGTCGTGACGTCGGCGACGGGCGACTTCCGGTTCTTCGCCGCACCCGGCCGGTGGACGCTGTCGGTCCTGCACAAGGACGGCAAGGTCCGCACGGACGTGCAGGCCTTCGAGCCCGGCCTCGTCGAGGTACCGCTCCAGCTCCAGTAGCGCCCGATCAGGGAGTTTCCCGTCCACCTGTCGGACCGGAAACTCCCCTATCGCGGCTCAGTAGACGAGCGCCTGCACGTCCGGCTGCAGGATCTCCTCGACGAACGAGGCGCTGCCGGCGATGCGCGCACCGCTCACCAGGTCGCCCTCCGCGATGCCGCGCCGCGCAGCGCACTGGGTGCAGACCGTGAGCGTGCCGCCGCCCAGCACCGCGTCGCGCAGGTCGGCCAGCGGCGCCGAGTGCGGCAGCTCGAACGCCTCGGCCCGTCCCGGCACGCCGAGCCAGGCGGCCTCCCCGGTCAGCCACAGCGAGACCGACGCTCCGGATGCGAGCGCGGTCGCGGCGACGGTAAACGCCTGCGAGCACCGTTCTGGATCGTCCGGGCCTGCAGTGCACTTGATGACGAGTGGACGCCGCGGAAGAGCAGTCATGGGAGATAGTGTGACCGAATGCAAGCCGCCTACCTCGTCATCCTGGTCGTGACGTTCATCAGCATCGCGGCGCTGTCCCTCTACATCCTGGCCAAGCTGTTCGCCGGTCAGCGATAGCGACGGATGCAGCCGGACACCGCCGACCTGCGCAGCGGGCCACCGATCCACGACGGCCTGCTCGCACTGTTGCCGCTCGTCGGGGTGTGGCAGGGCGCGGGCTCGGGTGTGGTCGCCTCCACCGGCGCGGAGTTCGCCTACGGTCAGCAGCTGCGCTTCGTCCACGACGGGCGCCCGTTCCTGGCCTACGAATCGCGCAGCTGGCTGCTCGATGCCGACGGCGCCGTGATCCGGCAGGCCTGGCGCGAGAGCGGCTTCTGGCGCCGCGGTGCGGGCCACGACGACGTCGAGGTGATCCTCGCCTCCAACACCGGTCAGGCGCTGCAGTTCACCGGCACCGCGACCGACCTGCGCTGGGAGTTCGCCACCACGTCAGTCGTTCCTGCGCCGACGGCAAAACCGGTCGACGGCGAGCGCCGGCTGTACGCGCTCGCGGACGAGCACCTGCACTACGCGAGCGAACTCGCCCCGGCCGGCCAGCCGTTCGCCCCGCATCTGAACGCCCGGCTCGCACGGGTCTGACCGGTCAGCCCGGCGGCGCCGGCAGGGCCCGGTCGGGATCCAGAACCAGGCCCAGCGAGCGGGCCGTGCTGTCGATGACCAGCCACACCTGGTCGGTGAGCGCCGCGGTCAGCTCGGCACGAGGCACGTCGCGGTGCTCGAGCCACCATGCCGCGGTCGCGTCGACCATGCCCACGACGCCGACGATGACCCGCTCGGCCGGGCCGGTGTCGACGTCGAGCAGGCGCATGTACCCCTGCAGCAGTGCGGTCAGCTCCGCTGCGAAGACCGCCTTGGCGTCGTCGGACGGCGTCCCCGTTTCGGCGACCACGTAGGAGTGCTGGGCGAGAAACCGGTACAGGTTGGGGTGCGCCTCGATCCAGCCGAGGTGCCCCTCGATCGAGGCGCTGATGATCTCGCGCGGCGAGCCGGGCCTGGTCATGCCTGCGCGGATCCGTCCACCCAGCTCGCCTGCGACGTGTCGGGAGACGGCCAGATCCAGCGCCTGCTTGCCGTCGAAGTGCCGGTACACGTGGGTCCGGGGGACACCGGCCAGCTCGGCGATCTGTCCGGTGAGGGCGTCCGGACCGTGCTGCTCGATGGCCGCGACCGCGGCGTTGATGATCGCGATCCGCCGCTCCCGACGGTGCGGATCCCAGCGCGTCGAGCGCCCGTCGCGTGCCTGCTCCCCCACGCGCGCCAGCGTAGCCGGGCCTTCGGGACGCACCGCTGCTGCCGAGCTAGCTGTGACAGCTTGTCCTACTCAGCAGTACCTGGTACACCGTGTTACATGACTGCTGTCGAGGCAAAGACCCAGCGTGAACGGACGGCGACCCGGCTGCTCAACGCGTCGTCGAAGAACTCCTATGACCCGAACCTGGACATCGACTGGGACGCGGCCGTCGAGGACGCGATGGCGTACATGCCGCTGGAGCGCGTCTCGCTGTACGGCACCCGGCTGTGGGACGAGATGAGCGACGAGCAGCAGATCGCCCTGTCCAAGCATGAGCTGGCCAGCATCGCCGGCACCGGACTGTGGTTCGAGATCATCCTGATCCAGATGCTGGCGAGGTACGCGTACCACCAGGATCCGCAGGCCACGCACACGCACTTCGCGCTGACCGAGATCGGCGACGAGACCCGGCACGTGATCATGTTCGCCAAGGCCCTCAACCGGCTCGGCCTGCCGACGTACCGGCCGCCGAAGGCGATCCACCACCTCGCCCGGCTGTACAAGGCGACGGCACGCGGACCGGCCGTGTTCGCGCCGGTGCTCGTCGCCGAGGAGGTCACCGACCGGCTGCAGCGCGCGACCATGAACGACGAGTCGATCAACCCGCTGATCCGGATGGTGAACCGGATTCACGTCGTCGAGGAGTCCCGGCATGTGCGGTTCGCACGCGACGAAGTGGCGCGGCAGATGCCGGCGCTCGGTCCGATCCGCAAGCTGATCGCCACGACCGCGTCGGCGATCGTCTCGGCGTTCGTGGTGCACACGCTGATCAATCCGCAGGTATACGCGGACGTCGGCCTGGACGTCGACCGCGCGGTGCGTGCGGCGCGCGCCAACCCGCACAACAGAGCGACCCGCCGCTGGATGGGCGAGAAGATCATGGCGTTCCTGGCCGAGCAGGGCATGCTGACCGCTACCGCCAAGCCGTTCTACCGGCTGGTCAACCTGATCTGAGCAGGTCGCCGGTGAGCGCGGGCATCGGGTGCCCGGGCGTAAGGCAGCCCCCGAGGTTGTCCGCACGTGTGCGGGTCGGCTGGACAAGGGCTGACGGCTCGGGGGCTGGGTAGCTGCCTGGTATTGCCCGCCGCTGCCGCGAAAGCAACGACGCGCGGGCGATGCATGCGATCACACGGTGCGGCGCATGCGACCTGCCAGGTCTCACGCTGGTCCGTTGTCGGGCAGCGGCTAGCGGGCAGCCACCTCACGTGTCCGGTTGGTATACAAGCCTGGACCACCTCCTTTCCCGTGTAGCGCAAAGGTACGACACCGCACGCCGATGCACAACGGGTTTTCGGCTAGAACCCGCACCAGCCGCGGACCGTCGCGGTGCGCTCCAGGTCGCGCGGACGCGCCGCGCCGTCCAGGACGACCACGTCGACGGGACCGCGTGTCGCGCTGATCAGCCACAGCGACTCGGCGGCGCGCAGGTCCGCCACGCGCGCGGTGGTTACCTCGGTGCGCCAGCCGGACGCGGCGGCGTTGTCGAACAGCAGGCCGGCGGTGGTGCCGGCGAGGATGCCGCTGTCGCCGATCGGCGTGGTGCACAGGGTCATGCCGTTGCGCCAGACCACGGTTGCGGTCGGCGCTTCGAGCACCAGCCCGTCCGTGCTGTAAAAGATCACCTCGGCGGCGCCGCGGCGGCCGGCCTCGCGCTGGGCGGCCATGTTGATCGCGTAAGAGAGCGTCTTGACCCCGCCCAGCAGCCACGGCGCGTCGGCGTAAGCGACGCTGGTGCTGCCCCGGCACAGCGTGACCGCGGCGATGCCGTCCCGGCGC
>JBOGDQ010000106.1:0-5826 GCA_050742975.1 Jatrophihabitantaceae bacterium
TGTTTGGGCAGCGCGCGCCACCGGTAGTGCCGCAGCGGCTCGCTCGCCCGGCGTTCCAGCGACCGGGCGTCCGCGAACCAGGCGAGTTCGCCGGCGTCGATGTCCAGCAGCCGGCACAGCGCGGACACGTCGTCGAGCTCGGCAATCGGCCACGGCTGCCTGACCGCGACGGTAGGTGTCGGCTCCCAATGCACGATCCGCGGCGGGCGTCGGTGCTGCCACGCGAGCGTCCAGGCAGGCCGGGTCTGCAGGTAGGCGGCGAGTTCGCGCGGACGGTCCGACGGGGGATCGCGGTAGGCGTCGAGCACCTGATCGATAAGTGCCCCGACCCAGCGGGGCGCCGCGCGCCGGCCCAGCGCGGCGGTGAGGCGGGCGTGCATCAGCGGCTGGGTCCACGGCCCTGCCAGCAGCGCGGTCGCGATACCGGTGGCGACCTGGTCCTTCCGCCCGCTCATCCCGCGCTCAACGGGGAGACTGCGGGGGACGGTGGCAGCCAATCTCTGCCGTGCGCGCCAGTGCTTTCATGACGTGAAGGGCTTGGCGTGCGACGCGATGGTCTGCGTCGAGTGATGACCCCGGGGTTGCCCCGGAGTGGCCGGGAGGTCCCGGTCGTCCTGCCGCCGCCCCTCCGCATGCCCCACACGGTAGCGCCGGCACGGCTACACCGGCACCGACCAGCGGACGCTCGTGCCCATCGGCTCGTTCGGCTCGATGCTGAACCAGCCGCCCAGCGCCTCGGCGCGGAACTGCATGTCCGGCAGCCCCAGGCCACCCGTCGGCTCCTCGTTCGGGCCCACGCCGTCATCGCGCACCTCGAGGGTGAGGGCGCCGTCGGCGAGCACGACCGAGACGTCGATCGTGCCGGCGTAGGCGTGCCGCACGACGTTGGTGAGGGCCTCACCGGCGACGATCGCCAGCTCGGCGACGATCGCGGCGTCGACCGTGTCCAGCGGTCCCTCGAACACCAGGCGCGGCGTGCAGCCCAGCTGCTGCCCGGCGTTGAGCGCCAGCGGCCGCAGCCGGCCCTCCACGCCGTCGCCGCTGCCGGACGGGTCGCGTTGCAGGTCGAGGATGCTCGTGCGGACGTCGGCGATCACGCCGTTCAGCTCGGCGGCCGCGGTGCCGATGCGGCGCTGCACGTCGGCGTCGTCGGTGAACGGCATGATCGCGTCCAGCCGCTTGCTGATCGCGGTCAACCGGCCGGCAACGACGTCCTGCAGCAGGCTCGCGAGGCGCTCGCGCTCGGCGGCCGGATCGGGTTCGGGCGCCGTGCGATCCGAACCCATGCGCTCAGGCACCGCTGACCAGCTCGACGATCTGCGCGACCACGAGCGCGTTGCCCGCGACGTGCCAGCGCTGCCCGTGTGCCTGGAACACCTGGGTCGAGCCGCCGGCACCGCGGACGAGCGCCAGACCGGGCAGCCAGTCCCAGTCCAGCGAGTTGAGCTGCAGCCACGCGCCGAGCCGGCCCGCGGCGACGGCTGCGAGTTCGATCGAGCCCGAGCCGAGCATGCGGACGGTCGCGGCGCCCTGGATCGCCCGCAGCAGCGGGATGCGCGTGCTGTCGTCGGGAAGCGTCGTCGGGTGCAGGTAGCTAGCGACGGACAGCTCGGCCAGCGGGCGCTCGGCGAGCAGCGGCACCGGTGAGCCGTTGCAGGTCGTCGGGTGCCCGCGACCGCCGAGCCACAGCTCGTCCGTCGCGGGGTGGTAGACGGCCCCGAGAACCGGGTCGGCGCCGTCCGCGAGCGCCAGGGCCGAGCACCAGAGCGGAAGGCCGGACAGGAAGTTGTAGGTGCCGTCGACGGGGTCGATGAACCAGGTGCGTTCGCCCGGCTCGTCCGTGCCCTCCTCGCCGACCAGCCCGTCGCCCGGACGCTCCGCGCGCAGCCGGCGGACGACGTGGTTCTCGGCGGCGTGGTCAGCGGCGGAGACCACGTCGGAGACGGACGTCTTGTGCTCTGTGGTCAGGCCGGCGCGGAGCATTTCGGCGGCCAGGTGGCCCGCTTCGGTGACCAGCTCTGCCGCGAGTTCGAGGTCATCGGCCACGCCGCCGAGCTTAGGCGCCGTCGCCTGTTGCGGTACCCAGCCACCGGATCCCGACGCGTGGGTACCGCAATCGGCAGCGCGCGTAGGGTCGCAACGGTGACAGCGTCGTCGCGGCCGAGAGTCGGGCACATCCAGTTCCTGAACTGCCTGCCGATCTACTGGGGCCTGGTCCGATCGGGCGCGCTGCTGGATGTCGAGCTCACCAAGGACACCCCTGACCGGCTCAACGAGCTGCTCGTGGCGGGCGACCTGGACATCGGCCCGATCTCGCTGGTCGAGTACCTGCGCAACGCCGACGACCTGGTGCTGCTGCCCGATCTTGCCGTCGGCTCGGACGGCCCGGTGCTGTCGGTCAACCTGGTCTCGCAGGCGCCGCTGGACTCGCTCGACGGTCGCCGGGTCGCGCTCGGCTCCACGTCCCGGACGTCGGTGCTGCTCGCGCGGATGTGGCTGGCCGAGGTGCACGGCGTCCGCCCCGACTACTTCGTCTGCCCGCCGAACCTGACCGCGATGCTGCTGGAGGCGGACGCTGCCGTGCTGATCGGTGACGCGGCGCTGCGCGCGACCTACGAGGCTCCGGGCCGGGGGCTGGACGTGTACGACCTCGGTCAGGTGTGGCGCGAGTGGTCGGGGCTGCCGATGGTGTTCGCGGTGTGGGCTGCCCGCCGCGACTACGCCGAGGCCAACCCGGGCCTGGTCAAGGACGTGCACACCGCGTTCGTCCGCAGCCGCGACGAGGCGCTGGTGCACGTCGACGAGATCGCCGAGCAGGCTGCCCGGTGGGAGCCGTTCGACGCCGTCACGCTGGCGAACTACTTCCGCACGCTGGACTTCTCGCTCGGGGACCGTCAGGTCGAGGGGCTGGTTGAGTTCAGCCGCCGCGCCGCGGCCGTGGGCGTCATCGGCGATCCGGTGACACCGCAGTTCGCCGCCGTGTGAGCGGGTGCGCGCTCAGCCCAGCAGGCTGCGCGTGCGCAGTTGGGGGAACCGGCTGAAGTCGCGGTCCATCGTGATCAGCTCGCTGACGCCGTGACTCAGGCAGATCGCCGCGATTCGCGCGTCATGCACCTGGCCGCCGACGGTCTGGGCGCCGACGGTCAGCGCGCGCAGGTGGTCCAGGTGTGTACGCGCCTCGCCCAGGAGCGCCACCCCGGGTGCGGCCAGCCAGGCGTCGAGCTGGGCCCACGCTGCGGCGGGTGGGGTGGGATCGCGGCGCATCCGGAGATTGGTAACAACCGAGTAGAACTCGTGGATGCAGGGCCACGGAATGGCCCAGCGTGCTGGACCGCCGGCGAGGTCGGCCATCAGTTCGAAGGCGGGCCGGTTAAACGGTGAGTCCAGCCGGTGCGCATACACCAGAATATTGCTGTCGAGTGCGATCACGTGCCGCGTCCGCGATAGCTCTCTTCGAGGATCTGCTCCCAGGTCGCGTTCTCGAATTCCGGTGTGAGGCCGCCGCTGCCGTATCTGGCGTCCTTCAGCATGAACGGCTTGGCGTCACGCTCGGCGTCGAGCAGCTTGATCAGCGCCTGCTCGACCAGGGACTTGGTGGTGGTCTTGCGCTCTCGTGCGAGCTGCTGCACGTCACGAAGCAGCGGCTCGGGAATGTCGAACGTGGTCTTCATACTGCCGACTGTACCCGCCGATACTGCCAGCAGTATCGGCGCCGGAACCACATGCCGGAAAGCGCGCATCCGGCGGGAACTACCCTGAGCCGGTGACGTCGAACGAGATCTCGCGCCTGCTTGCCCGAGCCGCCGACGGTGGCCGCATCGCCGCGGAGGAGGCGCTGCTGCTCTACACCGACGCGCCGCTGCACGCGCTCGGCAGTGCGGCCGACGCGGTGCGGCGCCACCGGTACCCGGACAACATCGCGACGTACATCATCGACCGCAACATCAACTACACGAACGTGTGCGTCACGGCGTGCAAGTTCTGCGCGTTCTACCGCGCGCCCGGCCACGCCGAGGGCTGGACGCACGACCTGGACGAGATCCTGCGGCGCTGCGGCGAGGCGGTCGAGCTCGGCGCCACCCAGATCATGCTGCAGGGCGGGCATTCGCCCGAGCTCGGCATCGAGTGGTACGAGCAGACCTTCAGCGCGATCAAGGCTGCCTACCCGCAGCTGGTGCTGCACAGCCTCGGTGCGTCCGAGGTCGTGCACATCGCGCGCACCAGCGGCCTCGAGCACGCGAGCGTCATCGGCCGGCTGAAGCTGGCGGGCCTGGACTCGTTCGCCGGTGCCGGCGCGGAGATCCTGGTCAAGCGGCCGCGCACCGCGATCGCCCCGCTCAAAGAGGACGGTGAAACCTGGCTGTCGGTGATGGAGACCGCCCACGGCCTGGGCCTGGAGTCGACCGCGACGTTCATGATGGGCACCGGTGAGACCAACGCCGAGCGCATCGAGCACCTGCGGATGATCCGCGACGTGCAGGACCGGACGGGCGGCTTCCGCAGCTTCATCCCGTGGACGTACCAGCCGGAGAACAACCACCTCAAGGGACGGACGCAGGCGACCTCGCTGGAATACCTGCGGATGATCGCGGTTGCGCGGCTGTTCTTCGACAACGTCAACCACCTGCAGGGTTCGTGGCTGACCACCGGCAAGGACATCGGCCAGCTCACGCTGCACTTCGGCGCGGACGACCTGGGCTCGGTGATGCTGGAGGAGAACGTCGTCTCCTCGGCCGGCGCGCGGCACCGCTCCAACCGCACCGAGTTGATCGAGCTGATCCGCGGCGCGGGCCGCATCCCCGCACAGCGGGACACCCTCTACCGCCACCTCGCGGTGCACGCCGACCCCGTGGACGATCCGGTGGACGCGCGGGTCCACTCGCACTTCAGCTCCACCGCGCTGACGCTCGAGCCCGCCGCAGCCCGCTAAGCCTGCCCCGGCGCTGAGCCGCTTACCGGGCGCGGTGGTCCCGTCCGGATACTCTCGCGAACGTGTCGATCGAGCTGGCCGTCGGACTCGGCGTCGGGTCGGCTGTCGTGTACGGCACGTCGATCGTGGTGCAGCACCGGGTCGCCCATCGGCCCGGTGGCGACGAGGATGCGCGCCACCTGCTCCAGACGGTGCGCGACCCCCGCTGGCTGCTGGCCATCGGCGGCGACTTCGTCGGGTTCCTGCTGCAGATCGGTGCGCTCAGTGCCGGGCCGGTCGTCCTCGTCCAGCCGCTGGTGGTTCTGATGCTGCCGGTCGCGCTGATCGTCGGCTTCGTGACCGGCGGTCCGCGGCCACGGTTGCCGGAGTACCTCGGGTCGGTCTCGATCGTCGGCGGGCTGGCCGTGTTCCTCACGCTGATCGGCATTCCGAGCGAGCCGCACGTGCCGCACCCGCGCCGGATCGCAACCGCCGTGGCGATCGTCCTGATCCTCGGCACGTTCGCCTGCCTGGTGGTCAGCGGCCGCCGCGCGGTGATCCGCGGTGCGATGTACGGCGCGGTCGCCGGGGTCTACTTCGGCACGCTCGGAGTGCTGGTCGACGCGGCGTCCAGTCGCTACTCCCGCTTCGGCATGCACGCGCTGGTCGGGACGCCGCGGGGGTTCGTCCCGCTGATCGGCATCCTGCTGCTCGGGCTCGGCGGGATCGTGCTGACCCAGGTGTCCTTCCAGGTCGGTGCGCTCGGCGCCACGCTGCCGGCGAACCTGTCCGCCGACCCGCTGGCCGCCGTGCTGCTGGGCGCGATCCTGCTGCACGAGCGCATACCGGTCGGTCCGTGGCACCTCACCGGGTACGCGCTGTGCCTTGCCGCCGTGGTGGCCGGTGCCGTCAAGCTC
>JBOGDQ010000107.1:0-4021 GCA_050742975.1 Jatrophihabitantaceae bacterium
GCTGCCGGTGCTCCTCGCGATCGCCGCGATCATCGCGCTGTCCCTGGTCACCGCGACCTACGCGCGCCTCTACCTGCTGCGCAAGCCGCCGTCCGCCTGACTGCACTCGCCGCCAGGCCCGTGACCACGCCCTTGCCGCCCGCATTCCGAACCCTGCCGCGGTCACCCGCCCCGCCCCGCCGCGGTCAGCCGCCCGGTTTGCACCCGCACCACGCGCCGCCGCGATTTCGGGATGCGCCGCCCCGCCCGGTAGGCTGGCCGGGTTCGCCTGCCGAGACCCGTGGCCGCCTGGATGCCACGGATCGCCCTGGTCGCCCAGCGGCATGAACCACCTCCTGCCACGGAGAGTCCGCGGCCGAACAGTCCATAGGAGGACGAGTCGCTTTGAGCACTCCTCTTCGTCACTACGAAGTCATGGTCATCCTCGACCCCAACCTCGACGAGCGCACCATCGCCCCGTCGATCGACACCTTCCTGAACGTCGTCAAGACCGACGGCGGCACCGTGGAGAAGGTCGACATCTGGGGCAAGCGCCGGATGGCGTTCGAGATCGACAAGCACGCCGAGGGCATCTACGCCGTCATCGACATGCAGGCCCAGCCATCAGCTGTCCAGGAACTCGACCGGCAGCTGAACCTCAACGAGTCGGTGCTGCGGACCAAGGTCCTGCGCCCGGACGAGCGGTAACGGCGATGGCAGGCGACACCGTCATCACCGTGATCGGCAACCTCACCGCCGACCCAGAGCTGCGCTTCACCGCGTCGGGTGCGGCCGTGGCGTCGTTCACGATCGCGTCGACGCCGCGCAGCTTCGACAAGAACACCAACGAGTGGAAGGACGGCGAGGCGCTGTTCCTGCGCTGCTCGCTGTGGCGCCAGGCCGCCGAGAACGCCGCCGAGTCGCTCACCCGAGGCATGCGGGTGATCGCGCAGGGGCGGCTGCAGCAGCGCTCCTTCGAGACCCGCGAGGGCGAGAAGCGCACCGTCATCGAACTGCAGGTCGAGGAGATCGGCCCGTCGCTCAAGTACGCCTCGGCCAAGGTCAACCGCACCACTCGCGGCTCGTCCACCGGCAGCGGCTTCGGTTCGTCCGGCTCGGACGGCGGCACCGGCAGCCCCACCGGCGGTGGCACGCAGCCCGACGACCCGTGGGGCTCGGCCGCGCCGGCCAGCGGTGGCGGCGGCTTCTCCGACGAGCCCCCCTTCTAACTCACCCGCTCGCGATCTTGGTGCGATCCGGCTGTCCCAGCGACGTTCGCGCAACAAGATCCACTCGATACGACACGGAGTACGCAAATGCCCAAGCCACCCATCAGGAAGCCGAAGAAGAAGGCCAACCCCCTTCTCGCGGCCAAGATCGACTACATCGACTACAAGGACACCGCGCTGCTGCGCAAGTTCGTGTCCGACCGCGGCAAGATCCGCGCGCGTCGCGTCACCGGCGTGACCTCGCAGCAGCAGCGCCAGCTGGCCAAGGCGATCAAGAACGCCCGCGAGATGGCCCTGCTGCCCTACACGTCCACCGCGCGCTGAGGAGGCGGCACAGATGAAGCTCATCCTCACCCGTGAGGTCGCCGGACTCGGCCTGGCCGGGGACATCGTCGAGGTGGCCGACGGCTACGGCCGCAACTTCCTCGTCCCCCGTGGCGCAGCGATCAGCTGGACCAAGGGCGCCGAGAAGCAGATCGTCCAAATCAAGCGTTCGCGCGATGCCCGCGAGATCCGCGACCTGGGCCACGCCCGCGAGATCAAGGCGGACCTGGAGAAGCTCTCGGTCAGCCTGGACGCCCGCGCCGGCAAGGACGGCAGGCTGTTCGGCTCGGTCACCACGGCCGACGTCGCGGCCGCCGTCAAGACGGCCGGCGGACCGCTGCTGGACAAGAAGCGCATCCAGCTGCCCGGCCACATCAAGACGGTCGGCACGCACACCGTGACTGTCGACCTGCACCCCGACGTGGTGGCCTCCGTGCCGCTGACCGTCACCGCGGTCTGAGCACAGGGGCCGAGCACCACCACGCCTGCCGCCGGGCCCGTCCCGGTGACCGACAGAGCCGCGCCGCCCGCGTGACGGCTCGGCTCTGTCGATCTTGGCCGAAGTCGTCCGGAAGTTTCTTCCGTCCACAGCCAGGGGACGGCGCAGGGCCCGGGTTTCGGGGCCTGTCGGACGGGCGGCCGGCGTCGTCCACAGGTTATCCACCCGTCGTCTACAGCGCTTACGGCGATTCCCACAGGGCCGCCCACACGCGCGTGCACAGGGCCGTTTGTGGCCGGTGCCCTGAAGCCCTAACGTCACCGCTACCGCATCGCAGTCAGCCGGGGACGGTCAGGTAGTTCCGGGAGTTTCGCCGAAACTGTCAGACCTCGCCCGGATGCTCTGTGCGTGCGAACCATTATCGAACATCGGGAGGGCACGCGCCGATGACGTTGGCTGACCAGACGCGGACGGCGTCGGGCTCGGGCGACTACGACCGCACCCCGCCGCAGGCGATCGAGGCCGAGCAGTCCGTGCTCGGCGCGATGATGATGAGCAAGGACGCGATCGCCGACGTCGTCGAGGTCCTGCACCCCGGCGACTTCTACCGCCCGGCCCACCAGCTGATCTACGACGCGGTCCTGGACCTCTACGCCCGCGGCGAGCCGGCCGACCCGATCACGGTCAGCGAGGAGCTCACCCGGGCCGGCCAGCTGGTGCGCATCGGCGGCGGGCTGTACCTGCACACGCTCGTCAACACGGTGCCGACCGCGGCCAACGCCGGGTACTACGCCGAGATCGTGGGCGAGCGGGCGACGCTGCGGCGGCTGGTCACGGCCGGCACGCGGATCGTGCAGATGGGCTACGACACCGCCTCCGGTTCGTCCGACGTCGTGGGCAGCGTCGACGACGTCGTGGACCGCGCGCAGGCCGAGATCTACGACGTCACCGAGCGGCGCATCAGCGAGGACTTCGTCCACATCGAGACGCTGCTGCAGCCCACGCTGGACGAGATCGAGAAGATCTCCTCCACCGGCGGCATCGGCACCGGCATCCCGACCGGCTTCCAGCAGTTGGACGAGTACACCAACGGCCTGCACCCCGGCCAGATGGTGACGGTCGCCGGCCGTCCGGGATCGGGCAAGGCGCTCGCGCTGGACACGCCGCTACCGACACCGTCCGGCTGGACGACGATGGGCGAGGTTCGCGTCGGCGAGTGGCTGCTCGGTGCGGACGGACGCCCGACGCGCGTCGTCGCGGCAACCGAGGTCATGCGTGGCCGGCCGTGTTACGACGTCGAGTTCTCCGACGGCACCGTCATCACGGCTGACGCCGAGCACGAGTGGCGCGTTCACGTGAACGTGCCCGCGCTGGTCGGTGCCCGTGGTGCGATCGTCGGGCCGACCGCGGTTCTGCTGACCACCCGCCACCTCGAGTCGGGTGTCCGGTGCGCGCGTCACGAGATACGCGGTGGCGAGCTCGGCGCGGCGCACGTGCGGCAGGTCGTCGACGTGCGGCCGGTGGAGTCCGTCCCCGTCCGCTGCGTGCAGGTCGACAACGACGACCACCTCTACCTCGCCGGCGCCACGATGATCCCCACGCACAACTCGACGCTGGCGCTGGACTTCGCGCGGTCGGCGGCGGTCAAGCACGGCAAGCCGACCGTCGTGTTCTCGCTGGAGATGGGCCGGCTCGAGATCATGATGCGGATGTTCTCCGCGGAGGCCGGGGTGGCGCTGCAGAACATGCGCTCGGGTCACATGAGCGATCAGGACTGGACGCGGCTGGCCCGCCGCTCGTCCGAACTGGCCGAGGCGCCGCTGTTCATCGACGACAGCCCGAACCTGACGATGATGGAGATCCGCGCGAAGGCACGGCGGCTGCGGCAGCGGCACGACCTGCAACTGATCGTCATCGACTACCTGCAGCTGATGACGAGCGGCAAGCGGGTCGAATCCCGCCAGCAGGAGGTCAGCGAGTTCTCCCGCGCGATGAAGCTGCTGGCCAAGGAACTCGATCTACCCGTCGTCGTGCTGTCGCAGCTCAACCG
>JBOGDQ010000108.1:0-4524 GCA_050742975.1 Jatrophihabitantaceae bacterium
AGCACCATCGAGGCGACCAGCTTCGTCCACCCGAAGTGGGTCCCGCAGCTCGCCGATGCCGAGGAGCTGCTGGACACGATGACGCGCCGCGCGGGCGTGCGCTACCCCGTGCTCGTCCCGAACGAGCGGGGCCTGGAGCGCGCGCTGGACAAGGGGATCACCGAGATCGCAATCTTCGGCAGCGCCACCGAGACGTTCGCGCAGCGCAACCTCAACCGCGGCCTGGACGAGCAGTTCGCAATGTTCGAGCCGGTGGTCCGCCGCGCCCGCGACAACGCGATGACCGTCCGCGCGTACGTCTCGATGTGCTTCGGCGACCCGTGGGAGGGCGCCGTACCGATCGACCAGGTCGTCACGGTCGGCACGCGGCTGCTGGACCTGGGCTGCGATCAGCTCTCGATCGGCGACACGATCGGGGTCGGCACCGCGGGCCACGTGAGCGAACTGCTCGCCGCGTTCGGCCGAGCGGGGATCGCAACCGATCGGATCGCGGTCCACTTCCACGACACGTACGGGCAGGCGCTGGCCAACACGCTCGCCGCGCTGCACGCCGGGATCACCACGATCGACGCCTCGGCCGGCGGGCTCGGCGGCTGCCCGTACGCGAAGAACGCGACAGGCAATCTGGCCACCGAGGACCTGGTCTGGCTGCTGGACGGCCTCGGCATCGAGACCGGCGTCGACCTCGAGAGCCTGGTCGGAACCAGCCTCTGGATGGCCGATCAGCTCGGCCGGCCGAGCCCGTCCGGCGTCGTCAGGGCCCTCTCCTCGCCGTAGACCCGCCGGTTCAGCTTGCGATCTCCCAGCAGGTACAGGGCAGCGGCAACCGCGAAGACGGCGGTCACGAGCACGGCATTCACGAGCACGCGGCCGTAGCCGTGGGTCGCGACATCGACGAACGGGTACGGGTACCACCCGGTGCTCTCGCCGAGCACGAGCACGTAGCCGAAGTACAGCACCGGCCAGGCGAGCGAGAACAGCACCACCCGCGCATCGACGCGTGGGCGCGGGCCGAACAGCAGCCAGCCGAGCACCATCGCGATCGGCACGACGTAGTGGAAGACGGTGTTGGTGCTGACCTGGTCCCAGCCCGTCGGCTCATGGACCCGAGCGAGCACGGTCGAGTAGACGATGCCGGTGATCGTGATCCCGAAAAGCCCGGCCAGCCGCACGACCCGCCAGCGTGGCCCATCCCGGTACGGGTCGCGGGCGAGCTGCGCGGACGCGATCCCCGACAGGATGTTGCTCTGGATGGTGAAGAAGCTGATCGTTCGCAGCAGCCGCCCACCAAGACCGGTTCCGGACAGTGTCCCGACGGCATGACCGGGCGGCGTGGCGCTCGCGCGGGCGGCCAGGATCACCTGGATCACCAGGGCGATCAGCACCAGGACGGCGATACCGACATGCCACACGCGCGCGATCACCCGCGCAGCCTAACGCCGGTCAGATCAGCTGCCGGCGATCGACGGGCGGTGGCGGCGGAGCAGCGTCCTCGTCGTCGTGGCCGCCGTCGCCGCCTTGGCACCACGGGCACCACGGCTGCAGCCGGCGATGCGTCGAGTACGAGACGATCAGGTAGATCATCGTCGACTGGACGAGCGCCCAGCCGAACCTGGTGATCGTGCCGATGACGAAGTTCGAGCCGATCAGCACGATCAGGTACGGGATGACCAGCCGGGGCTCACCGCCGGAGTGGGCCAGCCGGAATCGCCGCTTGTACCGGACGGCCTGCTCGGACGGATTCAGAGGCATCGACAGCACGCACAGCTCGCACAGGCGGCGATCGTGCTGGCGCATCAGCAACCAGCTGGCGATGACGAAGACCAGCAACGTCAACGGCACCGTCAGCGCGTACGGCCAACCGAGTGGATGCACCCCGAGCGCGATCACGCCGAGAATGGACGCCGACAGGGCCTCCGGTCCGTAGTGCCCCCACCTGTCGGCCAGCCGCCCGATCCACGGCTGGGCGGCATAGTCACTCATGACGTGCCCCTTCCCCCGGCCTCGATCATCACCCTGTTCGCCGCAGAGCTCAACTCCTGCCCACAACGGACCGCACGCAGGCTGGTTGCGCGAGTGCCGGGGACCGGCTACGCGCTGCGGGTCCCCGGCAGTCCGAGCGGGACCGGGCCGGTGCGCAGTGCGGCGGGCGCGGTGTCCGGCACCGCGGGGTGGCAGGGGTACACCGGCGCGATGCGGACGTACGCCGATCCCAGCGGTGGACGCGAGTCGGCCTCGCCCTTGTTCGGCCAGAACGACATCGCCCGCTCGGCCTGCGCGGTGATCGACAGCGACGGGTTCACGCCGAGGTTCGCGGTCAGCGTCGAGCCGTCCGCGACGTGCAGGCCGGGATAGCCGAACAGCCGCTGATACGGATCGATCACGCCCGTCCACGGGGTGTCGCCGATGGCGCAGCCGCCGATGAAGTGCGCGGTCATCGGGATGTTCATCAGGTCGCCCCAGGTCCCGCCCGCCATCCCGTCGACGTTCTGCGCCAGCTGCTCGGCCGCCCGGTTCGCGACCGGGATCCAGGTCGGGTTCGGCTCTCCGTCGCCCTGCATGCTCGTCAGCTTCGCCCGCCCGAAACGAGTTGTCCTGCGCAGCACCGTGATCGAGTTGTTCAGCGCCTGCATGACCAGCAGGATGATCACCCGCTCGGACCACTTGCGCGGGACGAGCATGAGCACCAGCCGCGGCCTGCGCAACAGCGTCAGCAGCAGCTGCGCCCAGCGCCGGTGCCGCGGGCCGCCGTCGGTCATCACCGTGTTGAGCAGCCCCATCGCGTTGCTGCCCTTGCCGTACCGGACCGGCTCGATATGCGTGTTCTCGTCCGGATGCCACGACGAGGTGATCGCGACGCCCTCGGTGTAGTCGTGCCGAGGCTTTGCCACCCGCACCCCGAGCAGCGACTCGGAGTTGGTCCGGGTCAGGTAACCGAGGCGGGGCGAGATGTTCGGCAGCGTCGTGGCCCGCAGTTCGTGCAGCAACTTCTGGGTGTTGTAGGTCCCGGCGGCGAACACGACCTGGTCGGCGGTGAACGTCCGCGTGCTCGCGAACCACTTCCCGGTCCTGGCGGTGTCGACGGCGTAACCCGAGCCGAGCGTCCGCACGCCGGTGACCGTGGTGAGCGGATGTACGTCGGCGCCTGCCCGCTCGGCCAGTGCCAGGTAGTTCGTGTCCAGCGTGTTCTTCGCGCCGTGCCGGCAACCGGTCATGCACTCCCCGCACTGGATGCAGCCGGTGCGCTCGGGACCGGCGCCGCCGAAGAAGGGATCGTCGACCGTCACGCCCGGCTCCTGCTTGCCGTCGCGCCCGAAGAAGACTCCGACCGGCGTCTGGTGGAACGTGTCGGCCTTCCCGAACTGGGTGGCCAGCCGCTTCATCTCCAGATCGCTCGGCGTCATCGTGGGATTGGTGACGACGCCGAGCATCTTGCTCGCCTGCGCGTAATGCGGCGCCAGTTCGTCGCGCCAGTCGGTGATGTGCGCCCACTGCGGATCGTCGTAGAACGGCTGCAGCGGCTCGTACAGCGTGTTGGCGTAGTTCAGCGAGCCGCCGCCGACGCCCGCACCCGCGAGGATGACGACGTCCTTGAGGACATGGATGCGCTGGATGCCGGTGCAGCCGAGCTTGGGTGCCCACAGGAAGTCGCGGATGTGCCACGAATTCTTCGGCAGCGTCTCGTTCGTGAACCGGCGCCCGGCCTCCAGGACGCCGACCCGATAGCCCTTCTCGGTGAGCCGCAGTGCGGTGACGCTGCCGCCGAAGCCCGAGCCGATGACCAGCACGTCATAGTCGGCCATCGACCATCCTCGCTATTGAGCCGCAATCAATAGCTCGGAGTCTACGTCAGCCGGGATGCGATGAATACCCCCTCCACCGCGCTCGAGTGGGGCGGAGGGGGTATTCATCGCGCTCTGCGCGGCCGCTCACCCGTCACGATGAAGATGACCCGGCGAGCGACGGCGACGGCGTGGTCGGCGTAGCGCTCGTAGTAGCGGCCGAGCAGCGTCATGTCGATCGCGGCCTCGGTGCCGTGCGCCCAGCGCGGTGACAGCACCAGAGTGAACAGCTTGCGGCGCAGGGCGTCCATCGAGTCGTCCTCGGCCTCGATGGCCTGCGCAAGCTCGATGTCGCGGCCGTCCACCACGTCGCCGACCTTGGTGACGAGCGACCGGGCCACCTCGCCCATCTGGGCGATGACATCGCGCGCCTCCTCGGGCACCGCGGCCTCCGGGAAGCGCAGCCGCGCGATCTTGGCGACGTGGAGCGCGAGGTCTCCCATGCGCTCGATATCGGCGACGAGATGCAGCGTCGTGATCAGCACCCGAAGGTCGGTCGCCACCGGCTGCTGACGCGCGATCATCTGAAAGGCCCGGTCCTCGAGGTCCACCCGCAACGAGTCGACCAGGCTGTCTGCCTCGATGACGTGCTCGGCCCGAATCAGATCGGCATCGAGCAGGGCACCGGTCGCCTGCTCCATGGCGACAGCAACGAGCCGGATCATCTCGGCCACTCCTGCAC
>JBOGDQ010000109.1:0-4785 GCA_050742975.1 Jatrophihabitantaceae bacterium
ACCAGAAGTCCTCTGGTCGTCCGTTGTCGGCGCGGTCGGCGTGGGCGCTCATCGCGCTGTCCGATGGTGACCGTTCCGCAGCCGGAGTGTCGCCGGCGGAGCGCGCTCGAGCCCGCCAACGCTGGGCTGAACTCGGCGAACTGGCCTCCTCGGCACTGGACTCCGAAGACAGTCGTAAGCAGGGTGCCGCCGCGTTGCGGAAGTTGCTTCGCAACCGTGCTGAGCGGCGCTTGTATCGGGCCGCCTCGTCGGACCTTTCCGATCTGCGCTCGGACGGCCGACTGCAACTTGGTGGACTCAGCCGCGACAGCGGTCTGGCCTCAGGCGACATCGTCGAGGCCTACGTCCACGACGACGCCTTGGCCTCCGTCATCGACGATTACCTGCTCTCCCCCGCCGCGTCCGGCGGCAACGTTGTCCTACATGACGTCCCGGCTGATCAGGCGATCTACGCTGAATCGCTTCTGCTGCTCGCCGCAGATCTAGTCGAGCACCGCGGCCCGCGCGAAGAGAAACGTGCACTCGAACTGGTACGCCAGGCGTATCGCGAGGAGCGCGCGCGGTGATCACCCTTCCGGCCATGAGCGACGCGCAGGCCGCGTCCTGGCACGGGCTCATGGACGTCTACGAGCGGCTGCCCACCGGCTGGACGTTGATCGGCGGCCAAATGGTCCACCTTCACTGCGCCGAGCGCGGATCGTTCCCGCCACGACCGACCGACGACATCGACGCGGTGATCGACGTCAGAGCCGAGCCGCTCATGCTGAGCCGGTTCACGGAAACCCTCACCACGATCGGCTTCGCGCCGGACGGAATCTCCGGCGACGGCTTGCAGCACCGCTGGCGGCGCGACAAGGCACAGCTCGACGTGCTGCTGCCCGACGGCATCGGCGAACGCGCCGCTTCCCGGACCGGCGTCACCGGCAGCCCCACGTTGCCGACACCCGGCGGCACCCAGGCACTGAACCGCAGCGAACCCGTAGAGATCACCGTCGAAGGTCGCGCCGGGACCATCCTCCGCCCGACCCTGGTCGGCGCACTCATCGCGAAGGCGGCAGCGCACACGAGCCCCGGCGACTCCGCTCGCCAACGCCACCGCTACGACTTCGCCACTCTCGCCAGCCTCATCGCCGCGAGCGACTTCCGGACAGAAACGCTCAGCGCGAAGGACCGACGACGACTCACCGGCATGATCTCCGCCGGACTGGCGGACGTGGAACTCACTGCGGCCATGCCAAGTGCCGGCGAGTGGATGGATCGTCTGGGCAGGGCCGCGCATCTCGACTGATGGCCGAGCCAAGGACAGACGTCGAACGGGACGCGGTTGCAGCTCGGGCGGAAGGGCAGTTACGCCCAGGTCTCCAAGGCTTCGCCGACTACCGGCGCATTCTTGGCGAGCGTTGTACGCCAGTCGAGGCGACGCTTGTGCTGCAAGTGACCGATGATGACAATCCGCGCGACGGTGAGCTCGGCGGCTACGTGGTCTACCCACGGTCCATTGATCCGCGCGGGGACATCCGGGAGTCCGCTAGCTAGTCCGAACGCCGCCCGGGATCGTCCGGGACAGCCGGAATCTGTGCGGTCGCGTCGGGCTCGTCAGACGGCGTCGAACCAGCCCGAGGGCCTTGCGGTTCCACCGGCGATTCCGACTGTGCCGCCTCCGCCGGTGCGTCCCCCGACGCATCCGGCGCCGGCGGAGCGGGTGGTGCCGACTGCGCCGACCACGCCTGCCACGTGGGACTCCCGGATCCCGGATCGGTGTCTCCCGGCGCCGGGGCACTCCGCTGTCCGGCCGGTGTCTGCTGCCCAGCCGGTGTCTGGCGCTCGGAAGGTGTCTGGCGCTCGGAAGGTGTCTGGCGCTCGGAAGGTGTCTGCTGCCCGGGCGCGAACTGCTGCGTCGATTCCGTCTGGTGCCCGGAGACGCTCTGCTGCTCGAAAGGCGCCTGCCGCTCGGTTACGAACTCGCGTTCAGGCGCGAACTGCTGCGTCGACTCCGTCTGCCGCTCGGGCGAGTTCTGCTGCTCGGGGAAGCTCTGCTGGTCGGGAGAGGGCTGCCGCTCGGACTCCCACGGACGTTGCGGCTCACCCCAGGGCGGGGACTGCGGCGCGGCCGGTGGGTACGCGGGCTGCTGAACACTCGTCGGGGCCGACGAACCCGGCTCCGACGAACCCGGCTCCGTCCCCCACGGCGGCGGCTGGTACGTGGAGCTCTGCTGAGGCCGGTACCCGTAGCCGGAGTCGAGGTACTCGCCGTCCTCGTCGGTGCCGTACTCCGCTACCGGGCGCGGCTTCGTCCGCGTGGCCACCGCGATCAACCCGGTCACCAGCCCGACGACCAGGCCGAGCGCCAGACCCGCCACGATCACCGGCCCGAAGTCCGGGTAGCCGTAGACGGACTGGCCCACCCGCGACTGCAGCGGCCCGGGCGCGCTCGGCACGACGACCAGCTCGCGCACCATGATCGCGACCGGTGTCACGGCGGCGACGACAGCCCACGTCCCGACGAACACCCGGCCGAACGTCACGACGCCACGCCCGACCGCGAGCACGCCGAGAATCGTCAGCACCACGAGCGTCCCGATCGCCGCGAACTGCGCGGCCCAGACGTGCGTGGGCTCGCCGTTCTGCGGGGCGAAGCGCCAGCCGAACGTCGTCGCGGCCTCGATCCCACCGCGCGAGTAGTCCGCATAGCTGTGGGTATTGAGATTCTTGGTCAGCGCGTGCACCACGCCCTGGTTGCAGACGGCGGCGATCACCACCAGCTCGCTGACTACCGCGGCGATCAGGATCCGGGACGGTCGCCCGCGCGGGACGGGCGCGGTGTCCAGCGGTCCGGATGGCGACGGGCTCGTCCGATCGGTTGGCTCCATGGCGTCGAGGCTAAAGGAGAACGGCCCTAGACTTGCGGATATGAGCAAAACCGACACCCCGGACGCCGCCGATGTCACCCCCGAGACCGCGGGCGGCGAAGAGTCGACGTCGTACGACATCCCGATGCCGGAGCACCTGCAGGCGGCGATCGCGGCCGACTGGGATCCCGCGCCCGCGATGCCCCATCCGGCCCGTCCGGACGTCGCGCCGTACACGGCCCGGCGGCGCGCGGCCCTGTCCGCGCAGTTCCCCGGCGCCCTGATCGTCGTCCCGGCCGGTTCGCTCAAGACCCGAGCAAACGACACCGACTACGCGTTCCGTGCCGCCGGCTCGTTCACCTGGCTGACCGGCGAGACGATCGAGGATGCAGTGCTGGTCATGACGCCGTCGGGCGGTGGTCATGACAGCGTGCTGTACGTGCGCGAGTACGCGCAGCCGGGTGAGGTCGCGTACTTCACCGACCGCGCGCACGGTGCGGTGTGGGTGGGTAACGTCCCCGACCTGGCCGACACGTCCGCCGCGCTGGGCCTGCCGACGCGCCCGCTCGCGGCGCTCCCCGACGACCTCCACCACCACCGCACCGACGCGGTCGCCCTGACCGGGTTCGATCCGACGGTGGACGCGCTGCTTCCGGGCGCGAGCAGTGAGCGGATCGGCCAGGTGCTGGACGAGCTGCGGCTGGTCAAGGACGAGTGGGAGTTGGCCCGGCTGCAGCACGCGTGCGACATCACCGCGCGCGGATTCGCCGATGTGGCCCGCGAACTGCCGAACGTGGTGGGTCGCCCGATCCGCGGCGAGCGCTGGCTCGAGGGCACGTTCTGGCGGCGCGCGCGGCTGGAGGGAAACGAGGTCGGCTACGGCTCGATCGTCGGTGCCGGTGCGCACGGGACGACGCTGCACTGGTGGCGTAACCACGGCACGATCGAGGACGGTCAGCTGCTGCTCGCGGACATGGGCGTCGAGACGGACGAGCTGTACACCGCGGACGTCACCCGCACCATGCCGGTCTCCGGTGAGTGGACGCCGGAGCAGCTGCGCGTCTACCGGGCCGTCCAGGAGGCACAGGCCGCCGGCGTCGCCGAGGTCAAGGCGGGCGCCGACTTCCTTGCCGCGCACCGCGCCGCGATGTGGGTGCTGGCCGATCACCTGCACAACTGGGGGATCCTGCCCGTCACGGCCGAGGTGTCCTGCGATCCCGATCCCGAGATGCCGGGCGCGGGACTGCACCGCCGGTACAGCCTGCACGGCACCTCGCACATGCTCGGGATCGACGTGCACGACTGCGCGCAGGCCCGCGACGAGAACTACCGCGACGGCACACTGCGGGCCGGGCACGTGCTGACCGTCGAGCCGGGCCTGTACTTCCAGGTGAACGACCGGACGGTGCCGGCCGAGCTGCGCGGGATCGGCGTCCGGATCGAGGACGACGTCGTGGTGACCGACGGCGAGCCGGTGAACCTGTCGGCCAGCCTGCCGCGCGACCCGGCCGAGATCACCGCCTGGATGCGCGAGGCGCAGGCGTCGCCGACCGGGCTGTGACCGACGTCGTCCTGTCGCCCCGGCGCGGGCTGCCGGATGGTCTGGTCGTCCCAGCGACGGAGTTCGTCGAGCGGTTCAGCCGCTCGTCCGGTCCGGGTGGTCAGGGCGTGAACACCACCGACAGCCGCGTCGAGCTGCGCTGGGACGTGGCGGCCTCACCTGCCCTCAGCGACGTCCAGCGGGCTCAGGTGCTGGACCGGCTGGCCTCGCGGATCACGGACGGAGCGCTGGTGCTCGTCGCGTCCGAGCACCGCTCGCAGCTGCAGAACCGCACCGCGGTCCGGGCGCGGCTGGCCCTGCTCCTCGCCGATGCGCTGGCCCCGCCGCCACCGGCTCGACGCGCGACCCGGCCGTCCCGGGCGGCCAAGCAGCGGC
>JBOGDQ010000110.1:0-1639 GCA_050742975.1 Jatrophihabitantaceae bacterium
GAGTAACGCCCACTGGCGCCAACACCTCGCCGACCAGGCCGAGCACCAACTCCTACCCACAGCGACCAACCCAAGACACTGACCGCAAGAGGACGCCAACAGCGACTGCCCCTGCTTCGGTTGACGATCGCTGAGCGGACACCACCGCGCAGGCTGCTGTTCGCGACGCGGCGATGTCGATCGGCGTGGTGCTCACGCGCGAGGTGGTCGTTGCGAGAGATTCGCTCCGGGGTTCGCGGTCATGGGGTGGCCTCGGTGAGCATCGCGTCGATGAGGGCGTGCGCCGACCAGGTCGTCACGCGTCGCTCGGTGGCGCGACGCAGGCCGCGGGTGTCACGCAGCACGATCATCGCCTCCCAGCCGATGAGCACGCTGAGGCCGGAGACCAGCCGGCCGAATTGCTCCCTGGACAGCCGGGCGCGCAGCGGCTGGACGGCGAGTTCGATCCATTCGACGCGCCGGTAGCCACGCCGCGGCGGGCCGGCCCGACCCGCGTCGGCCGGGTCCGCCCGGGCCGGGTCCGCGTCTGCCGGTGCGTCCACGGTCAGGCTGAGCAGCCGCCGGCCCAGAGGCAGCGCTTCCTCGGACATGTCCAGCAGCGTCCGGATCAGCGCTTCGACGCGCGCGTGGACGTCGTCGCCGTACCGGTCGAAGTCGAGCCGCGCGCCGTAGCCCGCCTGGGCCATCTCACCGAGCGTGGCGTCAATGATCAACTGGTCGAGCCGGGGGAAGTACATGTAGATCGTGCGGCGCGAGACGTCGGCCGCTGCGTCTATGTCCGCGACCGAAGGATCGGCGCCCTCGCGCAGCAGCCGGGCCGCCGCCTCGACGATGGCCTTGCGGGTACGCCGACGCTGTGCGACGCGGCCGGTGTCGGGCTCGGCCATCAATCGCCTGATCCTCGGCATTGACAGACTGACACGCCTGGGACTATACAGTCATGCATTCATTGCACACATGCGCAACGAAGTCTTCAGGGGGCAAAATGGTACGACTGATCAACTGCTTCGAGGTTCCGGACGGGCGGGACGTCGAGTTCCTCGACCGGTTCCGCGCGGTCAATACGTACATGGTGGACAAGCCCGGCTACCTCGGCCATCAGCTGCACCGGGCGCTGGCGCCGGATGCGCGCTACCGATTCGTCAACTATGTCGAGTGGCAGTCCGCCGAGCATCTGGCCGCGGCCCGCGACGAGCGCTACCGCGAACTCGTCCGCTCGGTGCTGGAGGCCGGCTTCACGTCCACGCACGCCCTGTACGACGTCGTCCATCAGGGCACCGCTCACGTCCACGCGGCGGAATAGCATGCTCGGCGAAGCAGTCCAACCAGCAGTCCGTTCCACAGGGCGGGGCGCGTCCGTCGACCAGTTCGCCGGCTCAGGCGGACTGCTCTTCGTCGCGCTACTGCTGATCCAGAACGCGGTGCGCGCCTCCGGCCCGTCGTTCACCGCGACCCCGACCGCGGTGACTTCCTACTTCGGCGACCATCGCGCCGCCGCGATCGTGCCGCTCGCACTGTTCCCGCTCGGCATGGTCGCCATCCTCTGCTTCGCCGCGGGTATCCGCTCGCGGGCCGCCGATAGCGAAGGGCGATGGTGGGCCGACCTCGGCGGCCTTGCCGTCGTCGTGCTGGCCGGTTT